>JAFRLN010000077.1 GCA_017431175.1 Mogibacterium sp.
CCATCGAAATCAACCTTGATAAGGTTACCGTTGACTCCGGCTACATATCCTGTTTCTGTTTTCATATAACACTCCTGTTACAAACTGTAAACGCGCTGCTGTATCCCTGTGAACAGGGAATTGAATTCAGCCTTGCCCTTCGTCTGCTCGAAACAGTTCAGACGCTCCAGCAGTTTCAACTTGATCGCATAGCCGAACAGAACATAGTCATCAAACATATGCAGTCCGACCAATGAATCAAGAGTCTCAAATTCGCACTCCAGCAGAACCCTTTCTGCTTCCAGCGGATTCTTTGCAGTCAGTGCGGCAGCAACTACCTGGGAAATCTGACCATCTTTATCAAAGGCTGATGAATAGCTCTTACCGAGATTCATACTTCTCTGATAATTCAGTTCCTTTGTCAGCATCCCGTAAAAGCGTGACCACTCGGATACGAGGGGACCTTCCGTAGAAGAAATCGTGAGATCCTTCAGAAGCTGATAAACGGATTCACTCACATTTGACTGGCAGCATGACAGGAATTCGCTGTAGGTTAACGGCATATCCCCATCTGCTCTAAGCTCAGGCAGGCTGGCAATCAGATAATAATATGAAGCCATACTGCGCCTCCTTCTTTACTGGAAATCCAGATCTCTGAAGTATGGCATCAGCATCTCCATGATTCCATCATCTGAACAGTCGAAATAGCCGGATCCGTCCTTTGCAGCAAGACGGAATCCATTCTGTACGTTCTTACCCGGTTTGATTTCCAGGCCATTTTTGATCTCTGCAGCGAGCTCACTCTTGAGCGCATCACTTACTTCGGAAACTTCCGCAGCATATTTGGAGACATCTTCCCCGGAAATCGCTGCGCGAATCAGCTTTCCAAGAGAATCTCCGGAAACTACTTTGCTGATATCTGCCGCAAGGATCTTCTGGAACTCTTCCTGAATCTCTGTCTTAAACGCCAGAACCGCGTCTCTCTTAGCCTGATCAGCACTGACTGCAGCACTTTCTTTCAGAATCGAGATCTCTTTTTCTGATGATTCTTTGTACTGCTGCGCCTCAGCCTTTGCGCCGGCTACGATAGATTCGGCCTTCTTTTTTGCTTCTGCAATAATAGATTCCGCTTCCGTAGCTGCTGCCTCTATCCCTTCTTTACGGATAGAGGAAACAAGGTCTTGAATCTGTAATTCCATAGGCACCTCCTGTTTCTGAAACAACAACCTTTCTCGTTGAAATCATTATCTGACAGCACAGAAACAGCTTCAATACCTTACCGCAATGTTGGGGATCAGAGCGGTGGGATTGTGAAGCTCTCTATGTTCAAATATCTGGTTTCAACTTAAACTGCTTCCTTCCTCTGCGCAGTCCCGGAAAGGGTGATCCTCTACTGCCGATGGAATGTACGGCAACCATTTAAAATCCGTTTTTGCGCAAAATTCTAGATATAATTATTATAATATCAGCGAAGTTTTCTATCAAATAAAACAATTAGTTTACAATACAGATTGCCATCAATTGCCATAATTCCACGGCTTGTGGGTTTGTTAATAAATTATCAAAATGCAAAAATACAATCGAACCGCAGTCTGAAACAAGGTCATATGTGTCATTTTTCCTTTTATTTTCAAGGTATTCAGCAGGTTAATTTTTAAATTGAGTGTATGTTAATATCCGTACATAATACATAATTAACGCGATATTTGCAGTCCGGATTGATCTGTCAGAGGCGAATCCGTTATTTTGTTGTCAGTTTTCCGGGAGTTTCGGAGTTTTCGACGCGAGGAACCTTCAGCAGGTCCTTCCTCCCGTAAAACTAAAAAAAACAGCCTTCCGGCTGCTTCAATCATTCACGGCAGGGCGTCAGCCCCGTCCTCTTCTTTCTTTTGATTCTCTAGTCAAAGAAGAATACTCCGGAGGCAAGGAACGTCGTCACGATCATTGCAAGAGCGACAAGTAACGCCATGATCTTGGCCCCTGTGTTGAGCTTCTCTCTCTGCTCCTGATATTTCTGCATGCTCTTCTCTTCTATTCTTTTTGATGAATTATTGTTCTTGCTGTATCTGTTAGCCATTACGCGCACCTCATCACTTATGATATGCCTCACCGGCATTGATCTTGAAAGCCCTGTAGATCTGTTCGAGAAGAACGACCCTTGCCAGCTGATGCGGAAGTGTGATCTTTCCGAAGCTCATCCTGAAGTCAGCTCTCTTCTTGACTTCGTCAGACAGGCCAAGGCTTCCTCCTATTATAAAACTGATCCGTGAATAGTCAAATGATATTTCCGAAATCTTCCGCGCGATCTCTTCCGAGGACAGTTCTTTTCCCTGTATATCCAGAGCGATAACGCAGTCTCCGCTTCCGATCCTGCCGAGGATCTCTCTTCCTTCAGTCTCTATGACTTTTTTCTCGTCGGCAGGCGACGCGTTGGCAGGCAGTTTCGCCTCCTTCACCTCTATGACTTCCGGGCTGCAGTAGCCTTTCAGCCTCTTGAGATATTCAGCATAAGCCGCATCCCAGTATTTTTCTTTTGACTTTCCGACACAGATAACTTTAATGTTGAGCATTTTGATTCCTCCGCCGCTGATTATACCTATTTGTTCTGCATAATGGTATAATTATTGAAAAATTTTTCACAACGCCGGCATAAGATGCCGGTATACAGAAGGCAAAGGTATTATTCAATGAAAAAGGCTCTTGTGGGAATGAGCGGCGGTGTCGACTCCAGTGTTGCGGCTTACCTCGTGCGCGAGGCCGGTTATGATGTGACCGGCGCGACTATGAGACTTTTTGATAACGAGACCATCGGCATAACTGACAGGACGTGCTGCTCTCTGAGCAGTATCGAGGATGCCTGCGCTGTAGCCAACAGGCTCGGGATCAGCTATGTCGTGTACGATATGCGGCAGGATTTCAGGCGAGAGGTGATCGACCGGTTCGTCAGCTCCTATGAGCGCGGAGAGACGCCGAACCCTTGCGTTGCCTGTAACAAGTATCTCAAGTTCGACAGGCTGTATCAGCTGAGCGCTGCTGATCTCCTGCGCGATGATGACGGCTGCGGGCAAAACGGCTGCGGGGCAGACTCCTGTTTCCCACCGCTGAGCATAGCTACCGGGCATTATGCTGTCATCGAAAAATCGCCGTCCGGGAGATACATGCTCCGTAAAGGTACAGATCTGAGCAAGGACCAGAGCTATTTTCTGTACGATCTGACCCAGGAACAGCTGGCACGCACGCTCTTTCCTCTCGGAGGGCTCACCAAGCCGGAGGTCAGAGAGATCGCTTCCTCACTCGGGCTCGTGAACGCAAAAAAGCGCGAGAGCCAGGATATATGCTTTGTCCCCGGCGGTGACTATGCTTCATTCATCTGCGGCTACACGGGACATGACTATCCGCCGGGAGATTTTGTCAGTACCGACGGTACTGTTATGGGAACACACCGGGGTATCATCAACTATACGATCGGGCAGCGCAAAGGGCTTGGCCTCGCGCTGAAGAAGCCTGCGTATGTTCTGGATATAGATACCGCCGGGAACCGCGTGATTCTCGGAGATAACGAGGAACTGTTTACGCGGGAGCTGACCGCGGATCATTTCAACTGGGTCTCTTCGGCGCCTGTGTCAGGAGACTTAAGAGCATCCGCAAGGATCAGATACAGGCATCATGAAGCTCCGGCGACAGTGATACCTGTCTCGGAGACCTGCGTCAGAATCATATTCGATGAACCTCAGCGCGCCATCACGCGAGGCCAGTCTGTAGTTGTTTATGATGGTGATTATGTACTCGGCGGAGGTATCATATCATGGGAACGCTGAAACCGCTTGTTGACAAGCTCAGAGAAGAGCAGACTCTGACGCATGACGAGTTCGTGCGACTTTTCACAGACCGCAATCCTGAAGACAGTGAATACATGAGAGCTCTTGCTCAGGAGACAGCCGTGGCCAATTACGGTCATGACATCTTTCTTCGCGGGCTCATAGAGTTCACCAACTACTGCAGAAACGACTGCTACTACTGTGGCATCAGGCGTTCTAACGACAAGGCCGAAAGGTACCGTCTTTCAGACGAAGAGATCCTTGAGTGCTGCGCGATCGGCTACAGTTTCGGGCTCAGGACCTTTGTCCTTCAGGGCGGAGAGGACATGACCTACCGTGATGAACCTTTCTGCGAACTGATCCGGGAGATCAAAAGGAGATATCCTGACTGCGCAGTCACGCTCTCGGTCGGAGAGCGCCCGCGCGGAACTTATGAAGCTTACTATGAAGCCGGCGCCGACAGGTATCTTCTCAGACACGAGACGTCGTCGCCTGAGCATTACGCTAAGCTGCACCCTTCCGGACTCACGATCGAAAACAGGAAGAGATGCCTGAAGGATCTCAAGGATATCGGCTTCCAGATCGGAGCGGGATTCATGGTCGGCTCACCGTACCAGACCTATGATTATCTGGCGGAGGATTTTGAGTACCTCAAGGAACTCGAGCCTCACATGATCGGGATAGGGCCTTTCATCCATCACAAGGATACGCCTTTTGCGGACATGCCTGACGGCAGCTGCGAAGAGACTCTCTATTGCCTCTCGATACTGAGGCTGATGTTCCCGAGGGTGCTTCTTCCTGCGACAACGGCGCTCGGGACTATAGATCCTCTCGGACGAGAGGAAGGCATCAGACACGGCGCCAATGTAATAATGCCGAGCCTCTCTCCAAAAGATGTACGCGAGAAATACCTGCTCTACGACGGCAAGATCTGTACGGGAGAGGAAGCAGCTGAGTGCCACGCCTGCCTCGAAGGACGCATCGCCCGCATAGGATACATAGCGGTTTCGTCCCGCGGAGATCACGCTGACTGGAAGAGAAAGTGATCCCCGTTAAACAGAACCGGAACAATAAAAATGCCCTGACGGTCATTTCATGACTGTCAGGGTTTCTTTTGCGGCTATACTGAGTCTGTAGTGCTTTCCCCGGATAAATCCGCTTTCCTTAAGCGCTGTCTCGACAGCCTGACTGGCATACAGCGGCATATTGTTGTGCTCGCTGAGATGCGCCAGCATTATCGATACGGTTTCATGCCCGGCTGCACTTTCTTCAGTATCAGATTCAATATCATCCTCCAGATCTATATACTCCTCGCTGACCCGGCCCTCATAGATCCCTGTCTGCGGATGAAGTCTCTCGTAGTAAGCACTCAGGATCCTGGCCAGCACGGCTCCCGCGTATTCATTGGAAAGATGTCCGAAGTCGCTTTTGATACGCTGCTTGAGCATGTAGGGATAATCTCCGAACATCAGCAGATGTTCGTCATGATTCGCCTCAAAGATAAACTTGTCAGCATCTGAAACAGCTTCAAAGATTTCTTCGGTTATCGTCCCGGTATCAGTGACAGCAGCCAGTTTGTTCCTGCCGCATCTCACAGTGAAGCCTACCGGCTCTCTCGCGTCATGGCTCAGAGGAAAAGTGCCGATCACTACATCCGGCGCACCGGCGGGGGCCGTGTTATCAGCTCCATCGCGCTCTGTGTTCACCGGTCTCAGCACAAAAGAGTCTCCGGCCCTGATGATCCTCAGTCTGTCTTCAGGAACATAGATAAAATTACCTGCGCCTTCAACAGTTCCGCGGCTGGCATAGAATACAGCGCGCGGGCATTTGCGGCTTATGGCCCGTATGCTTTTGGAATGATCCGTATGCTCATGAGTAACGAGGACAGCGTCTACCTCCTCAGGGCTTATGTCAAAATGCTCAAGAGCGCCGAGTATACGTTTTGCCGTCAGCCCGGCATCGAGCAGGATCGTCCTGCCGCCGGCCAATATTATATATGAATTGCCGGAGCTGCTGCTCCCTATTGAAATAACATCTATCGCCATCAGTTATCCTGTTCTTTTTCTTCTTTCGGTTCCGGCCCTATCTCGCGGGCGGTGTTGCGTGTGTACTCGCGGTCACGTCTGCAGACCGGCTTATAACTGCAGTATGTACACGCAAGCCTTCCTCCGTCTTTGAACGGATGTATCCCGATGTCCCCTTTCAGTATGCCTTCCGCGGTCTCCTCTATCCTCTGCAGGACATCGTGTCTAAGACTCTCATAGTCCTCGCGGCTGATCCGCCTGTCCTTCTCCGATCTGCCGCCTGTGAGCATCTCTGCCGGCATTGCCTCAAGCACACCGGGGTCATCTATGAATCTGCCTCTGAGTTTGTAGGTGTCGCCCGGCTGTCTGTCCGCGACCGCAGCGGCGGCTTTCGCAGACTTATTATCGATGCCTTCTATCGGATCCTTGATATTGAAGTAAAACAGACCGGCAGGTTCCAGGTCTCTCGACGAGGCGGAGATCATGTAGATCATCAGCTGCATCTTGTAACCGTTACGCATCTTCCACACGTTGAGACTGTCGCTGCCCGTCTTGTAGTCTATGATGCGTACACGTTTCTGTCCATCGACATCCAGTATATCAGAGCGGTCAATCTTGCCTTCGACGTATACTTTCTGCCCGCCGATCTCCAGCGTGACCGGCTCGAACATACCTCTGCGCCCGAAATCCTCTTCAAAAACAGCATCCAGCACACTGTCTGCTGACAACTGGTCTGCCATCGCTCTTGCCGCGCCGGTACATATCTCGCGGATACGGTCCATCCTGTACCTCTCGCTTCCGGCAGAGACGAACAGACCTCCCTGATACTCTGACGCTATCCGCGAGAGTTCCTCGTCGACCATCTTCTCTATCAGGGCGTATACATCTTCGTCCGCGCCGGACGCCTCATCTTCTCCCTCAGCACGGGCCTTTCTTATGCCGGCAACAGCGGACAGGATCTCCCTGTCGCCGAGGAGACGCCTTGCCACACTCATGAGGCATTCATGGTATGCGTCTCCGATCGATCTCGGATCGCTTGAGAAATCCCGCTCTTCACGAGGTCTGAGGCCGCGTTCAACATAGTAGCGGAACGGGCACTCGAAGTAACCGCTGATCGAGCTGGCGCTCAGTACGAGCGATCCGTCTGATCTCCCGAAAAGCTTCTGCGCGATCTTCCTTCCGAGCGGTGCCGGCTCGTTCTCGTCCGCGGCGGCCGCAAGCATTCTCCTGAGTTCCCCGGTGCGTTTTGCGTCATACCACGCGATCATCGCGCGCGTCAGCGGATCCGGCTCATCCGGGGCATTCCGGTCCTTGATGCGGTCTATGAGGTGCCGCATGGACTCTTCCGGAGTATTGATAAGCGAGCTGCTCCAGCCCGCGCTGACTACGTCTTTGCGGACCTTGGCTTCCGGGAACAGCATCATAAGAGAGTCTATGACAGATGACTGAAGTGCTTCATTCCCGTCTGAGTCTGTCAGTGACCAGCTTATATAGAGCTTCTCGGATGGCTTTGACATCATCCGGTACATCGCGGCATTTTCTTCGCTCTGTCTGATCTTCCTCAGCGCTCCCAGTTCAAACCCCTGTTCTTCGAAGTATCTCGTTTCATCTACGGAGAACAGTCCCTCCGGCGAAGGCTGCATAGGGAGTGTGCCTTCGTTTGCGCCGAGTACGACTGCGGCGCGGATCGGCCGCGGGCGTGTCCTGATCATCGTCCCCACGGACAGCCCGTCGGCCGCCGGAGGGATCACGCCTACTTCTACGTTAGTGAGTCCCGCAACATATATCTCTGTAAACTCTGTCAGATCCAGTACTGTGTCTCCCATGATCTCAGTGATCTGACCGAGCATTTCCATTGCTTTGTTATAGCTCTCCACGGTGCGCTGCGATTCATCGATCAGGCCGGCAGCCTCCTCTTCATCAGCCATTTTCTGCACCTCGCGGGAGAGTTCCCAGATATCTTCAAGGTAATCCCTGAGTCCGGATACGAAGTCTCTAACACACATATCCGGATCAGAAGCAAGGTCTCTCAGCCGGCCGGTCTTCGCGGATATCTCAGCGCGGAGTCCGTTGAGTTCGTTGAACGACCTGGTGCCGAGAGCCTCCTCACCATACCGGAAATCCCTGTCCCACATCGTGCCTCTGATATGATAGCTGCGGGCATAATTCTCAAGGTCTTCCGTCAGTTCATCCGGCACTCCTGCCAGACCGGTCTTGAGCATGGCAAACAGGTACTGTGAATTACTGTTGTATATCATGAACCACAGCAGATTGACTATAAAACTCACCGGTGCTGTGTCTGTGATATCTCTTGCTGAATCCATAAAGACCGGAAGGCCGTATTCACCGAAGACTCTTTTGATGATCGGGTGCATCGAGCCTTCGTCATTGGCGATCACCTGGATCTCTCTCATCCTGTAGCCAAGATCCCTCACAAGATGCCAGATATACGCAGCCGCGCTCTCAGCTTCGTAGTACGGATTAGCAGCGCATACAACTGTAAGATCCTCAGGCGCAAAGCCTGCCGGCTCAGGTACATTCGCGAAAAGCCCTTTTTCTATCGCACGGACAGTCGCGCTTTTGGACAGCTCATATTCCCGGCCTATCTCCTCGCACGAGAAATCGATCCCCTGCTCACTGCAGCTCCTCCTGAACATCGCTTCTATCGACTCGCCCAGAAATTCACCGCTCCTGTTAATGATGAAACTGACGGAATCTGCTGCCTTGGCCAGTTTCAGACATGCCCTTGCGAACTTCGGGGTTATGCTGTCATATCCGTAGATCCATATCGTCTTGCCCTTCAGCATAGCGGATCCTGCTATGGCACCGATATAATCGTCGATATACTCCTCTGAGTCCATGTATTTGTCCGCGGTCGCCTCTTCATAGGCATCCATCACATTCATGACTTCGCGGAGCTTGGATCTGAGTATCGGGTCTGCCGCTTCATCATCAAGCATTTCTGCGGCCTTCCGGTGAGTGCACTCGTTCTGCCTGAATTCAGAGATAAAATCGCTGAGCATATTAGTGAAGGACTGCTTCCCGGCGGATCTGCGGAACAGTTCGAACTCATCCATATGCTCCCTGATGATCTTCGTAAGCAGCATGAATCTGCCGAATCTGTCGAGCATTCTGACAGATTCTCTGCCCTGCTCAGCAAGCAGCCTGAGTCCGAGGCGGTTCATTGACATTATTTCAATATCAAAAAGGCAGTCCCTGCCTGTTATTCTCAGGGCCTGCTCTTCTGCAACCAGTGTATACTGGTTAGGTACGATAACGATCGCCTCACCCGTGATATTGCTGTAGATGAAACGTTCTTTATCTATATTCTCTCTGCCTGCATATACTCTGAGCATAGTCTGCTGTGCCTGAAATCTGCCGCTCCCGGGGATCAGTTCGCCTGAGACGCGTCCTGTGACAGTTTTGCTCTGATGAAGATATCGATATCTCCGTCCATGACTGCGTCTACATTACCGACTTCGGCTCCGGTTCTTGTATCCTTGACGAGAGTATATGGCTGGAACACGTAGTTCCTGATCTGAGAACCCCATGTCGCCATAGACTGGTCTCCCTTGATCTCGTTCAGGTTCTCCTTGTGCGCTTCCTCAGCGATCTTGGTAAGCTTGGAGACAAGGATCTTCATTGCCACCTCGCGGTTCATAATCTGAGAGCGTTCATTCTGGCATGTGACCACGATACCGGTAGGAATATGTGTGATCCTTACAGCAGAATCCGTAGTGTTGACATGCTGCCCGCCTGCTCCGCCGGATCTGTAGGTATCGATCTTAAGATCCTGCGGGTTGATATTGACCTCTATGTCGTCACCAATGTCCGGAACGACTTCGACAGCCGCGAAGGAAGTCTGTCTCTTGCCCATAGCGTTGAACGGGGATATTCTGACGAGTCTGTGCACTCCGGTCTCGGATTTCAGCATTCCGTACGCATTGTCGCCCTGTACAAGAATCGTCGAGCTCTTGATCCCGTAATCCACATCATCCTGCCGGTCAAGGATCCTGGTCCTGAAACCCTTCTTCTCACAGTATCTCAGGTACATCCTCTCGAGCATCTCAGCCCAGTCATTGGCATCTACTCCGCCCGTTCCTGAATGTATGCTGAGTATAGCATCCCGGCTGTCGTATTTTCCGGACAGCAGCATCCCTGTCTTCAGGTCTTCGAGCTCATCTTTGACGCGGTCAAAACTCCTGATGACAGCCTTTGCTTCTTCCTCATCCTCCAGTTCTTCCGCGATGTCTAAAAGATCAGGCATCTCAGCAGCTTCCTCTGAAAGCCTGGTGTAAGCATTCAGACGATCCTCGAGCGACTTCTTTTCTTTGAGTAATCTGCCGGCTTTTCTCTGATCATCCCAGAACCCCGGTTTGAGGCTCTCCCTTTCGAGATCCCGGATCTTCTTAGTCAGACCCTCCGGGTCAAAGATAACCTCCCACTTCCTCGATCTGCTCAAGCAGAGCAGGAAGCTGGCTTCTTATTTCATCAAGCTGTATCATTACTCCTCCTATATGAGATCCAGCATTTCCGCCGGATCATTGATTCTGTATGTTGGTTCAAATCCCGCGGCGGCCATATCTTCTTCATCTATATAATGGCTCCATCCGACGAGCACGCTGTCGACCCCCGCGTTATTGGCGCAGCCGACATCATACTTGGTATCCCCTATCATCATTGCCTGACTGAGAATATCCTCCGGAAGCTCTCCGTTATTGTCTTCACACCCCGCGAGTTTCCTGAGCGTTGCAGTGACAGATTCCGGATCAGGCTTGTGTCTCGTGACATCGTTCACCGTGATGATCTCATCGATCAGGTCTTCCATGTCAAACTGGCGAAGATAGTTATGCAGGCTGAACGCAGTCCTGGATGTGGCCACACCGATCCTGCATCCGCGCTTTCTGAGCTCAGTCAGAAGCTCTCTGACTCCGTCAAACACATGCACCGTACCCTCCTGGTGGGCATTCTGATAAGCGCGGTAATACTCCACTACCTCTTCCGGCTCAGCATCCGGTATCAGCCTGCTGATCGTGTGCCTCAGCACCTCGCCGAATGTCGCTTCTATATCACGCCTCGGAAGAGAATGGCCCAGAAAATGCTCAAAAGAAGCCTGCCAGGATTCAACGATGATGTCGTTCGTATTGCACAATGTCCCGTCAAAATCGAATATTATATATTTCTTTTTCATGGATACCTGTCTATCTTCTGTATGGCTTCCGGAGCCCGGTCCGGGCTTTACCATCCGCCGCCGCCTCCGCCTCCGGAGCCGCCGCCTGAGAAGCCGCCTCCGCTGAAGCCGCCTCCGCCGCTCCAGCTGCTGCCGCCCGAGCTTCCGCCGGAACCGCCGCCGAATACTCCTCCGCCTGAGCTGCTCGACGGAATGACGATATTATCTCTGACGCTGGCTGAGCAGTCGCTCATCATGCGTCCCATCATATAGTAATCCCATCTGTCGAAGGAAGTATGTCCTCCGTACCAGTGCGGCTGGACGATCGGAATATCTTCAAATCTCTTGATCCATCTGCTGCTCAGCCCGAATACATACGCATATGGCATGATGTGGTAGAAGTACTCAGGGTCCTGCTCAACGAGCTCATTGAGCTTATCGAGCTCAGCTGTCTTGATGAAGTCTCTGAATCCGAGTATTCTTCCGAGGAGAGCTGTATAACTGCTCTTCTTCGCGATAGATATGACACTGAAGAAGATCGCTATGATCGTTCCGAAAATAAGATATGCTACGATCACAGCTGCCTTGGCTCTGCTAGTATAAGTCAGTGCGTCCGACATCAGCGGAAGGAAGCAGACCCCTACTGTGAAGAACCACACTGCCGCAAGACTCTTCAGGACCGTTTTGATCTTTGAGGTTGAGCGGATCTTATCATATACAGAACACATCAGCCAGAGCGTGATCAGTACATGGACTCCCGCCCAGGCAGCCCCGAACATTCCCAGATCGTCACCATTGACCGATGCCCACATACTGAAAGCCAGCGAAGGCATGACCGCAGCGATCCCGCCGAATACTCTTGCTGTCACCGACTCTCCTCTGTACATCGACTTGCTGCCCTGGAACATATTGGTGAGCTGCTCCCTGGCGCTCTCGTACTTCCTGCCGAAGTTTACGCCGAGTTTCCGGCTGCTCCGGGTTCTGGTTTTGCCCGGGAACAGACCCTTGTACATCGTATATACATATTCCGGTTCATCATCTCCCGGCTCATGCAGAGCAGTGAACTCGAACTCTTTCCGGCTCTTCTCCTCTATCATCAGATAGCCCTTGTCAGCCATATATACGATGGTAGAGATAAGATCTTTCTGGTCTGCGTTGCCGTCTATTATGTATCCGATCTCCCCCGGAGTCAGCCCGTCAGGAGGGTAAAACTCCAGCGTTTTCGTCATGTGGTCATCTCTGCCGTAGAGATACCACAGGATCGCTGCTCCGATAGGTCCGAGAGCGAACAGAATGATGTGGAAGAAGCTCAGGCTGCCGAATTCCGCGGCGCCTACCCAGTATCCCTGCGGCAGCTCGAGCGTCATGGTCACGCCGTGATGCGCCGGTATATCCTGAGTAGTGATGGTGACGGTCTTACCGTCAGCGGAAGTCTCGACCACCGAATTATCTTCATTTCCTTCAGTCCCGTAAGGACCGGAGAAGACCTGAACTTTGCTCAGATCGGCTTCCTTAGGAAGATTGATGGTGCAGACCGATTCTGCGATATCTGTCTCCCAGTCGGTCGGGACCAGATTGAGCAGGAGCATATCCTTTTCTGTATTCTCATCCTCATACATCATGATGTTGTACATGATGTCATAAGGATTCTCTCCCGTCAGTGTATAGCTGCCGCTCCCGATCTTGACGACCTTGTATCCGTTCTGAGTATAAGTCTCATAATCATAACCCGGAACCTTGATGCCGCTTATCTTATAACCCTGCATCGGTATATATCTGTAGATACCGTGATGAGGGGTGATGTAATACATATCAAGATGTTCATGATAGTCGTACGTATTGTTTTCGGCAACATCGACTGTGACATCATACCTCTCCGTCATCATCGTGTTGTCCGCGGCATAAGCATCATCAAGCGATACCGGAAGCATCATTAAGATCAGCGCCGCGATACCGAGTACCGCAGCCACTCTGGCCTTAAAAGATCTGCAATAGGTGTCCTTGTTCATGTCAGCCTCCATCAGAGTCCTTCATCGAAATCTTCTGTATGCATCTTAGGGAAGTTGAACAGATTAGCCACAATGCTGGTCGGGAATCTTTCAACTTTGTTGTTATAGTCTCTGAGCACTGCAGTCAGATACTTTCTGGCATTGTCGATATCCTCGGCAGTGCCGGACTCTTCGTATTTCATCAGTTCCTGCTCAGCCAGCTCGATGCGGTTTTTTTCTTTGACCAGCGAGTTATAGCTCAAAGCAACAAACAAAGCTATAACGACGATTATTATTACAATTATTATACCCACAGCAGATACCTCCTCTCCTGTCAGGACCGTCCACAGCAGTTTTTATACTTCTTTCCGGATCCGCACGGACACGGATCGTTTCTGCCGACCTTCGGCATATCGCGCCTGATCGTCTCCTGTTTGCCTGTCTTGTCTGCTTTAGGAGCAGCGCCCGGCATATTTCCGCGTCCGCCCCTGCCGCCTGAAGACTGGCTGTCGTCCTTATAGTCTTCCTTTGCCGCTGAAGTCCTTCCGCTGACGACATTCCTTCTCTCTGTTTTAGTCGTTACTGTTACATTGTAGCAGTACTTGACAGTCTCTTCTCTGATGTCTGCGACCAGCTCTTCGAACATCGCAAAGCCTTCCTGAGCATATGCGACTGCAGGATCCTGCTGTCCGATACCTCTGAGTCCGATACCATCCTTGAGCTGATCCATCGCGTCGATGTGATCCATCCAGCGGTTGTCTACTACTCTGAGGAGGATCATTCTCTCGACTTCGCGCATCTGCTCCGTGCCGATCTCAGCTTCTTTTTCATCGTAGAGCTCATCGAACACAGCCTTGACATCGTCTCTGAGCTGCTGCTCATCGAGTCCGCTGATGTATTCAGGATCATCGAATCTCAGTCTGTCTCTTACATTAGGCGTGATCTGCTCAAGTCCGTCAGAGATCCTCTTAAGATCCCACTCTTCCGGGTATCTTGATTCCAACACTACAGGATCGATGATGCCGTCGATCAGCTCGTATGTCATGTTCCGGATGTATCCGCTGACATCTTCTCCGTCAAGGACCATACGTCTCTGTCCGTAGATGATCTCACGCTGCTTGTTCATGACATTGTCGTACTGGAGGACGTATTTTCTGATACCGAAGTTCTTGCCCTCGACTTTCTTCTGAGCACCTTCAATGGACCTCGAAAGCATTCCTGCCTCGAGCGGTTCGGCTTCATCAAGACCAACCCTCTCCATCACATGCTGCATCCTCTCTCCGCCGAACAGTCTCATCAGATCATCCTCGAGCGAGATGAAGAACTGAGTCGTACCAGGGTCTCCCTGACGTCCGGAACGTCCTCTCAGCTGATTGTCGATACGTCTCGATTCATGTCTCTCTGTACCTACGATGCAGAGTCCGCCAAGAGCTCTTACCTTCTCCTGCTCTGCCGCTCTCTCCGCTTTGATCTCATCGTGCAGTTCGTTGTATCTCTGTCTGGCGACGATCATGTCAGGGTCATCAGACTTCTCGAACCCTGTCGCGAAAGCGATCTGTTCAGGTGTGTATTCTTCTTTTCTCATGATACGGCGGGCTTCAAAATCAGGGTTTCCGCCGAGTATGATATCGGTACCACGGCCGGCCATGTTCGTCGCGATGGTGACCGCTCCGAGACGTCCTGCCTCAGCGACGATCTCAGCTTCCTGCTCATGGTGCTTCGCCTTGAGTACATTATGCTTGATCCCGCGCTTTTTGAGCATATTACTGATAAGCTCGGATATCTCGATCGAGATCGTACCGACCAGTACAGGCTGTCCGGTCTGGTGTGCCTCGACGACCCGGTTGACGATCGCCTTATACTTGCCTTTCTGATGCGCGTATACAGAGTCTTCCTTATCCGCTCTGACGACCGGTCTGTTGGTCGGGATAACGACAACGTCCATGTTGTAGATAT
The DNA here is from genome assembly GCA_017431175.1 of Mogibacterium sp. GTDB lineage: Bacteria > Bacillota > Clostridia > Peptostreptococcales > Anaerovoracaceae > Crickella. The sequence continues at coordinate 14,936 of JAFRLN010000077.1, forward strand.
CTCTGAACTCGTCTTCCTCTGTCTTGGCAGTACCCGTCATTCCCGACAGCTTCTGATACATCCTGAAATAGTTCTGCAGTGTGATCGTAGCAAGCGTCTTGGACTCGGATCTGACCTTGACATTCTCCTTCGCCTCGATAGCCTGATGCAAACCGTTCGAGAAGCGGCGGCCGTACATGAGACGTCCTGTGAATTCATCGACGATCAGGATCTCGCCGTCCTTGACGATGTAGTCAACATCCCTCTTCATGAGGTAGTTGGCACGCAGCGCCTGCTGAACATAGTGGTTGAGTTCCATGTTATCCGGATCGGAGAAGTTGTCTATGCCAAAATACTGTTCGCAGATCCTGACACCTTCGTCGGTAAGCGCGATCTGGTTGTCCTTCTCCTCGATCTTGTAATCCTGCTCTTCGACAAGTGTCTTGACGAAGGAATTCGCGTTCCTGTACATCGAGCTTGAGTCAACGCCTCTGCCTGAAATGATGAGAGGTGTCCTCGCTTCATCGATCAGGATCGAGTCGACCTCGTCGACGATCGCGAAATTCAGCTCTCTCTGTGTCAGCTGCTCTTTGTACGTGACCATGTTGTCGCGCAGGTAGTCAAAACCGAACTCGTTGTTCGTACCATACGTGATATCCGCCATATACTGCTCATGACGGGCCGGTCCTTCAACCGCGTGGATGACACATCCTACGGTAAGACCGAGGAATGTGTATAGTTTCCCCATCCATTCCGCGTCACGCTTTGCCAGATAGTCATTGACTGTGACTACGTGTACGCCCTTGCCTTCGAGCGCGTTGAGGTATGCGGCGAGTGTAGCCACGAGGGTCTTACCTTCACCGGTCTTCATCTCGGCGATCCTTCCCTGATGAAGGACGACGCCGCCGATGAGCTGGACTCTGAAGTGCTTCATTCCGAGGCTTCTCCACGCGCCTTCACGGCATACAGCGAAAGCTTCCGGCAGGATGTCGTCAAGAGTCTCACCTTCCGCGAGCCTGCTTCTGAATTCATCCGTTTTAGCTCTCAGTTCTTCGTCTGTAAGCGCCTGCATCTGCTCATCGTATGCTTCGACTTTGTCGACGATCTTTTCGATTTTCCTTACTTCTTTAGCGTTAAGATCTCCGAAGATCTTTTCCATCAATCCCATTGCTGTAACTATCCTTTCTGCGTAATTTATGAATGATATCAGGCGATTTCTTGAACTGACCGCCTGATTTTATGATCATTGACAAGATAAAACCTTTCCGCAGGGCTCTGCACCCTTATATTTCGTCCATTTCTTGTACTTAGCCTAGTGCTCATGAGCTTTTGACAAGAAAACCATTCAGTTTTCTTGTCAGTAATGCATATATTCCTGCAAAAGTTCAAGATTCAAGGTCTTTCTGTGTATATTTATAGCTTTCCGGATACTTTTTCTTGTCAGAAATCCCCAGATACCGACACTGGTTCAAGAATATCACAGGCATATCCTAAGCGGTGGTCTCCTTACGACTCCTCTTCCGGTTTGTCTTCTACTTTGATCCTTGTCATGAGCGCTCTTCTCGCGTCGGCTTTGATGACTCTGACATGGAAGATCTTGTGACGGGATTCATAGTCGAATTCATCGCCCACTTTCGGAAGCCGGTCGAGCTCGATCATCACCCATCCGTTGACAGTATTGACATCCGCCTCGATCCCTTCGTCAAAGAGCTCGAAGAAATCCTCAAGATCAGCGCCTCCGGCGACGAGATACTCATTCTCTCCTTCCGGCCTGACATCTTTGCTTGCCGCGGCATCATGCTCGTCGTAGATATCTCCGACGATCTCCTCGATGATGTCCTCAAGCGTTACAAGCCCGGTAGTCCCGCCGTACTCGTCTACAACGATAGCGATATGAGTCTTCTTCGCCTGCATCTTGCGAAGCAGCACAGCTGCTTTGAGGGTCTCCGCGACATAGGCGACCGGTTTGATGATCTTCTCTACATCCTTGATCGTCCTGACGTTCTTGTTGTAGAAGTCTTTCTGATTGATAACGCCGATAATGTTGTCAAGGTCATCCTCGTATACAGGCAGCCTTGACAGACCGGATTCGCGGAAAACCTGCTTGATCTCCGCGACCGGAGTCCCTTTCTCTATCGCAACGATATCTACTCTCGGAGTGAGCACATCTATCGCCTCTATATCATTGAACTCGATGGCGTTGGAGATAAGCTCACTCTGCTCTTCCCCGATCGCTCCGCCCAGTTCGGCTTCCTCAACGATAGTCAGAAGCTCATCCTCAGAAAATTCAGGTTCGGTATTCTTGCCGAAAATCTTCTTGAGAAGGACCTTGAGTCCCATGAATATGAAAGTCAGCGGAGTCAGCAATATGATCAGTCCCTTGACAAAAGGCGCAAGAAAAAGTGATACCTCTTCTGCGTATTCTCTCGCGATGATCTTCGGTGAGATCTCGCCGAAAACAAGAACGAGGATCGTGACCATTACGGTTGCGACAGTCGGACCTATTCTGGCTCCCCACGTAGTGATACCGTACACGGTAGCCACGGTGGTCATGACGATATTTGAAATTGTGTTTCCGACGAGGATGGTCGTTATGAGCTTGTCAAAATTCTCTGTCAGCTCGAGAACCGTCGCCGCCCTCTTGTTGTCATCCGCGGCAAGATTCTTCATCTTGATCTTGCTTACGGAAGAAAACGCGGTCTCTGTGCCCGAGAAGAATGTCGAGCACAGGACCAGTCCAATGATTGCTGCTAGATAGCCGTTCATTATTCCTCTTATGCTGATGGTATATTACTGATTTATCTGTCCCTGTCCGCAGATACGATCGCCCAGTCGATCGTAGTATCGATCTCCGGCGCGTTGTAGTTCTCGCTGTCATATGTAAGATATGCCTTTGCGGTATAGGTTCCGATAGCGGTCGCTTTATTGTCTCTGTATCTCACGTCTATGGACTTAGGCACATTCCTGAGTACGATGCTCTTCTCGTATGCGTCGTAGGTGAATGGCTTGTCATAGCTCCAGTAAACATGCGATGTATCGTAGTTCGCTTTCTCGATCTTCCACTTGAGATCGGCGATCTCATCTGCCTCGCAGTTTCTGGTATCGTATGTCAGTCTTGCTCTTGCCGTGTATGTACCCGCGTTGATCTTGACGTTGTCTACATATACGACTTCAGCATCCTTAGGGAGACCTATCAGTGAGACTTTCTTAGGCTTCTCATCGAATATGAAGAGCGTGCTCTCATCATAGTCCCATCTGACATCAGATGTGTTGATCTTCCTTTTGCGGATCGTCCACTTGAGGTTGGCGACCGCCGGTTCTTCATAGTTGTCCTTGTTGCTGTAATCGAGTATTGCTTCCGCGATATAGGTACCCGCGTCAATAGCTGTATTGCCTCTGTACGCAGCTACTATGACTCCTTCCGGCAGGCCGACAACACTGACACTCTTCTCTTCGCCGTTATAAACGAATTCGTCGCTGTATGTCCACTCTGCGCCCGACATGTCGTATTTTGCCCTGTTGATCTTCCACCAGCAGCCCTTCAGAGGCTCAGGTGTCTCATAGTTTACAGGGTCAGCCGGTTCGATCTCTGCCATAGCTTCATACTCGCCTGCAGCTGATGAAGAGTTGCATGTGTATGTAACGACAACGTTCTCCGGGAGTCCTTCCAGCTCAACAGACTTCTCTTCGCCGTCGTATGTGAAAGCGCCGCTGTAGTTCCAGTGTGCTCCGCTCAGATCTATGCCGGCTTTGAGGATCTCCCACCTGCACTCTGGGACCTTGACCTCCCTGTAGTTGGATTCTTCAGGGTTGACCAGTTTTGCCTTGGCATAATATACGCCGGCGTCTGTCTTGACGTTGTCCTCATAGATGACATCAAATCCTTCCGGAACTCCTTCGAGCTCCATTACCGGCTTCTTGCCGCGGAGTCTTCCGAGGAATCCCTGGCCGATCTCTTTCTCTGCGAGCGCTACGCTCTTAGGGGTTCCGTCATAAAAGAATGGTCCGGTGTAGTTCCACCTGATGCTGCTGGTATCTACCGGCGAGTCGGCCTTATCTATACGCCATCTGACCGGACCGAATTCAGGCTTGAAGTAATTCCTCTCATCGTAGCTGAAATCAGCGGAAGCCTCATATTCTCCTACATTCGTTCCTGTGTTGCCTGTATACGCAGCCGTGACACCTTCCGGAAGGCCCTTGAGACCGATGCTTCTCTCAGCTCCGTTGTAGGTGAAACTGTCTGTATAATCCCAGGCTACTTCAGACATGTCGTATACAGCCTTGTCGATTCTCCAGTCCATGCTGCCTACTGCAGGCTTAATATAATTGTGCTCATCATAGAGGAGTTCCGCGCTGGCGGTATAAGTGCCCGCGTCGACCGCTGCGTTGCCTGTGTATACAGGCTCTACTCCTTCAGGGAGTCCGGTCAGGGATATCGACTTCTCTGTACCGTCATATACATATCTCATATCCCCGGTCCATCTCGCGTCAGACATGTCATATTCTGCCTTGACGATGTTCCATCTGCAGTCCGCGATCGAAGGGACATTGTAGTTGTCAGGGTTGACCGGGATAAGATCTGCGTGCGCGGTGTATGTTCCCACAATGTCCGCGGCATTTCCTGTATATGATGCTGTCAGTGTCTCCGGGATCCCGGCAAGCTCAACGGTCATGACGCTGCCGTCATAAACGAACGGCTGCGAGTAATCCCATCTGAGTCTGCGGATATCCGGATCAGCCTTTCTGACAGTCCAGCTGCAGCTCATTGGTTCAGGCACCTCATAATTGCCGGTGTTCGTCATGAAGTTGGCGACAGCGGTATAAGTACCTGCGTCAGTTGCAGTATTGTTCTCGTAATTGACGCTGATGCCCTCAGGAATACCTGTGAGTTCTACCCTCTTAGGTGTGCCGTCATATACGAATTCATTGGTATAATCCCAGCTCACTGCGGACATATCGTATTCTGCCTTGCCTATGCTCCATGGGAAAGTGATGCTCTCAGGCGCGTTGAAGTTGGAATCCGATGTGCGGAACGACGCGGTCGCCAGATAGTCTCCGGCAAGGAAGCCGGTATTCCCTTCGTAGTCAGCAATTACGTTCTCAGGAAGGTTGAACAACTCGACCTTCTTCCTGTCTCCGTCATATGTAAATGATCCAGGCTGGTAATCCCACTCCGCCCCGGACATGTCGTAGTCTGATCTGATGATCTCCCAGTCGCAGTCCTGTACGCTCGGAACATTGTAGTTGGCCTCATCAGATACTCTCAGGATTGCTTTGGCAGTATATTTTCCGGCAGCGACAGCTTCGTTGTCCCTGTAATCAGCGCTGACTCCGTTAGGCAGCTGCTCGAGCATCACGCTCTGGGTCCTGCCGTTATATACCTTGGCATCAGAATAATCCCACTTGACAGCAGACATCTCATAGTCTGCCTTGACGATCTGCCACCTGCAGCTGCTGACTTCAGGCTTGTTGTAATTGCTCTGATCGAACGGGATCAGATCAGCGGAAGCCTCATAGACTCCGGTCTCAGCCGCGGCATTGCCGGAATAAACAGCTCTGACTCCTTCAGGAAGTCCTCTGAGTTCTACTTCGTGCATCCTGCCCGTATAGCTGAACTCTCCGCTGTAATTCCACTGTACGGACGACATATCGTAGTCCGCTTTGGCAACAGTCCATACGCAGTTCTCAAATTCAGGCACCTGATAGTTCCTCTCGTCAGCAGCTCTGAATGTTACACTTGCTTCATATGTTCCCGCGTCTGTTGCTGTATTGTTCCTGTATGTCGGGGTAACGCCTTCAGGAAGTCCTTTCAGAATGACCTTGTGCTCGGTTCCGTCATATGTGAAAGGTCTCTCATAATCCCAGTAAGCATGGGACATATCATAGCTGCCCTTTCCGATCCTCCAGGTCACATTTTCGAGTCTGGTCGGGGTGTAATTGTCCGTATCCTCAGGTCTGACTTCGAGAGTCCCTACATATGTGCCGGCGTTGCTGGCTCTTGTATTGCCGTAAACAGCATAACAGCCTTCAGGAACACCGTGCGCGTATACGACCTTCTCAGTACCGTCATATACGAAAGGTTTCTCGTAGTTCCACTCGATGCCTGTGACGTCTACAGCAGCTTTGTCGATCTCCCATCTGCATTCGCGGAATTCAGGTCTCTCGTAATTCTTATCATCGTAGTCGAAAGCAACCTCGGCCATATAAAGGCCCGCGGCAGCAGCTCTGTTGCCGCTGTATAAAGGATCAAGACCGTCAGGAAGCCCTTCGATCACCACTGACTTCTCTGTTCCGTCATATGTGAAGCGTCTCTCTTCCTGCCATTTTGCGTTTCTCAGATCATACTCCGCCTTCTCGATGCTCCAGTCGAGAGTCATATCAGGAATACTTGTATTGTAATTGACAGTATCCGAAACGCTGAACTTCGCTATAGCGGTATAGTCTCCGGCGTCTGTCGCAGAAGCATTTGAGTAGGATACATGTACACCTTCCGGTACGCCGACCAATTTTACACTCTTCTTGCTTCCGTCATATGTGAACGCGCTGGTGTAATCCCATACAGCTCCCGTGATGTCCGGATCAGCCTTAGCGATGCTCCATGAATAGCCAAGAGGCTTCGGAGGCAGGTAATTATCTGAATCTACCGCAGTGAATATCGCCTTGGCGTAATATCTGCCTGCAGTGTGATGCGTATTGAACGCGTATTCTACATTGACATCGTCTCCGAGGTCGCTGATGATCTCTACAGTCTTATCCGTTCCGTCATATACAAAATCTGAACAGTCTGTCCACTCGAGATCATTCTTCTCGATCTGTGCTTTGTTGAACGCCCATGTGCAGCCGCTCATCTCCGGAACTTCATAGTTGACAGGATCGCTCGGTGTCAGCTCTGCAGTCGCCAGGTACTTTCCGGCGTCTATCCTGTGGTTGCCCTGGTATTCTACATTGATGCCTTCAGGCAGTCCTGCCAGATAGATGCTGTGCTCGATGCCGTCATAGGTGAACGCCTGATCATAATCCCAGTAAGCGCCGGAAATATCCATTCTCCTTCTGTCGATCTTCCACTGGCAGTCCGCCGGCTGGCGGGCGATAACATTATCCGAGTCAAATTCAAGCACTGCGTGAGCGTTATATACTCCCGCGTTGAAAGCGCTGGCGTTCTCATAATCTACATGGAGGCCTTCAGGGATCCCTGTCAGCTCTACTTTCTTGTTCTCGCCGTCATATGTGAAGGCGCCTGTATAATCCCATTTTACGCCTGACATATCCAGGACCTTCTTCTTGATGGTCCATCCCAGAGTCATATCGTCAGGGGTAAAGTAGTTGTGTGTATCCGGATTGACGAATAAAGCGAATGCCAGATAATCACCCGCGGAGATGCCGGTGTTGTTGCGGTATCTGACTTCAAGCTCTTCCGGAACGCCTGTAAGCTCTACGGTGTGAGGCTCTCTGTCGAATTCGAACGGTTTCTCATAATCCCATCTGACAGCGCCCATGTCGTATGAGGCTTTGGTGATCTCCCACTCATACTCAACAGGACCTGCTGATCTGTAGTTGCCGACCACAGCGGCTCTGGCAAGATACTTACCCGCAGGTGTTTCCTCCGCTCCGTCATATTCGACCTCTGCGTCTTCAGGCAGATTGAGTATGCGGACGGATTTCGGCTCGCCGTCATATATGAACCTGTCATATCCTGACCATTCGAGTTTCAGCGGATCAATCACAGCTCTCTCGATCTCCCATACACAAGGAGTGATATCCGCAGGCTTTTCAAAATTGACTTCATCGTAGCCGAGCAAAGCGGAAGCAGTGTAGATCCCTGCGTTCACTGCTCTGTTGTTTTCACAGACAGCTGTCACCCCCTGCGGAAGACCTGTAAGCGTTACGCACTTCTCTGTGCCGTCATATACGAATCCTTCAGTGTAGTCCCAGCGGACTTCAGACATGTCGTATACCGCCTTCTTGACAGACCATTCATATTCTCTCTGGAGTGTCGGCTCACTGAAGTTATCCTGATCGTAGTTCAGTTTCACTTTGGCTGTATAAGTACCCGCCTGAGTGGCCTCAGCGCCTTCATATTCTGCAGTGACACCTTCCGGGAGTCCCTCAAGCCATACGTGTTTTGCGCTGCCGTCATACGTCATGTCGGCTTCTTCAGACCAGCGAACGCCGGACATATCCTTGGCTGCTTTCTTGATGTGAAGCTCTACCGGGTTGGAATATGACTTGCCGACGCTGTTGGACGCGCAAAGTCTTACGAGCCAGCCGTCGCATGTTGCAGGAAGGATCGTGTTGTGGCTGATCGCCTTCCACGTTCCGTCTTCACCGTTCGGACTGATCTCAAGGAAACCTTTTACGTTAGGGTCTCCCGCGGAAACAATCTCTGGCAGCTCAAAAGGTATCGGCTGTCCGTACGCGAATTCATCCACAGGGCGGACTTCCCCGATCTCAGGCGCGCTTGCCCAGATAGCGTAGAGGTCGATATCTTCGTCTATACTGCTCAGTTCCTGCTCCGGAAGGAACATTCTTCCTGTACCGTCTGCCTCAGTATTCCATCCTATGAATACGAGGTTTTCACCCGGAACATCATACATGAGGTTTTCGATCACATATCTGTAGTCGGGTACGCTCTTGCGCTCGACGGAAGCGTTCCTGCCCGCGTTCTCGTGGTATGTGACGAGGCATCCCTCCGCAGAGATCACTCTGGCACGTCTGTACTTGCCGGCTTCCTTGACTGCAAGCCTGTCGCACGATGTGGTCCCGTCACCTGTCAGGCTGAAGTTCTCCCCGAGGAGAATGTCCGTAAGTCTTGCGCATTTTGCGAACATCCTGTTCATGTCCTTGCATGAACGGGTATCAAAAGAGGAAATATCGAGTTCTTTCAGCCTTGTACAGCCTTCGAACATAGAGTGCATGTCCGCGACTCCCGATGTATCCATTCCGCTGAGGTCTGCTGCTTCGAGAGCTTTGCAGCCGCGGAAGAGGTCTGCAAGCGAAGCGCCTTCCGGGAATGTGACATCACCGATGACTGCAGCCTCTGTGATCATCCCGCGGTAGCTTTCCCACGGAGCAGTACTTCCTTCAAGGCTTTCAGCCTCACCTCCGTTGATGAACAGCCTGCCGGTCTCATCGATCCCCCACAGGCAGCCTCCCCATTTGTCTACTTTGATGAAGTTCTTTTCCATAGCTGTTTCCTTATCTATCGTTAAATGTGCTGCTGCGCAGCCAATCAATAACATAAATATACATAGTAGATTATATAATAATACCTCAGCAAAATGAAGAGAAAAAAACACTGCCGGGACCGGGTCTGCATACTGTCAGAAACGGAACCACACAGCAGAAAAGCGAGACTCCGCAGTCTCGCTTTTCATGCTGATCGTATTATGGTCAGGATCTCATCTCCTGATATAAACTGTATCTGCCGTCTGTCAGCGTCTAGAACTTAGCCTTGACGATTCCGTTGTACTTCTCTTCGATGAATGCCTTGACATCGTCAGACTGAACTGCCGCGACGAGAGCCTTGGTCTTCTCTGTTTCCTCATTGCCCTTGTTGACTACGATTACATTGACCATTGTCTCAGCAGCTTCTGAGTCCTCTGCCTCGAATGCTACTGCGTCATCTGCAGTCTTGCCTGCTCCGAGTGCGTAGTTTGCGTTGATAACGCCGAGAGCAAGGTCAGGGAGCGATGCAGGGATCGTAGCAGCTTCAAGCTCTACGATCTCGATTCCCTTCGGATTGTCTACGATATCTGTCTTGGTCGCCTCAAGGCCTACTCCCTCTTTCAGAGTGATGAGTCCGTTGTCAGCAAGGAGGTTAAGAGCTCTTGCTTCGTTGGTGACATCGTTAGGAACACCGATCTTGTCGCCGTTTTCAAGCGCGTCGAACGAGTCCTTGGTGCCTTTGTATACTCCGAGCGCCTCATAGTGGACATTTCCTACAGCTACGAGCTCTGTGCCGTTCTCTTCATTATACTGATTGAGGTATGGAACGTGCTGGAAGTAGTTAGCGTCCACATCGCCCTCTGATGTTGCTACGTTAGGCTGTACGTAATCATCAAACTCGATCACTTCGAGAGTCCAGCCGTCTTCCGCAAGCTTGTCCTTGACGGAATTGAGGATCTCTGCGTGAGGTGTAGGCGAAGCAGCTACCTTGATCGTCTTGTCTTCGCTGGATTCCGCAGCCTCATCTCCGCCGGAGCCGCCGCACGCGGTGAACGCGAATACGAGCGCGAGTACGAGTGCGAGTACGCTGAATTTTCTGAGATTCTTCATAGTGTTTTCTCCTTTCATCTCATTATATAATACCCTAGTTTATACGATTATCCATTCTGGCCGCGATCCTTATCCCGACCTCCTGCAGTATCTGTACCATGATCACCAGTATCACGATGGTTATCCACATGATTGCAGGCTGGAATCTGTACAGACCATATCTTATCGCTACATCTCCGAGTCCTCCGCCGCCGACAGTTCCGGCCATCGCGGAATAACCGAGGATGTTGATCGTAGCCACTGCCGCCCCGTTGAGAAGCGACGGCCTGCCTTCGAGAAGCAGGACTTTCCAAATGATCTGGAATGTGCTCGCGCCCATTGCCTGAGCCGCCTCGATGACTCCCGGATCTACTTCCAGAAGTGACTGCTCGACGAGCCTTGCGACAAACGGAGCCGCTGCCACTATCAGAGCCGCCGTTATTGCTTTAGGACCGATCCCGGTACCGATCACGATACGTATATACGGCATCAGTGCTATCATCAGGATCAGGAACGGTACGGATCTGATCACATTCACGATGAACCCCATGACTTTGTTGTAAAATCCCAGCGGTTTGATCCCGTTAGGCGATGTGATGATCAGCGAGACCCCTATCGGAAGTCCGATCAGATAGGATACGAGCGTCCCGATAAATGTCATATACAGGGTCTTGAGGGTCTCTTCACCGAGCAGTGAGAACAGTGTCTGCATATCCATTTTACTCACTCACCTCCTCGCTGAATCCGTTGAGAGGATAGTCATAATAATCTGACTCCTCCGGTATCTCTGTGAAATCCACGCCTTCCCTGATAAGGAATGCCTTCTGCCTTTCTGCCGCATCATGATCGTCTGACAGGCATATGACCATCTGCCCTTTCTGTTCATCGAGCAGAGCGTCCATGTTAGCGTACAGCAGGTTGACAGGCGCTCCGGTCTCAAGGATCATATTGGAAATGATCGGTTTGTATGCTGTCTTCTCATTGAACGCCAGTCTCAGCCTGTTCCTGGTAGCCGTCCTGCCTTCAGGGGTCTCCCTCTCCTCGCTGTCAGGGAAGAAGAGTTTTCTCGCGGCTCTGGTCTTAGGTTTTGCGAAGATCTCCTGGACATCTCCTCTCTCCACGATCTCGCCGTTCTCTATGACTGCCACCTTGTTGCAGAGCTGCTTGATAACATTCATCTCATGAGTTATGACGACGAGTGTGATGCCGCGCTCTTCATTGATCTGTCTCAGGAGCCTGAGTATCGACCTGGTGGTCTTCGGATCCAGAGCGGATGTTGCCTCGTCGCAGAGGATGACTTCCGGATCCGATGCCAGCGCCCTGGCGATAGCGACTCTCTGTTTCTGGCCGCCTGACAGCTGGGACGGGAAGGAATGCGCTCTGTCTTCAAGATCTACGACCTTGAGAAGTTCCTCCGCTTTGGCTCTCGCCTGTGCTTTCGGCACCCCGGCGATCTCCATCGGAAAGCATATGTTGCCGATCGCGTCTCTCTGCATCAGCAGGTTGAACTGCTGGAATATCATTGAGATCTTGCGTCTCTGGATATTGAGGTCTCTGCTTCCGATACCGGTCAGCGTCTTGCCGTCAAACACGACTCTGCCGTCCGTCGGCTGCTCGAGGAGATTGATCGTCCTTACAAGTGTCGACTTGCCTGCGCCGGACAACCCTATTATCCCGTAGGAATCTCCCCTTTCGATATCCAGGTTGATATCATTCAGAGCCACGACTTTGCCGTTCTTAGTGTCGAACTCTTTGGTAACGCCCTGGAGGCTTATTATGTAATCGCTCAATTTTACTGTTCTCCATTATTGATGAAAGCTATAACCGTCTATATAAAACAGGGGCAGGTCCTAACGGCCTGCCCCTGAATTACTGCATAAGAATTCTCATAGTATCGGCATCGTTATGACCTTATCCTATGTTATAAGCTGACACTGCACATGCACATGCCCATCATTCCCATGTCCATCATGTTCTGTCTATTCATGTGATGTGCTCCTTTCATAGAATAAGGTGTGCGGAATTGTCCGCTATGCCCAATAATATAGACCTAATTACCCAATATGTCAACAAAATGCAGGGATAAATTTGGTGTATTTCACAAAATCCAAGATCTCTTATTCTAAGAAACCTTACCGCCGCACTCTGTCACGCGCTCCCTGAACCACTTGCAGAACGCTTTCATTTCTTTCAGATCCTTGAATGCATGAAGCGGGATCGGCATTATCATGATATCGCTGAGCCATGTATATATAGCCTGATCCGTCAGGTCTACAAGCTTCACATCCTTGTAAGCGAAGCGCTGCTCATCTCCGGCTGCATATGTAGTGAATCCTTCTTCGTCGAATACGATCTTATTCTTGGCAGCATGCACTCTTTCAGCGCTGTTCTCAGTCTCGGCTATGGCCTTTTCCTGATCTCTGAGCACCATAGACTCCGCGAAGAAGATACCGACCACAGCCATCGCTGCCGCGACTATGTAAGCAAGAATAGTGAATCCCTTGTCTACATGGAAAACGGAAAAGAGCGCGGCTATCGCGATCGCAGAGATCAGGTAGGTAATCCTCTGCCGCCATACCAGCTTGCGTCCCTGATCGGTATACAGGATCCTGTAGCGGCCGAACATCTTGAAATCTTCATCATTGAGCGTAAACTGAACTTCTCTTGTTTTCTTATCTGCTGCCATTGTGAAAGTCTCCTTCTTTCATTGTTATATAGTTTCTGAATTCATCCGTGATGCTGTTCTCAAATACTCCGCGTATCCTGTCTCCGCTTTTCAGAACCGGCAGGACTGTTTCCATGCAGATGCCAAGCATCTCCGCGTCACCCTCCCGCCACATGTTTTCAGCGAATCCGCAGAACTTCGTGATCATTCTGCTCTTCTGTCCTGACTCGGAGAGTGCCGCAAAATGCTCCGCTGCGTGAGCAAAATACGCTTCCGCATCGAATGCCTCGTCTCCTCCGAACACGCGGTAGTCGTCGTATGCACCGGCGTAGATGGTCGAAAGCGACCGGACGAATGCTTTTGCCCCCTTGGTCCCAATGCCTGTTCGCCTTGCGGGAGCTGCCTTGATACCGTCAAATTCGAATTTCTCCATCCACGGGTATTTCTCGTAGCGGATCCCTGCCGGATGATCTATGATCAGTCCCTCGCGCGGGATCCACACGCGCCCAAGCACGGTCTCATCCAAAGTATAGCCCGAAGCATTCCACGGCTCGCCCTGCTCATTCAGGTCAACGCTCCCGTCAGTAAAACTTACCGACACCTCCATTCTCGGAGGATCGCATCAGGTCGTGAATCTCTCCGCGATAAGCACGACGTCTCTGAACCCCAGCATATGCATGTATTCTATTGCGTTCTGATTGAGTCCTATCATGCTCAGCTGTAATACGCAAGGCAAGTCTGTGCCTCTCTGTATGTCCACATCTCATCAGATGCTGTATCTGCTCTATTCATGATATTCTATCACAACAGCACTGCAGTTCACCAGCTATATCGGGAGTCCGCCCATTGTCACGTGCAGGCAAAACATGTATAATGAGCGGGACGCCGGACACATCATGCCGGCCGGCCACGATGATTTCACAGGACCAAGGAGATACAGATCATGTCAACAGTAACATTCATAGGCGCAGGCAGTTTCGGAACAGCTCTCTCGACGATCGTTGCAGCAAAGGGATGCAGGGTCAATATTTTTGATATCGACAAGGCTCACCTTGACCGCATGGAGGCCGCCATGGAGAACACAGACTATCTGCCGGGTGTTAAGCTTGTCGGTGACTATCACTTCTATACTGACAACGAGGCCGCTCTGAAAGACGCGGATGTCATCGTCTTCTCTCTTCCTGCCCAGCATTTCCGCAGCGCTCTTAAGGCTTCCATGCCTTTCATCAAGCATGATGCTCTGGCTATGAACATCGCCAAGGGTATTGAGCAGAAGACCCTTATGCGTATGTCCGAGGTCGCGGAAGAAGTGGGGTTCGACATGACCAGATATGCCTGCATTTCAGGGCCTTCTCATGCTGAAGAAGTCGGTATCGGTGTCCCGACAGCAGTATCTGTATCCTCAAGAGATCCCCGTACCGCAAGATCTATCAGCGATCTCTTCTCGACCAACAGATTCAGGATCTACACCAATACAGACATGCTCGGCATGGAGCTCGCAGGCTCCGTCAAGAATGTAATGGCTGTTGGTTCCGGTATCATAGATGGTATGGGATTCGGGGACAACACCAGGGCTGCTATGATGACCCGCGGAATAGCAGAGATGACAAGGCTCGGAATGGCTCTCGGCGCAAAGTTCGAGACTTTCGCGGGGCTCTCCGGAGTAGGCGATATGATCGTAACATGTACCAGTATGCATTCCCGCAATTTCAGATGCGGAAGACTGATCGGTCAGGGAATGGACCCTGAAGAAGCCCGCAAGTCTATCGGCATGGTAGTCGAGGGAATGTTCACGGCTGAGGCTGCTTACGAGCTGTCCAAGAGAGCTGGCGTGGAGATGCCGATCACTGAGGCTATCTACAATGTGATCAACGGTTCCATCAAGGTCGAGGACGCGCTTGAGACACTCATGGGACGTCCCCGCAAAGACGAATACAAGAAATAGAAGCTGAAAATTGAGCAGTTGCCGGGCGGGCGCAGCAGAATCTTTTCGCGTCCTCGCTCCGGTGCATTGCATCGGCGTTCGCTCTGCGAAAACGGGGACTCGTCACGACCTGCTTCGCTCTGGCGCTCTGTGTGCTCGCAGCGGCTCCGATTCCGGCCGTTTTCACTGCCGCTCACTTGTGCACTGCATCCGTATCTGCGGAATGACGAAAACATTCTGCTGCGCTCGCCCGGCCTGTCAATATCCGCTGCTATATGGGCAGCTTACAGGCAGCATGATGATAAGGCGGTAAGATAATGCTGGTATTATTATTTACCCTGATCGTTACATGGATAGTACGCAACTGGTGGAAGCTGCTGTTACTCCTCATAGGCGTAATCGTCCTCCATGAATATCAGGTCCGTAAATACTCCAAAGGCAATGATAAAGAGAACGCTGATTCTGAACCTGCGGATGTGAACGAGGCCGGACCGGTGGCTGCGGCGGAACACGAATCCGGGAAGCCGGAAGAACAACCGGAGGCAGAGTCAACAGCAGAAGCGGCCGATGATACAGAAGAAATGATTGAAGAAGATCTCCTGACGTGATCTTCCGGAAACGCGCAGTTACTGCTATAATCTGAGACACGCAATTACTGTTTAACCATTCAAAACCCACTAATTTCAACGACTTTAAGACTTAATAATGTGCGCTCGTAGCTCAGTGGATAGAGTGTCTCACTCCGAATGAGAAGGCCGCGAGTTCGATCCTCGCCGGGCGCACCATATCAAAGCCGGACACCTCCACGGTGTCCGGTTTTGATATACATACGATTCGGTGGGGTGAGAACTCGCGGGCGAGTTCGTATTCGGGTGTAAACTGAAAGTGACACCCGAAAAACGGCAGTCAAGGACGCGTCAGCGCCTGCGCAGCAGGTCGAAGATCCTTGACTGCCGGATCTCCTCGCCGGGCGCACCATAGCAAAACCAGAGAGATTCCGCCTTACTGATTTGCTTTAATAATGTCATTCAAAGTTATATGCTCATTCCGGAATCTCGCATCTGCCTTCTCCAATGGCAGACGTATCGCTTTCTTCGGGCAATTATGCAGGCAGGCATAGCAGACCTCGCAGCATTTTCCGAATATCACTTTGCTTTCCGTTACCGTGATATTATTCGCAGGACACGCTTTTGCGCAGATGCCGCAATGTATGCAGTCTTCATTTACTGTATAGTCAAGCGCCATGTTTTTATTTATGACCTTCGGCGCATGAGTCTTATGGTAGAGTGCCATCTGTGCTTTAAGTGCTGGCGTGAGCTTTACCCTTTGCTCCTTTCTTGCCTGTATATCTGCACAGATCTTATCAAGCTGCCCTTCCACGTCTTTACCCGGGAGCTTCCTGATCTCCTCATCCATATCAAAGATCGGCAGATAATTATCGACCATCAGGACGCCATTTCCATATTTTAAGTCCCAGCCTCTTTCTTGTGCTGCCACCTCGGCATGCCCAAGTGATACCTCATATCCATAGCCGCAGGTAAGAATAAAGAAGAAATAATCCGTCTTTATGTCAGCCTTTTTCATGAAATCCACGATCATAAACGGAAGTTCTACCGCATACACCGGGCAAACAATGCCAACTGCATCGTCCTCGATCTCTATTTTTTCCTGGCGCATCAGCTGTGGTATCGAAAGGAGAGTTCCTCCGATCCTTCTTGCCACATAGAGACAATTACCTGATGCAGTAAAATAACAGATTGTCATAAACGTTCTCCAGTCCCTTTATGCTCTGTTGAATTTCTCCTTCGGTTGTTTGCAGCGTGGGCATTTCCAGTCATCCGTAAGGTCCTCAAATGCAACACCGTCGTGTTCTGCCGGGTCATAGACATAGCCGCAGATGGAGCAAACCCATTTGCCCGTTCCCTGAACCTTGCTGAAATCAACATCTGCAAGTACCGTAGGAACCGGGTTATCCAGATCCATCACGCGCTTAGCCTCAAGGCTTTCGTAGCCCTGAGGTGTGTGTGTTCCACAGTAAACCGTTGGATTATTTCTGATAAACTCGCGTACGCGGTCCATAGTCTCACGTGCAGCACCAAGGTCGTCAAAAACCACTTAGAGTTTGTTCTCATAGAGAGCTTCATCAACGTAAGTGATGTCGCCGTGAAGCATATAGAAGAGGCCTTCATTTTCAACGATGATTATGCTGTTGCCGTTTGTGTGACCCTTGGCTTTGATCATGTAGATCCCATCAGCTATTTTCTGGCTCTCAGGGAAGTTATGATAAGCACCGTCTGTAAATTTCACAGGTACGAGATTCGAAAAACCCTGAAGCTCATCTGCTGACAGTTCGTTTTCATTTACATAGACCTTTGCATCCGGGAATGACTTGATCTCACCTGAATGGTCTGCGTGCTTGTGAGTCAGAAGTATCTTTGATACCTGCTCAGGCTTGTATCCGAGAGCGGCAAGAGCTTCCATTGTAAGCTATCTGCGGTTTTCAGGTTTTACCCAAACGTGCCATTCAGGTGCCTTAGGCATCGGCCCTCCTTTGATGCAAGCCTTGAGAACACGCCTGTGTGTATACAGACAGCAGCAAGTAAGTGCGCAAATACAGCATGCAGCAATTTTACCTTTCATAATCATTTCTCCTTTCCACACCCTTTTGAGCATTCACCAGATACGATTTTCAAAATCAGTTTAAATCTGTTTTTTAATGATATCACATTCTGCAACAGTTTTGACGACAGTGGCATTCCTCGTTCTGACTATTGAAAGGAGCGGTCCCCGGTGAGCAGTCCCGGAGTATTGACTGAAACATGAATTGAAGTAAGCTCATCGTAAAATTGAAGTAATCAAGGTCTGCAGAGGATAACAGGGGATCGTTTCCGGCGATGATGCAGCGCAAATACTTAAAAAAGCGGAAGAGATGAACCCTGAATCGGAATCAGTCTGTACCGGAACCAGGTCTTCTGCTTATGCCTTGATCTTTCTTATTTCTATACTATAAAATGCGCTAAACCCACAGGCAGCTGACGAAATTCAGCAAAAAGAAGTGGGTCAGACGCGAATGCGTCGACCCACCGGATGATCTTATCCGGCTTGCTCAGGATGCCGCCATAGGTGTACAGCAGGCACCGGTAAGGAAACCCTTACGCAGCCAGAGACCGGAACTCAGCGTGTTTTCAATGATTTCGCAGAGAGTTACAATGCGGCAAAGCCGTTTTCAAGGTCTGCAATAATGTCGTCTGCATGTTCTATTCCTATCGAGAGCCTGATCGTACTCGGATGGATATCCTGATCCTCCAGTTCTTCTGCCGAAAGCTGAGAGTGTGTAGTAGACGCCGGATGGATGACCAGGCTCTTCACATCGGCAACGTTCGCAAGCAGAGAGAATAACTTCAGGTTGTCGATGAATTTCCAGGCTTCCTCCTGCCCGCCCCTGATGTCGAAAGTGAAGATCGATGCGCCTCCGTTCGGGAAGTATCTTTCATACAGATCGTGCTGCGGGTGGTCTGGCAGAGATGGATGATTGACTTTTGCCACCAGCGGGTGATTTACCAGATACTCTACGATTTTCGCCGTGTTCTCTGCATGCCTGTCAAGTCTAAGCGACAAGGTCTCGACACCCTGAAGCAGCAGGAATGCGTTGAACGGTGATATGGCAGCGCCGGTATCTCTCAGCAATATGGCTCTCACATATGTTACGAACGCGGCCGGACCTGCGGCAGCTGTGAACGATACACCGTGATAGCTCGGATTAGGTGCCGCGATCCCCGGATACTTCACAGGATCCCATTCAAAGTTACCGGAGTCAACGATGATACCGCCGAGTGTGGTGCCGTGACCGCCTATGAACTTAGTCGCGGAATGAACAACGATGTCAGCACCGTGTTCTATCGGTCTGATCAGGTACGGAGTACCAAACGTGTTATCTACTACAACCGGGATCCCGTGCGAATGAGCGATCTCAGAAACAGCGTCAATATCCGGAATGTCGCTGTTCGGATTTCCGAGAGTTTCTATATAGATCGCTTTAGTCTTGTCATTAATCGCCGCCCTGACCTCATCCAGATCATGGATATCGACAAAAGAGGTCTCTATTCCATAGTCAGGCAGCGTGTGCGCCAGCAGGTTGTAGCTGCCGCCATAGATGGTCTTCTGAGCTACAATGTTCTCTCCCTGCTTTGCAAGTGCCTGGATAGTATATGTGACTGCCGCGGCGCCGGATGCCAGCGCGAGTGCACCAACGCCTCCCTCCAGAGCCGCGATCCTCTTTTCGAGCACATCCTGCGTGCTGTTGGTCAGTCTGCCATAGATATTTCCTGCATCCCTCAGGCCAAATCTCGCAGCCGCGTGCTCTGAATTGTGGAATACATAAGATGTAGTCTGATATATCGGTACTGCTCTGGCATCGGTTGCCGGATCGGCCTGTTCCTGCCCGACATGAAGCTGCAGTGTCTCAAATCTGTAATTACTCATAGTCCTTATCCTCCCTTTACAACGCCCGGTAGAGAATTCCTTCTTAAATTACTGTGCTACTCTGTAAACAGAGCTGTTGAATAATATCTGTCTCCGCTGTCAGGTAGAAGCGCAACGATCACTTTCCCCTTATTCTCAGGCTTCTTCGCGTATTCAATGGCAGCGTGGAGAGCAGCTCCTGAAGAAATGCCTACCGAGATCCCTTCCTTCTTAGCCAGATATTTTGCCGCGGCAAATGCATCGTCACCGTTTGCTCTGAACACCTCATCATATACAGTTGTATTAAGGACATCAGGAACGAATCCTGCTCCGATCCCCTGGATCTTGTGGGAACCTGCTCTGCCTTCTGATAAAACAGGTGAGTCTGCCGGTTCAAGCGCAACGATCTTTACTTCAGGCTTCTGTTCTTTGAGGTATTCTCCGGTTCCTGTCAAAGTGCCGCCTGTTCCGACTCCTGCGATAAAGATATCTACCGCACCGTCTGTATCATTCCAGATCTCAGGTCCTGTTGTGGCCTTGTGGACCGCAGGGTTAGCCGGATTGACGAACTGACCCGGAATGAATCCGCCCGGAATCTCCGCCGCAAGTTCTTCAGCCTTGGCGATCGCGCCCTTCATGCCCTTGCTGCCCTCTGTCAGGACGATTTCCGCACCATACGCTTTGAGTATGTTTCTTCTCTCAACACTCATCGTCTCAGGCATTGTCAGGATCGCCCTGTATCATTTGGCTGCCGCGATAGCTGCAAGTCCGATACCTGTATTGCCGGATGTAGGCTCGATGATGACTGATCCTTCTCTGAGCAGCCCCTTTTCCTCTGCGTCTTCGATCATCGCTTTGGCGATCCTGTCCTTGACACTGCCTGCAGGATTGAAGTATTCCAGCTTTACCAGTACCGTCGCCTCGAGACCGAGGTCTTTCTCAATATTGGTTACTTCTACCAATGGTGTATTTCCGATAAGTCCAAGTGTTCCCTTATATATATTTGACATAGTGATTACTCTCCTTTTCTGCTTTATTGTCTGCATATGCTGCTTATTCTCTGATTGGTTTCCTGATGCTCCGGACTGATAAAACAGCCCGGAAGCTTTATTATGCTCCCGGGCCTACAGACTGAATTCAGGATTCTGTATCCTACAAATGACTGATTGTCTGTCATCTCATGACAAAGCCTCAGCCATACATCGTGCCCGGGAGCCCGGCATCAGACAACAACACATGTATTTAGAAGTATCTGCGTATACTGTTCTGAACATTTTCTGTCCCTTTCCTGTTTCTGAATGGTTTACAATGAGTATAATAATCATATTTACCTACTTTGTCAATAGGTTTTATAATTATTTTACCTATTTCCTTGATAGGTATTAGGATTTATTCTAAAATAGAACTTGTGAGGGGTTAATTTCAGAATGATCAGGAGTACATTATGATTTCCACAAGAGGCAGATATGCTCTGCGCGTCATGCTTGATCTGGCAGAGAATGATAACGGGACCTACATCCCGCTGAAAGATATTGCAGAAAGGCAGGAGATCTCCAAGAAATATCTGGAGATCATCGTGAAAGATCTTGTAAAAAGCGGATTTCTTACCGCTGTCAGCGGCAAGGGCGGAGGATACCGCCTCTCCCGCGCGCCGGAGGATTATACAATAGGAGAAATAATAGAACTCATGGAAGGGCCTCTGGCACCTGTCGCCTGCCTTGCTGACGGTGAGGTATCGTGTCCGCGCTCAGAAAACTGTCTTACACTTCCTATGTGGAAAGAGTATTACCAGCTGATACATGATTTTTTCTACAGCAGGAAGCTGTCGGACCTGCTCAGAGACAGAGCCCCTGTTTACTATATCTGAAACTGAACGGCAAACTCTGACTGTTCTCAGATGTGTTCCAGCATATTGTTCAGGAATTCAACTCCGGCTTCTGCCCAATCGTCTTCTGTCCGTAATGACTCTTCCAGTGTCTCGCAGGGCTCCATCCAGGATTCCAGTATTATATTGAAGCTGCGCGGCGACAGCTTCCGGCACGCCTCATAGCACCTGCGGATATCCAGTCTGCCTGTGCCGGGACACGCGCCTGTGATCTTGAGGCCACACCCGCCGTTATTCCTTTTGATAGTATAATCCTTCATATGAAGGCAGACACAATATGGCGCCATATGGCTGAGAACTTCATCGAGCGGTTCTTCAAGTGACAGAGAGTTCACTGTGTCCACAGTCAGTCCGACCTGCGGATGATCTACAGTCCTGATCATCTGAGCATATTCGCGGGCATGGAATCTGTCGTGATTCTCTATTCCGAGAACGACCCCGGTTTCTTCCAGCTGTGGTATAACCGATGAGAAAATCCGGCAGCACTCCTCAAAGTCGGGTTCAAAGCCGACCCCGTCTGTGATAAGACGGAGGATGCGCGCACCAATCTTCTGAGTGATACTGATATACTCTGCCAGCCTCTCTTGTGTCGACTTTCGCATCCCGGCTTCCAGTTCGATCCCTCTTTCTTCGGCGTACAGGCGGATCTTACCGAGTTCCTCGTCGCTGTAAATCTCAAGCGGCAAATTATCCCCGAACTGAACCGCGCCTGCGCCGAGGCAGGCTGCCTTATCGATCAGCTCGAACGGAGTCATGATATGTTCCGGCTTCTGGTAAGGATTTCTTCCCGTGGCAAAACAATAGGCAAAGGAGCTGATTCCGATTTTCGTTTTTTCATTCTTCATTGTGTTCATATTTCAGTTCCGTTTTAGACCGGGATCACTCTGTTTGAGACCGGGATCACTCTGTGAGGCGGCTGACGGCCTCGTCTGCTTTTGCGTTTCCGAGTTCAGCTGCTTCCTTGTACCATTCCAGTGCGGGGTCTTCTGTCCCGAATTCATTTTCAGTACACCATCCGACCATATACATACCGTCTGCGTCCCCCGCCTCAGCGGCTTTCCGATACCAGTGATAAGCATCTTCGGGACTTGTTTCGGTTCCGTACCCGTACTGATACATGAGGCCGAGATTATACATTCCGATGGTGTTTCCTGTCTCTGCAAGAGACTTCATCCAGGTGAATGCCTGTTTCAGATCCGTTTCGGTACCGATCCCATCACGATAACAGCGGGCAAGATGATACATCCCGAGTTCATTTCCCGCTTCCGCGGACTTCGTGTACCACCGGAAAGCTTCTTCCGGGTTTTCTTCTGTTCCTGTTCCGAGTTCATAATCGATCCCGGCATTGAGCATACCGCTCGCATCCCCTGCTTCAGCGGCTTTCAGGTTCCACTCGAGAGATTTGACCGGATCCGCTTCTGTTCCGGTACCATTCGAATAACAGTTGGCGACACCGATCATTGATGTCGCATCCCCTGCCTCAGCTGCCTTAAGATACCAGCTGAAAGCTGCTTCAGGATCCTTCTCTGTTCCCCAGCCCCTCTCATAGCAATCTGCGAGGAACCACATCGCATAAGAATTTCCGGCGTCGGCCGAAGTTTTGAGAAAAGCGATATCGTCCGGCTCTATCTCATCTTTCTGAGAGATGGAAACGAGCGCAGCGCCGTATATGTCGTATGACAGCTCCTGATTCCTGCGGCTCATGATGACGTTACGCCAGACGAGAGCTCCGGTGACTGTGATGATCAGCAGCGCAGCGGCAGTGGATATCATGATCCTCTGCCTGCGGCGCTGTTTTTCCCTGTCGACCAGGCGGTTGAACCTGACATCGAGCAGTATCGCCATGAGTTTCAGAAACGCCTTGTTCCAGCCGATCTCCCGGATATTTGCCCCCAGCATATGGCTGTCTCCGCTGAGAAGTGCCGGCGAATAGCATTCGAGCTCCGGGTTGTCGCTCTCAGGTTCTCCTGCAACGATGAAAGGGATGATGCGGTCCCCTTTTCCTGAGGACCGGAAGTATTCGACCTCTTCATTGACCCAGGGCGAAGCGGCGCTGTCCGGCGAACAGATAACGATCAGGAATTTTGACGCGTCAAGCTCCTTGCGTAGAGCGATCTCGAGCTCAGAGCCGGTCAGGTCTGTCTGATCCCGGAAGACGCGGAGTTTCCGCCTTCCGGAAGCAGCATCCGTCATGTCCTTAGGTATCGGAAATGTCTCCAGTCTGTGCTGCAGTCTTTTGGCCCACTGCATATCACGATGACTGTAGCTTATAAAAGCATCATATACATATTCCTGCATGACAGCTGCCCTCCGTGTTTCAGAATATCTCAGTTACCAACCATTTATTTCACAGGTATATCGATTTTACGGAGTGTTATTTCAGGCCTGTCATGGCGCTGAACATCTCGTCCGCGGGATCGATGACCGGTATCGTGCACAGCTTGTCGAGTTCTTCTCTTATGTACGGAAAATGTGTGCAGCCAAGGATCAGGGCCTCGCATCCGCAGTCTTCAATGTATCTGACAAAATGAGCGATCCCACAGTCCCGCACGATATCCGCCGGTGCTTTGCCGGCTTCTATGGCGCTTACTATCGCCATATTGCCCGACCCGATCACGTACATCTCCGGATTGACCTCGAGCAGGGTCTTTTCAATATTATAAGCTGACATGTTGTGGGCTGCGATCAGACCTACCCTGCTGTATTTCCGGCCCAGATTCCTGTAGATCTGGAGAGGCGTGTAGACTTTGACGCCTTTCTCCGCGGCATATGTCTCAAAGTCGAACGCTCCGGAGAGAGAGTTGCAATAGATGAAGAAATCCTCTACTCCTTCTTCGATAGCCGGATCAAAGATCTCGTTCAGGCGGCGCCGTTTATTCTCTCCATCAGAATACTGGAACCGCACCTGAGCGTCGCAGTCTTCAGCCACAGGTCTGTACAGCGGATCGCATACAGGCATGCAGTATTCTGAACTCCTTCTCGCCAGATACTCGACCCCCATCTCGGTGTCGACCGGCGTACCGGCGATAACAACAACCCTTATCATGTTCTCTCCTGCCCTTCTGTTTTCTCTAGTCTATGATCCTGACCGCAGTGATGACCGGCTGCGCTTCCGGCGGGATCGTGCCGTTGTCATCGACAGGCTCAGCGTCTGCCGCGATCTTATCCGCAACGTCCTGACCTTCAGTAACGTGACCAAAAGCAGCATACTGACCGTCAAGGAATGTCGAGTCAGCTACAGTAATGAAGAACTGCGAGCTTCCGCTGTCCGGGTCCATGGCTCTTGCCATAGAGATAACACCCTTGACATGAGAGATGTCATTCTTAACACCATTCGCCTCAAACTCGCCCTTGATATTCTGGTCAGATCCGCCCGTTCCGTCACCGTTAGGATCGCCGCCCTGGATCATGAATCCGTCCATGATCCTGTGGAAAGTCAGTCCGTCATAGAATCCCGCGTTCGCGAGGTCCATAAAATTCTGCACGCTGATCGGAGCTGTGTCTCCGTCCAGCTCGAGCTTGATCGTACCGTAATCCGCGATCTCGATCTCGGCGTGGTGGATGCCGATCGGATCAGCTGCCGGCTCTGCTCCAGTCACAGGCTCTTCCGTGACGGCCGGCTCCTCTGCAGGCTCTTCTGTACTGCTTCCGCCGCATCCTGCCATAATAAGCATTGTCATTGCCATGATCAGCATCATAATGAGTGCTGTTCTGTTCAGTTTTTTCATCTCTGATGACTCCTCTCTTTATTTGAAAATCATTTATTATCCTTATCACTGCGGGCCTGTCAGGCAGCGTCTCTGCACCATTCCTGCCATGCTCTGACTGTCTCCGGACCGAGGCTGCCGTCTTCTTCTATGCCGAGGAATTTCTGCATTGCTCTTGTTGTCGCCGGTCCCCAGTGTCCGTCCTCCGGCGCGCCTACCTTCTTCTGGATCGCCTTGACTGTTTCCGGTCCGAGACTGCCGTCCTCTGTAACTGACAGAGCTCTCTGCGTCGCGCGTGTTGTCGCCGGTCCCCAGTGTCCGTCAACAGCAAGATCCGCGTTTTCCCTGTCTGAGCTGTCTGCCTCTGTCTCCTGACCGGCATCAGCGGCTTCTGACCCTGAACTGTCTGCTTCCGCCTGCTCTGCGTCTTCCGTGCCCTTATTCTCTTCTGTTATGATGTGGATCCTGCCGGCAGCATCTGCATACTCTTCATCGATGACTCCGCCAAGTCCTGCCTCCAGATAATCATTTACTGCCTCATCGAGCATAATACCTGTATCTAAAATCGAAGCAGCTCTGGTCAACGCATAGTAAGTATCTCCGCCATGCGCGCAGAAATCTATTGTCAGCACATAATATTCCGCTCTCTCATCAAACGGTTGTCCGTTGATGCTGTTGACCCTGACTCTCTGTATGCTCGCCGGCCCGTAATATGTTGATCCCGGATAGCATTCGTCCTGAGCGTCATATTCTTTTGTAGTATCAATAGTATAATCTATCCCGGCGACCTGAGGGAATCCGCCGATTTCCCCAGGCGTACAGAAGGTTCCGGCCTCGAGAACTTCCAAAAGCTCTGCGCCTGTAACAGTCACTACACACAGCGAGTTGCCGAAAGGCCATACAGAATGGATATCCATTCTTGTAACATCACCCTTATGGATCCAGTCTCTGTTACCTCCGCCGTTCAGCACAGCTACAGTCTTGTCGGCATCCAATTTCAGTCCTTCATTATCCTCAGTCAGTTTCCATATGACTGCGTCCGCAACAAAGTCTCCGAGATTGGTCTCCCCGTCTCTGTTGCCGTTCGTGAACGGAGCTGTTGTATTATCAGCCGTCGTCGCGCCATTGAGTTCTACCAGCGACTCGCCGACTTTGTAGCCGTAGGCAGCATCCACTTCAGCCATGATCGCATGAGCTTCTCTGAGAACCTCTTCATCGGAATAGGAGTCCTCTGTGA
This sequence comes from Mogibacterium sp., assembly GCA_017431175.1. Lineage (GTDB taxonomy): Bacteria > Bacillota > Clostridia > Peptostreptococcales > Anaerovoracaceae > Crickella. The sequence goes on from JAFRLN010000077.1 coordinate 41,048, forward strand.
TCTCATAGAGCTGTCTGCTTTCGACTTCCTTGCTCTTCTCATCGATCACAGCCATGCCGATATTCCGGAACCTGTTTCCGGTCGACATGATCGGGGTCCCTCCGGCGCCTTCTGTCATTACAGTATGTGAATGACCGTCAAGAATCAGATCGATTCCCGGAGTTTCGTCATATATATTATATGAGCAGTATGGCTCACTCGGCGCGTCAACGCCGAGATGGCAGATACAGACAATTACATCAGCGCCTTCCCCCTTCAGCTTGTCTACACACTGCCGTGCTCTCTCATAGATGGTCGGATCTGACTCATTATCGTAGAAATCGTATCCTCCGAGCTTTTTCGGATCGGCTTTTGTCTTGCTCTCCGGTGTATCCAGACCGAAAAAGCCGACCTTAAGATCTCCTTTGTCTATGATTTCTACGTCACCGAAAGGCTCCTCTCCTGAAGCGGAATTATACAGATCCGCACAGAGGATACTGAACTCTGCCTGTTCAGTGATTTTGAACAGGTTATCAGAGGAGTAGTCAAATTCGTGGTTGCCGAGTGTCGCGACATCATAACCGGTCTTATTCATCATACGTATCGCAGATGAGCCTTTATAAAAGTTGACATAAGGACTTCCCTGCGAATAATCCCCGGAGTCCGCAAGAATTACATCCGCACCGCGCTTTTCGAGTTCATCGCGTAGTCCTGCCATATACTGGTATCTGTCAATTGCTCCGTGCACATCGTTCGACTGGAGTATTACAGTTTTCCCGGTGTAGTCTTCAGCCAGTTCCGCTGCAGCAGGTGCTGCCGGAGTTTCCGTTTCAGCTGTGGTATTATCTGCTGCCGGGGTGCTTTCATCCTCGGATGGTGCAGTACCGCACGCGGTCATTGCGATCATCATCATGACCGCCAGCACTGCAGCGATTATTCGTTTTAAAAGATTGGACGCTTTCATTTTCTGTATCGTTCCTATACAGCCTTTCTGTAAATACTGATCCCCCCGCCTGACTGAGAGAGCAATTCTCTCTATTGTCTCTGTCCCAGTATCGTCGCCGCGAAAATGATCCCGGCGCCGATCATCTCTCTGACGCTCATCATTTCATGCAGTATCAGCATACCGAACACCAGAGCAAAGACTGATTCAAGACTCATCAGCAGAGCTGCTGATGATGAATCTGTATATTTCTGTCCCACGATCTGCAGTGTAAAGCCTGTAGCTGTCGGGAAGAAAGTCATATATAAAAGCAGCGGCAGACCCTCGGCAACCGCACCGATCTCGGGATGTTCCAGTATCATGGCGATCACGATACCCACGATACCGCAGAAAAACATCTGTATCACCGAGAGCAGTATATCGTTGTTCCTGTCCAGAAAATAGCTGACCGCTACTATCTGCGCCGCAAAGCACGCAGCGCTGATAAGTGTTATCCAGTCTCCCTTGCCGATCGTTCCAAGGCCGCCTTTGAGACTCATCACGCCGAATCCCGCGATCGCCATAGCGATACAGAACAGGGATCGTGGTTTTACACTGCCGCCGAGGATAACGCTGAACAGCGGGACGAATACTATATAAATAGAAGAAATAAAGCCGGATTTGCCGGCTTCGATCGTTACAAGCCCTATCTGCTGAGTCATACTGCCGACCATCATGAAGACCCCGCATATCAGGCCGCCGATCATGGCTTTGCGCCTGCGGAAAGAGATCTGCGAGGCAGTAGACTTTTCTCTCGACAGATAACCGCTGTTATGAAGGCTCACGGTGAGTACCGGCAGCAGAACAAAACCCGCCATTATCTGGCGGATAGAGTTGAACGTCATAGGCGGCAGGATCTCGTTGCCGAGTCTCTGAGCGACAAACCCTGATCCCCATACTAATGCTGTAAGTAACAGGGCAATATTGCCCTTGGTACGATCTGCCATTTTATCTGATATCTTCCGTCTCAGGCGCCTCAGTATCCGCCTGTGTAACAGCTGTCTTCTGCTGCATAGCAGCCAGCTTCTCATAGCTCAGAGCAAGCTCTCCGAGTCTTCCGTCTCTCTTCGCGAGGAGCACTACTGCAACTCCGAGTATGCCGTCCGCAAGCAGAGCCGGGATCGCCGCCTCAACGCCGAAAGCATAATCATATATGAGGTTGCTGATACCGGTCGACGCATCCAGGTGGAATATTGACATCTCGGATACGAGACCGCTGTTAGGAAGTCCGAAGATAATATTCTGGGTGAAATTCCACATAGTATGTATTCCCATCGTGACCCATATGCTTCCTGTATACCAGCGCACAAGAGAATATGAGAGGCCGCATATTGCTATGCCTACAACCGCCATAACACTTACGCCCGGGTTGAAGCTGTGCAGCAGACCGAAGAATATCCCGTTGACAGCTACAGCGACCCAGACAGGGTAGTGTATAAGTATCCTTTCATACATATAGCCCCTGCACCAGAGTTCCTCGCCTGTACTCTGGATGAATACCGAGATAAATGCGAAGATCAGCACCGGGATCTGCGACGCGCTGAAGTCAAAATACAGCTTGATGTCTCCGTGCAGAAGAGCACACGCTATGCAGAAGAAATTGGTAATAAAACCCAGTGCAAGACCGAGCAGAAGCATCCTGACGGTATTGTCGTTCGATGCAATATAAGTGTCTTCTATGACCCTGATCCTGAACCGGCGCTCCCTGCCGGCAGGAAGGAAAGACCTTCCGATGAACCAGTTCTTTCTGACTACCAGAATCACCACAGCCAGAGTAGCGATATCCCATATTACCCCGGTATAACACTCCAGGATAAAGTGCATGGAAGGCGACCAGTCATTCAGCTGGATGACAAGACCGCCGAGTACAAGATCGAATATAGCTGCAACAAACACATATAAAATGATCACAAGCAGAATAATCCATATAATATTATTCCCTTTGAACCTACGCGGCTGCTGATTTTCAGGGATCTCATTCAGTACCTGTATCTGTTTCATTGTATTTCTCCTTCTGTATCAGTTATCTGAATAACTGCGTTACAATCATACGGCACTGCGTACGGGACTTCAAGAAAAAATTGTGAAATCAGAGGCATTTTGCGTCTTTTTCGCTTGACTTACCGGCGCCGCGCTAATATACTATTCAAGTGTCTGCGCCGGCTCAGACCGGACGGGCATATACGCTGCATCCCCATCGGGGATCGCGGCAGTGAGGCAGGCATGGATGCCGGCAGCCTCACAGCTAATAAATTTTTTTACTAGTCATGCCGAAACAGTATTCGTACCGAGTAGGCGGACCGAAAAAGTTTCATCACTTCTCCTGATGTCACTACGGACGCGAAGCAGGTGTCTGACGCAGCAGTGTACCGGAAAGCATCACGAGCACATGGAATCAAGTAGGTAGAAAGGAAAACAGAAAATGAAGTCTTACATCGCTAAGCCATCCGATATCGACCGTAAGTGGTACGTTATCGATGCAGAAGGCAAGACTCTCGGAAAGCTCGCAGTAGAAGCAGCTATGATCCTGAGAGGCAAGAAGAAGCCGACTTACACACCTCACATCGATACAGGTGACTACGTCATCGTGATCAACGCTGAGAAGGTAGCAGTAACAGGCAAGAAAGAATCTGACAAGGTCTACAAGAGACACACTGGTTATCCGGGCGGTCTCAGAGAGACAACTCTCGGAGAGATGAGAGCTAAGAAGCCTGAAGAGATCATCATCCACGCAGTAAGAGGAATGATGCCTAAGGGCAGACTCGGACGTCAGATGTTCAAGAAGCTGAAGGTTTACGCAGGCCCTGAGCACCCACACACAGCTCAGAAGCCGGAAGTATGGAATTTCTAGGAAAGGAGGATTAAGAAATGGCAAAGACTATGTATCAGGCAACAGGCAGAAGAAAGTCATCAGTAGCCAGAGTAAGACTTCTCCCGGGTGCTGGAAATATCATCATCAACAAGAGAGACATCGACACATATTTTGGCGAGAAGGATATCGTCAAGAACGAAGTCAGAAGACCTCTCGAGCTGACAGGAACCATGGGCAGCTTCGACGTTATCGCTACAGTTAACGGCGGCGGCTTCACAGGTCAGGCAGGCGCACTCAGACACGGTATCGCAAGAGCACTGTGCGAAGTAGACGCTGAGGCTTACAGACCGATGCTCAAGGCAGCGGGCTTCCTTACAAGAGACCCAAGAATGAAAGAGCGTAAAAAGCCTGGTCTCAAGAAAGCGAGAAGAGCAAGCCAGTTCAGCAAGCGTTAATCGCAGGCCTCTGGCAGTCTCGGAAATACGAGCCAATCGAAAAGGAGTTCTTTACGAACTCCTTTTTCTTTGCGCCGGAATCCCCCATTTTGCGCCGGAAATCAGCCGGATCCAGCGTAAACTATCAACATTTTAGGTTAATAATACATTTTTTTAAAAATTTTTTTGTGTTTTTATATCAGTTTTTGTCGAAAATGTGGGACATCTGATGGACTTTGGCAGGTATATTACTCATATACATAATTTTGCTTTCATTATGTCGCCGGCATCCCGCTCAGGATAGCCGGTAGTCAAACACTTCAACCTAACAGCTACCTCCCAAAATCCCTAATTATTCTGAAAAGCCCTGCAATCTCCCGCAGGGTTTTTTAGTTTGTATCCGTTATTCTTTTGTATTCGTTATTCTTATGTTTCCGGCGTCCGGTCTTCGAGACTCTCCGGCCCAAAGCTTTCCGGCAGTAGCTGTCCGAGTGTCCATTCGCGGTAATCCGTCTCCGACTTTGCGCAGATAACGCGCATGGTCTCCGGATCTCCGAAGTCTCTCATCACCTGCCGGCATACTCCGCACGGAGTGCAGTATTCGTCGAAGTCTGTTTCTTTTTCAGCCGCTTCAAGGCCGCCGACAATCGCAACAGCGATAAGCTTCCTTTCCCCGCAGGCAGCAGCGTGGAAAATCGCGTTGCGCTCTGCGCATATGGTGCACGAAAGAAGCGAACTTTCGATATTCACTCCGGTATAGATCCTCCCGGACGTAGTCAGCACTGCCGCCGCGACATTGTATCGCGAATAAGGCGCGAATGAATTCCTGAGCGCACGGGACGCCAGCCTGATCATGCAGGCTCTTATCTCTTCCGTCAGCTCGTCACCGCTTGCCGGTGCCGGCGAAACGCGCACATAGCTCTCATTGACTTCTTCTAATTTATACTCCAGCATGAACTGCCTCCCGTTATCAGAATTCGAATCTGCGGTTGTCCTTGTCGACCAGCCCGGTTGCTACAGTGCAGCTGCGGCCGGACTGCGCGAAGTAGTTGGCGATCATCTCGGTGAACTCCTTCATAGCCTTATGAACTTCATCAAGGTTGAGATCTGAAAATCCGTCGATAGGATACAGGACAGCGCTTGTCTTCTCTGTCATCTTGCCGACTTCGCTCTGTCTCCAGGTCCAGCGGCGTGTTCTGACTTCATGCCCGGATACGTAAACGATCTCACCGGCATCCGGATTGTCGAACTCTCCTTCCGGAGCACCGAATGGCCGGAACGTATCCTCTGCTGTCGCAGGTCTTACTTCAAGGCCTGTGTCCTCTGCTCCCCTGCCGGTCCCGTCCGGACGGACAAATGTATACATATCATGGGCTCCGATCGGCAGCTTATACTTGAGCGAGATCGCGTTTCCCAGATCTACAGCGGGATTGATCGACGGAAGACCTTTGCCTTTGGCAAGACGGTCCATCAGCGCCTCAGCCGCGCAGGCATATCTGTTAGGATTGATCCCGATCGCGCGGAACGCCTCGCGGTAAGGAACGACGCAAGGATCATTCTTGGCCTTGTTGCCCGACTCCTGGAAATAACGGATCGTCGCCTGTTCGTTCTCCTGCAGCATCTGCGCGATCGCAGGAACTTCCCTGGCATTGTTGATACCTGTAACAGCCACCACTCCTACAACAAAGGTCGGCAGCTTATCGAATACTTCTTTGCTCACTTCATAAAACATGTTGTTTTCCTCCTTACTGATCTCCAGTCTTCTCTATTATATACGATGACGGGAGCAAAGTCTTATGAAAAAGAAATATGGCAAGGAGGTATGCTCCTTGCCAATCCTTCTTATTATTTCCTGTGTCAGGTGTTATTATGCGCCAAGCGCTTCGTTAAGAGCTGCAACCAGTGCGTCTCCGTCAAGTCCGTGTACCTGAGCTGCTGCTTCGATGGATTCTCC
>JAFRLN010000008.1 GCA_017431175.1 Mogibacterium sp.
AAAGAACGATGTCTCCCGGCTTTGTCTTTATATTCTGGTCATTGCTCGGAAGGGTCGTTCCGAGTGAGCCGACCTGTTCAAAGCCGCCGTACATGGACATGTTTATTATAACAGGAGATTCTTCTGCCATCTTCATCAGCGCTCTGACAGACTCATTGTTCTCCCATTTTACTCTTACAGCCACATCATTGATCGTCATATTCATTGCAATTACCTCTTCAGTCTGATTATCCTGATCTTTAATTTCAGCATCATCTGCTGTCTGCTCTTCTGTCTGCACCGTCTGCTCGCCTTCCTGCGAATCCGGCGCAGGTTCTTTCCCTGAGCATGCGCACAGCGAAAGCACTATCATCAGGCAGACCGCCAATATAGTTCTTTTCACTGCTGTCCTCCAGTCCCAGGATTTTACAGGCTCTGTGCCATGGCTCTTATTTCGTCCAGCTGCTCATCGGTCACGCTGCCTGCACAGGTATAAAATCCCTTGTCTTCAAGTCCGAGGTAACCGAGGAAATCCCCATCAAAGGAGAACCTTGCGCCTGTGTACTGGTCCTTATCTCCTGATGCGAGGAACATAGCGACATATCTCAGGCTCTCTGGTGCCTTAGGATAGAGCGCAGAATAGAACCTGTCAATAGCGCACTTCAGCTGTCCGCTGATCCCGTGATAGTAGATCGGTGATGCGAGTACCAGCATATCTGTATCCTGAAGTTCAGAATAGATCTGTTGCATGTCATCCTTCTGAATGCAGGCACCGCCGCCCTTGCCGTGGCAATATTCACAGGCAAGGCAGCCCTTTATATTCATCCTGCACACATTGAATTCTGTTACGGTGTGTCCTGCAGCTTCCGCTGATTCGCGGAAAGCCGCTGTCATTTTTGATGTATTGCCCTGCAGTCGAGGGCTACCGTTAAGAATAGTGATTTTCATTTTCTCTTCCTTTTTATTTACAGATACTTCTCGAAGAACGCCTGCAGCTTGTCGAACGGAATGACATTATCCTTGCCACCGTCATACAGATCTGTGTGAACAGCACCAGGGATCACAAGGAGTTCCTTGTTGTCTGTATACTTGCTGCCACTTATCATGTTCTCATAAGCGTCTTTGCCGAAATAGAAGGAATGTGCCTTGTCTCCGTGCATGACCATTACAGCGCTTCTGATATCGTTGCTGTACATGAGGATCGGCTGGTTCAAGAAAGACTCGCAGCCAATGACGTTCCATCCGCCGTTGGAGTTGAGAGATCTCGCATGATAGCCTCTGTCTGTCTTGTAGTAATCATAATAATCAGCTACGAAGAAAGGAGCGTCCTCAGGCAGTGGATCTACGACTCCGCCGCCAAGAGCGTACTCGCCGGCTCTGAGATCTGCGAGTCTCTGAGCACACAGAGCTTTTCTCTGCTCATATCTCTGCTCTTCGCTGTCTGCAGCGTCAAAGTAACCCTTTGCGTGGACTCTTGTCATGTCGTACATTGTGGAAGCGACAGTTGCCTTGACTCTTGTATCGAGTGCCGCTGTGTTGATGGCCATTCCGCCCCATCCGCAGATGCCGATGATTCCGATGCGCTCAGGATCGACCAGGTCGCAGAGTGAAAGGAAGTCTACTGCTGCCATGAAATCTTCTGTGTTGATATCCGGGGATGCCATGTATCTTACATTGCCGCCGCTCTCGCCTGTGAATGAAGGGTCAAAAGCTATAGTTACGAAGCCTCTCTCTGCCATTGTCTGAGCGTAGAGTCCGGAGCACTGCTCCTTGACAGCGCCGAAAGGTCCGCATACAGCGATAGCCGGGAGTTTGCCCTCTGCTTCCTTCGGCACATACAGGTCTGCCGCGAGTGTGATGCCGTAGCGGTTCACGAAAGTCACCTTGCAGTGATC
>JAFRLN010000078.1 GCA_017431175.1 Mogibacterium sp.
CTACAGCGGATATCACTGTAAATGACGCTTATCAGGAATCGACTTCTTCGGAAGGGATCGTAGTGGAGGGCAAGAACTCAGTGACCCTCAATAATGATACGCTGGTCGCGGACAATAACACCCACAACAGCGACAAGTCAGACAGCTACCATGCCGTTATGATATATCAGTCTATGTCAGGGGATGCTGATGAGGGAACATCATCATTCACAGCCGGAGGCAGCACCATAACCAATAAGAACGGCGAGGTGTTCTTCGTAACGAATACAGCAACGAAGATATCGCTTACAGATAACGTCATCACTAATGAAGACGCGGACGGTCTTTTCCTCAAAGCTGCGGCCGCGGGATGGGGCAATGAAGGCTCCAACGGAGGAAAAGCTGAGCTGACTGCATCGAAACAGGTAATAGACGGAGGCATCACGGTTGACGATGTTTCTGCGCTCAACCTCTATCTGAAAGACGGTTCGTCGCTGAACGGCTGGATCAATACTGACGGCCAGACAGGCGATGTGTATGTAGAGATAGAGGACGGGAGCACCTGGACTCTGACTGCGGATTCCTATGTCTCCGGGCTCACAGTCAATGAAGGAACTGCTATAGACCTGAACGGGCATAAGCTGTATATTGATGGTAAGGAATATACAGAGGGATCCGCCTCGTCAGGGGAAGCGTTTGAAATAAAGACAGAAGGCGGCGGTATGCCTGACGGCGCGCCGGACGGAGGCCAGGGCGGAACCCCACCGGAAAGACCGGATGGAGGCCAGGGCGGCAATCCTCCGGAAAAGCCGGATGGAGCACCGCCTGCAAAACCCGGCAGCAACAACTGAAAGAATGGAGGAGTCTGATGGCTGACGGAAAATGGGTCATGACTGATGAAGATATGAAGAGGGTCGATCTGACTTTCGGCGGTAAGGCAAGGCAGGATGTGAGGCAGCTGCCCAACTACGGACAGCACATACCGGTCGATGACCGTGAAGGAACGGCAGCTAAAAAGTGCGCTTTCTGCGGGTCGAATGATCTGATGTCTGGCTTCGGCGGGTCCGGTGAAGGCTTCGGATACAGATCTTACAAGTGCAGAGCCTGCGGCGGTACGACGGATCTCGTATATCAGGACGATGCAGGGAAATACTTCGGTTAGATGGTGCAGGGCATATATTAGAAAGGATGTGCGCTATGAAGAGTACGATAGACTACTATAACAATAATGCTGACTGGTATTACTGGACCACGGTAGGACTGGATATGGATGCTCTGAGGAAGAAGTTCGCATCCTATCTGCCGGGAGAAGCGCGTGTCATCGATATGGGCTGCGGCAGCGGAAGAGATACTGCGGCATTCAGCGACATGGGACATGACGCTCTTGGCCTTGACGCGGCAAAGGAACTGCTCGCGCTCGCAATGGAAAGGCTCGAGATCAAAGGAGCGGTCGGAGATCTGTCTTCCTGGGTATCATCTGCTCCGTACGACGGAATCTGGTGCTGCGCTGCTCTGATACATCTCAATGATGAAGAGAAGGCCCGGTTCTTCCGCAATCTCGATCGCAATCTCAAGCCGGGCGGTGTGATATATATATCTGCCAGAGAGGGCATTGAGACCGGTGTCGATGACAAGGGACGCTACATGAGCAACTGCACGGAAGAGGAGCTCAGAGAGTATCTCGGGGGAGCGGGATGTGAGATCACTGAGACCCTGATCACAGAGGACACTCTCGGCAGGCCGGGCGCGAAATGGCTGAATGTATTTGCCGTTAAGAGAAAGTGATCAGGACAATAAAGGCCGGCAGACGGGCAGGGTGCCGCGTAACAGCGGGGTCCTGCTTTTTTCGCTGCGAAAGTATGGTATTAAGAGACTGAAAGGGTTATTATATTAACAATCGAACCGAAGGAGGGTCATTAAGATGAAAAAACAGGAAAACGCAGTGCTGACTGTAGTAGGAAAGAACCATATCGGCATACTCGCCGGGGTCGCGACCGCAGTAGCAGAGGCGAATGGTAATGTTATAGAAGTGTCTCAGAAAGTAATGGATGATTTCTTCACGATGAATATGCTGATCGATGTCACCGACCTCTCGTGCACGATCCATCAGCTTGAGGAGAACATCAAGGCATCTCTTCCTGAAACTGAGGTCCATCTCATGCATGATAATATCTTCTCTGCTATGCACAGCATATGATCTCTGAAAGGAAGTACCGATATGTATAATATGAACGATGTCATGGAGACGATCTCCATGATAAGAGATAACAATCTGGATATACGGACGACCACGATGGGAATCTCGCTGCTCGACTGCGCGGATACAGACATAGACAAGTCATGTACTAAGATCTATGACAAGATCTGCCGTCTCGCCGGCAATCTGGTCAGTACGGCAGACTCGATAGCTGAAAAGTACGGCATTCCGATCGTCAACAAGAGGGTCAGCGTCACACCGATCGCGATGCTGGCAGGCGTTTCGGGCGGTGATCCAGTAAAATACGCAAAAGCACTCGACAGAGCAGCGCATGAGATAGGCGTTGATTTTATCGGCGGATACTCCGCGCTCGTCCATAAGGGATTCAGCGCCGGTGACCTTGAGCTTATCAATTCCATACCGCAGGCGCTCTCAGAGACAGAGCTCGTGTGCTCATCTGTCAATATAGGATCAACGAAGGCAGGCATCAACATGGATGCTGTAAAGCTGATGGGCCAGAAGGTCAGAGAGACTGCTGAGATCACTGCTGACAGACAGTGCATCGGAGCAGCGAAGCTGGTCGTTTTCTGCAATGCCGTTGAAGATAATCCATTCATGGCAGGAGCTTTCCACGGAGTCGGAGAAGCAGACCACGTGCTGAGCGTAGGCGTTTCGGGTCCGGGGGTAGTAAGGAATGTGCTGGCAGGAATGCCTGCAGATGCCAGACTGGATGAAGTATCCGAGATGATCAAGAAGACGGCGTTCAAGATCACAAGAGTCGGCCAGCTTGTCGGAAGCGAAGCAGCTGCAATGCTCGATACGCAGTTCGGCATCGTAGACCTGTCGCTCGCGCCGACACCTGCGATAGGAGACTCGGTAGCGCATATCCTCGAGGAGATCGGACTTGAACAGTGCGGAGCTCACGGCACTACCGCTGCTCTTGCGATGCTCAATGACGCTGTCAAGAAGGGCGGGGTTATGGCTTCCTCAAGTGTAGGAGGTCTGTCAGGCGCATTCATACCTGTCAGTGAAGATGACGGAATGATCAGCGCGGCGAGAGCCGGCACACTTTCGATCGAGAAACTTGAAGCAATGACAGCTGTATGCTCTGTAGGACTGGATATGGTAGTGATACCGGGAGATACGACGGCAGAGGTCATTTCTGCGATAATCGCGGATGAGGCAGCTATCGGCATGGTCAACTCCAAGACTACAGCAGTAAGAGTCATACCTGCGATAGGTCTTAAGAGCGGCGAGGAACTGAACTTCGGCGGACTTCTCGGATACGGACCGGTCATGAGCCTCCGCAGTCAGTCGCCTGCCAAAATGATAAACAGAGGCGGACGCATACCTGCGCCGCTTCAGAGCCTCAAGAACTGAGAACAGGAAGACTTCCCGGACGGATCAGAGCAAAACCATCTTACATCCCGAGCACTATCCCGGCAAAGGCAGACACCGCGATGAAGAGAATAGGATGGAACTTCTTAAGTGGTGTATACCTGATGCATACGAATACCGCGGCGCACAGGAGGATCGCAGGCCAGTAAAACATCTGCATGCTGCCGTCAGCTGCAGTATGATTGAAGAGCGCGATCCTGGCGACCTGCAGCAGCGCTGCGGTTATGAGAGCGACTGAGGCTGCCCTGAGACCGTAGAACAGAGCGTCGACAACAGGAGACTGACGGAATTTCTGCAGGAATCCGGCAATGATGAGCGTTATTATAAGTGACGGGAATATCAGGCCCAGCGTGGCGATGACGCCGCCCGGGACACCCGCTACGGTGAATCCGGTGTACGTAGCCATGTTGACTCCGAGAGGGCCCGGTGTCGACTCAGAGATCGCGATCATATCAGCAAGCTGACCGGAGGTGAACCATCCGGTACTTCTGCCGAGATCGGCAAGGAAAGGTATGGTAGCGAGACCGCCGCCAACCGCGAAAAGTCCGACTTTACAGAATTCCAGGAAAAGACGCAGATAGATCACTTTCTGAGCCCTCCTTTCACAGCGCGCACCGTAAGACCTGCAGCGCCTGCGGCGAGGACGAGGAAAACAGGAGACGTGATGACATCCCACAGTTTCTGCTGCCCGGCAGGGAACGTCAGGAATGCACCTGCTGCCGCGAGAGCGAGTACGGCGATGTATATTATCCTTGACGGCCAGTCAGTAACGGAGCCTTTGAAGAGCTTGATCACGCTCGACAGGATCAGCGCTGTAACACAGGCGCGGATGCCGCTGAAAGCGTGAGCGATGACAGGAAGATCCATATACATGCTCAGAAAAGACGCGACAGCGAGGATGATAATAACAGGTCCCGTGATGACGCCGAGAGTAGCGAGAACAGCGCCGGCAATACCGGCCTGTGAGGTGCCGACAAAAGTAGCTGTGTTGACAGCTATGATTCCCGGCGTACACTGGCCTACCGCATAATAATCGGCCAGCTGGTCTTCGGTGGCCCAGCCTTTTTTCTCGACGACTTCTCTCTGGAGGATCGGCAGCATCGCGTAGCCTCCGCCGAACATCATCACGCCGACGCGGGCAAACGTCAAATACAGATCCGCGTGCAGCGGTAACGCTTTTTTCTCTGACATGTCAACTCCCTGATCAAAAGATGATCCAATGATAGTATCAGTTACGGAACTATATTATCATATTCAGCGCACATGTTACAGCAGACATCGCGGCGGGGAGGTTTTTGCAGGGATATCCAATAAATGCGTGTATATGCGGCAGAAATATGATAAGATTGAGCGGACAATAAAACTGACCGGCCACAGGATGGCAGAAGGCCGGTGAAAGGGACAGGATAAATGAGCAAAAACAGAAATTCAAGAATGCCGGGCAACATGAACTACAACAGACCGTCCGGAGGGTATCAGAAGAATTTGTACAGGCAGAAACTCAATGCGGAGGGTATCAAGGCGCCTAAGACAATGGACGCGAAGAAGCTGAGATTGATCATAATCGGTTCCGGAGTCGCGTGGCTGTTAATATCCATCCTGCTTACAGTCAAGCTTAAGTGGATCGGTCTTGCGATCGGCGTAGCGATCGGACTTATCGTGGTTGGCGGCTTGTATTTTTACATCAATTACAAGCAGAAAGAGATGATCACCTATTATAAGAAGATCGGTATGACTGAAGAGATGTATATCGGGGAACTCAAAAAGAGGGGTACCGACAAGAAACAGATCGAAACGATGCGCAGACTCTGGCGCAAGGTCAAGGTATAGACCATACTGTGTACATCGCTGATAACCGCAGCAAACATCCACCGGATCCTCTTTCACGGGGGATCCGGTTTATTGTGCATAAAAATACATTGGGACGGATTGTATCGGCATAGATACAATAACGGATATACTTAGGAACAAGGGCTGAAATGCTTGGAATTTTATGCAAAACAATGAATTTTTTATCAGAAAATGTGTTGACATGCATTCCTTGTATATTTATAATAACGACATTATAAATATACAAAACATAACAAAACATATCATACATTAAAGAGGTACACAGAGATGGAAAAGAAGGATATCAAAAAAATCGTTCTTGCTTATTCAGGGGGACTTGACACATCGATCATAATTCCTTGGCTCAAGGAAAACTACAATGATCCTGAGATCATCGCAGTCTGCGGCAATGTCGGTCAGGCGGACGAACTCGAAGGCCTTGAAGAAAAGGCTCTCAAGACCGGAGCAAGCAAGCTGATCGTAGCAGACCTTACGGATGAGATGGTAGACGAGGTAATCATCCCTTCGCTGAAGATGGGCGCTAAATATGAAAAGTATCTGCTCGGTACTGCTTTTGCCCGTCCGATCATCGGAAGAAAGCTCGCGCTGGTCGCGCTGGAAGAAGGCGCTGACGCTGTCTGCCACGGAGCTACAGGAAAGGGCAATGACCAGGTAAGATTCGAACTCGCCATCAAGAGATGGGCACCTGGAATGAAGGTCATCGCTCCATGGAGAGAGTGGGATATCAGATCCAGAGACGAAGAGATCGATTACGCGGAGGCACACAACGTACCTCTGAAGATATCCAGAGAGACCAACTATTCCAAGGACAAGAACCTCTGGCATCTGAGCCACGAAGGACTCGACCTCGAAGATCCTTCCAACGAGCCTCAGTATGAAAAGGAAGGCTTCCTCGAAATGGGAGTATCTCCACTCCAGGCTCCGGATGAACCTACATACGTAACTCTCGGATTCGAGGCCGGCGCTCCGGTATCGATCAACGGAGAGAAGATGAAGGCAAGCAAGATCATCGAGAAGCTCAACGAGCTCGGCGGAGCCAACGGTATCGGTATCATTGACATCGTCGAAAACAGGCTGATCGGAATGAAAGACCGCGGAGTATATGAGACACCGGGCGGAACCATCCTGTATTTCGCTCATGAGCAGCTCGAGATGCTGACAGTGGACAAGGAAACACTCCACCTCAAGCAGAAGCTCGCAGTGGACTACGCGGACATGATATACAATGGCAAGTGGTTCTCACCACTTCAGGAAGCACTCACTGCTTTTGCCAACGAAGCCGACAAGAACACGACCGGAGAGGTCAAGCTCAAACTCTACAAGGGCAACATCATCCCTGCGGGAACGACTTCACCTTTCTCACTCTACGATGAAGAGCTGGTATCGTTCGGCGAGTCTGACTACGATCACTCTCAGGCAGAGGGCTTCATAAACATCTGGGGTCTGCCGACACTTGTACAGGCAGTTCTCGAACAGAAAAACAAATAGGAGTAACAATGGATAAAATGTGGGCAGGCAGGACCGTCGGAACGACAGCGGACCTGGTAGACGAGATCAATTCTTCAATAGCGGTTGACAGGAGACTGTACAAAAGAGATATCGCAGGCAGCAAGGCGCATGCTATGATGATGGCCAAGCAGGGGATCATCCCGAGGAACGAGGCAGACGAGATCATCAAAGGGCTTGACGGTATCTGCGCAGATATCGAATCCGGCGCGCTTCAGATAGATCCGACTGCCGAGGATATCCACATGTTCGTGGAGAAGATCCTGACTGACCGCATAGGCGATGTCGGCAAGAAGCTTCACACAGCCAGGAGCAGAAACGATCAGGTAGCGCTGGACACCAAGATGTACTGTATCGAGGAGATCGACAGCATCAACTACCTTATCTGTGAGCTGATGAAGGTCCTGGCCAACAAAGCGGAAGCCAACATAGACGTGATAATGCCGGGATACACTCATATGCAGCACGCGCAGCCGGTGTCTTTCGCGCAGCATCTTATGGCATACGCGATGATGTTCGAAAGGGATAAGAGCAGACTCGAGGACTGTAAGAAGAGGATGCTCGAAAGATCGCCGATCGGAGCCTGCGCGCTTGCCGGAACCACTTTCAACATCGACAGAGTGTACGAAGCCAATCTGCTCGGTTTTAACGGCATAGCGATGAACAGCATGGACGCGGTTTCAGACAGAGACCATATGGTAGAGTTCATCTCGGCGATGTCGATCATCATGATGCACACCTCGAGACTTTCCGAAGAGATCATTATGTGGGCAACATCGGAATTCGGTTTTATCCAGCTTCCTGATGAATATACAACAGGTTCCTCGATCATGCCTCAGAAGAAGAATCCTGACGTAGCCGAGCTGTGCAGGGGCAAGACCGGAAGAGTCTACGGCAATCTCATATCGATTCTGACTATGCTCAAGGGACTGCCTCTCGCTTACAACAAGGACATGCAGGAAGACAAAGAACCTCTCTTCGATTCAGTCGAAACGGTCAAGCTCTGCATCGAGGCATTCATAGAGATGGTCGATGTCATGGAGATCAATGAGGAGAACATGTTCGAATCTGCAAAGCAGGGTTATGTCAATGCGACAGATCTCGCCGACTATCTGGTAGTCAAGGGGATGCCTTTCAGGGACGCTTACAATATTTCAGGAAAAATAGTTTCCTATTGTCTGGGCAGAGGTGTTATACTCGAAGAGCTGCCGCTTGAGGAATATAAACAGTTTTCAGATCTTATAGAAGAGGACGTGCATCAGCGCCTGCAGCTGAGGACGTGTGTCGAGAGGAGGAATTCAGCCGGAGGTACAAGCCCGGCTTCCGTAAGATCGCAGATAGCATATATCAGAAACGTATCGGGAGGAAGGACTTTCTGATACAAAACCATAAACAGTCAATTTAAGGGTATTAAGGAATACCGGAGGAGGTAAAAACATGAAGAGTTCAAATATCAAGAAGGCGCTGGTCCTGATCCTGTCAGTAATGATGGTAATTGCCCTCGCGGCATGCGGCGGAGGAAGCAGCGATGCCGGCTCTGGCGACGCAGAAGCTGAGGGCGGCGGAAAGCTCGCAGAGATCCAGGAAAAAGGCAAGATCGTAGTCTGCACAGACGCTGCATGGGCGCCGTTTGAATATATCGGAGAAGGCGGAGAGCCTACAGGAATCGACATCGAGATCGCGCAGGCGATCGCGGATGAGCTCGGAGTAGAGCTTGAGGTATCCAACATCTCATTCGATACAATTCCTGCAACACTGACAAGCGGAAGCGCCGATCTCGGCCTTGCGTGCATCACGATCACAGAAGAGCGTAAAGAGGAGATGGCATTCTCTGATCCTTATACATCAGTTCAGCAGTACATGGTAGTCACAGCGGACAGTGACATCGCTGCAATGGAGGACCTTGCAGGCAAGATGGTAGGAACTCATCTCGGAACAACAGGAGACTTCCTTGTAAGTGATGAGATCAGCGAAGGAGTCCTGAAAGATTCAGGAGCTCAGAACAATCAGTACAAGCAGCTCCCTGACGCAGCAGAAGAGCTCAAGAGCGGAACACTTTCAGCTATCGTATGTGACTCCGTACTCGCAGAGAACCTCGTTACAGCTAACGGCGACGCACTGAAGTGCTTCCCTGTAAAATACGCGGACGGAACTGAGGCTGAAGTTGAACAGATCGGCGCAGCGATGGCAAAGGGAGACGACGAGTTCACTGCAAAGATCAACGAGATCATCAAGAAGCTCGTAGATGACGGACAGATCGAGGAGTGGTTCGTACAGCACAGTGAGGCAGCTTCCAAGCTCTAAGACAACAGATAGTAACAATTCGGAAACATCGAATAGAAATGCCTTAGATAGGCTGCGTCACTACGGCGCAGCCTATGCGGGCATAGAGGGGTAAATGATTTGTTTGAAAGCTTAAAACAAGGATTCATAAAAACCTTTATCAGGGATAACCGCTACAAAGTATTCCTGGAAGGATTCAAGAATACTATGATCATCACCATTGTGGCGGCGATCATAGGTATCATTATCGGTGTTATCGTTTCCTTCATTCACTCGCTTGCCGAGAACGCAAGAGACAAGCACCAGGATTCATTCGGAGCAAAATGCCTGATGGCGCTCGATAAATTATGCGCTGCATATGTCGCCGTCATGAGAGGAACACCGCTTGCGATCCAGCTGATGATCATGACATTTATCATTATGAGTGGTTTTCCCAACAAGGTGCTCGTATGCTGCATCGCTTTCGGAATAAACTCAGGAGCGTATGTATCAGAGGTCATCAGAGGCGGTATAGGTTCTGTAGATTATGGTCAGACAGAAGCCGGACGTTCACTGGGTCTGTCCCAGATCGGAACGCTCAGACTGATCGTACTTCCGCAGGCTGTCAAGAACATTCTGCCTGCTCTCTGCAATGAGGCCATCGCCGTGCTAAAGGAAACTTCCATCGTCGGAATGGTAGCCGTTGTAGACCTGACACGTGCCGGAGACCTCGTCCGCAGCAGGACCATGTCACCGTATTTCACACTCGTATCTGTTGCGATAGTATACTTCATACTCGTATTCGGCCTGTCCAAGGCTGTAAAGAGACTGGAAAGGAGGCTGGCTCAAAGTGATAGACATTAAAGGACTTAGGAAAGACTTTGGCGACCTCCAGGTACTGAAGGGGATCGATCTTCATATCGACAAAGGCGAGCGTGTTGTAATCATCGGACCATCGGGCTCAGGCAAGAGTACACTTCTCCGGTGCATGAATATGCTCGAAGTACCGACCGGCGGTCAGATCATCTTCGAAGGCACCGACCTTACAGACAAGAAGACAGACCTTGACAAGGTGCGCTGCAAGATGGGAATGGTGTTCCAGCAGTTCAATCTGTTCCCGCATAAAACGATCCTTGAAAACATGACTCTTGCCCCGCTTTACCATAAAATGATGAGTGAGGCCGACGCGAAAGAAAGAGCTATGGAGCTGCTCACCAGGATCGGTCTCGCGGACAAAGCGGAGGTATATCCTTCGACACTTTCCGGCGGTCAGAAGCAGAGAGTAGCGATCGTAAGAGCCCTGGCGATGGGGCCGGACGTCATGCTTTTCGACGAACCGACTTCGGCTCTTGACCCTGAAATGGTCGGCGAAGTTCTTGAGCTGATCAGAGAACTTGCGGATGACGGAAGGACCATGGCGATCGTCACCCACGAGATGGGAGGTGCCAAGGACGGAGGCAC
>JAFRLN010000079.1 GCA_017431175.1 Mogibacterium sp.
ACACTTGAGCAGGTAGGCGCTGCAGCTCTGTACAGAATGGACAAGAGCTACTATGACGAAGCTAAGGCTGAGTACGAAGCAAGAAGAGACGCTGCTTATGACGAGCTCAGCAAGATCCCTGGCATCGTATGCCAGAAGCCTGCAGGCGCATTCTACATGACATGCAAGCTCCCGGTTGACGATATCGAATCCTTCCTGATGTTCATGCTCAAGGAATTTGATGACAACGGTGAGACAGCAATGTTCGCACCTGCTCCTGGATTCTATGCAACCAAGGGCCTCGGCGGAAATGAGATGCGTATCGCTTACGTTCTCTCGCCGGACAAGATGAGAAGAGCATGCGAGCTCATCAAGATGGGTGTTGCTGCTTACAACGCAAAGTAATAACAGCATAACATCTGCAATCGAACGTACCGTAGGGGGAGTCACATCCCCCTACAGTTTTTGGGTTATTGAAGACATGAGGTAACAATTGGCACAGGAAAAACTATCACCGATGATGCAGCAGTATCTCAAGATCAAGGAAGAGTATCAGGATACGATCCTGATGTTCCGCCTTGGTGATTTTTATGAGATGTTTTTTGATGATGCCATCCTTGTCTCAAGAGAGCTTGAACTGACTCTGACAGGAAGGAACTGCGGTCTGGAGGAGAGGGCGCCTATGTGCGGAGTACCTCACCACGCCGCTGAATCTTATATAGTCAGGCTGGTCAGGAACGGACATAAAGTAGCGATATGCGAACAGATGGAAGATCCGGCAGAGGCGAAGGGGATCGTCAGACGTGATATCACCAGGATCTATACTCCGGGAACACTGGATCTCAGCGATTCCTCAGCTGCCGATGATAACATTTATATCGCGTCCCTCTGCATCCTTGACGGACATTCCGCACTCGCCGTAGCAGATATCTCTACAGGAGAGCTTACGGCAGATGAATTCGATGATGACGAGGATATGTCCATTCTTGCCAATGAACTTTCTGTCAACGGTATCCGTGAAGTTGTCATGAGTGAAGATATCTCAGGCAGAGTTACGGATATCCTTGCAGGTCATTTTGTTACACCGTTCACTGATTCAGTGGACTCATCATATTACCGTGAAGATTCCTGCAGAAATATCGTACTGAAACATTTCGGCATGACGTCTCTCGTACCTCTTGATCTCGAGGGCAGGACGGCAATGGTATGCGCAGTCGGTTCACTTCTGATGTATCTGATGGACATGCAGAAAAGCGAGCCGGGACAGATCAGGACTCTCAGGATCAAAGAGCGCGGCAGTCATATGCAGCTTGACCGCTCCACGATGCGCAATCTCGAACTGCTCGAGACTATCTATGATCATGAAACAAAAGGATCCCTTCTCGGAGTCCTTGGCAAGACCAGGACAGCAATGGGAGGGCGTCTTCTGAAAAAATGGCTCAGAGAGCCTCTCAGAGATGCTGATGAGATCAATCTCAGGCTTGACGCAGTAGAAGCCCTGAGAGATAATCCTCTTTCCGCCAACAATCTTTCCAATTCCCTTAAGTCCATATACGATTTCCAGAGACTGACAGCCGCGATCGCCGCAGGCAGAGCTAACGGACGCGATCTTATCGCGCTCCGCAATTCGCTTGCAGTGCTTCCGGATATCACATCGCAGCTCGGATATCTGGACGCTCCGCTTCTCAGCAGTATAGCTGACGATATCTCTGACTTTGACGGTCTGCACAGCATGATAGACAGATCGATCTGCGAGGAACCTCCTCACGTCATAACAGAAGGCGGACTGATCAGAAAAGGATATTCAGAGGAACTTGATGCGCTCAAGGACTCCATAGCTGATGCCAAGGCCTGGATCTCCGGTCTTGAGAACAGCGAAAAGGAGAGGACAGGCATCAGGACTCTTAAGGTCGGATACAATAAAGTATTCGGTTACTATATAGATGTCAGCAAGGGTATGACGGACCGTGTCCCGGATGATTACATCAGAAAACAGACTCTTGTCAATAACGAAAGGTATATTACACCTGAACTCAAAGAAAAAGAAAGCCTTGTATTCAGTGCTGAGACTAAGATCAATAAGCTGGAATACGAGGAATTCCGCAGGATAAGATCATCAGTTGAGCCTTATATAGCGGACCTGCAGAAAGCTTCGGCAGCGGTAGCCATGCTCGACGTGCTGATCGCTTTTGCCCGTGTCGCTTCAGACAACGGATATGTCAAGCCTGTCGTTAACAACGGAGATATCATAGAGATCAGAAAAGGACGCCATCCGGCTGTTGAGCAGCTCCTCGGCGCAGGCATATTCGTTTCCAATGATACGCTCATCGATCTCGGAAGCAGAAGTATGCTGATCATAACCGGGCCTAATATGTCCGGTAAGTCAACTTACATGCGTCAGACTGCAGTGATCGTACTGATGGCGCAGATCGGATGTTTTGTCCCTGCGGAATCAGCCGTCATCGGAGTTGTGGACAGGATATTCACAAGGATAGGAGCGTCAGACAACCTGTCTTACGGTCAGTCCACTTTCTATATCGAAATGAGTGAGCTTGCGGGCATACTCAGGAATTCCACATACAGAAGTCTTATCATCCTTGATGAGATCGGCAGGGGTACGAGCACATTCGACGGTCTTTCGATCGCGTGGGCAACTGTCGAATATCTGTCTGAGCCTGAGCACAGAGTAAGAACGATGTTCGCGACTCATTATCATGAGCTGACAGAGCTCGCTGACTCTCATGACAATATACGCAATCTGTCGGTCGCTGTCAGTGAAGACGGATCTGATGTCGTATTCCTGCACAATATAGTCGATGGTCCCGCGAGCAAGAGCTACGGAATCCACGTAGCAAGAATAGCCGGTGTTCCCGAAGAGATCAGGAAAGCAGCGAGGATCAAGCTGAGAGAGCTTGAATCAGGGGAGAGCGGAACACCGTCCGCAGGTTCCGGGCAGCAGCTCTCATTCATTCCTGAAGGATTCAGTATGGCTGATCTCAGAGAAGAGCCTGACAGATACGGACAGGTCATCGATAAGATCCGCGGTCTTGACATCAATGTCATGACACCTCTGTCTGCGCTCAACACTCTGCAGGATCTGATAGATGAGGTAAATGACGCAGGAGGAGGCAGCAGATGATCAGAGTACTGGACAAATTCATAGCTGACAAGATCGCTGCCGGAGAAGTCATAGAGAGACCTGTGTCTGCAGTCAAAGAGCTTGTAGAGAATTCTGTCGATGCCGGCGCTCATTCTGTCATCGTCGAGATCAGAGGCGGCGGAAAGTCGTATATCCGCGTTACTGATGACGGATGCGGTATATCACCGGACGAAGCAGAGACTGCTTTTCTCCGTCACGCGACCAGCAAGATAGAACATATCACCGACCTCAGTAATATAAGGACCCTCGGCTTCCGGGGAGAAGCTCTCGCCAGCATCGCTGCTGTGAGCAAACTGACGATCGTCACCAGGACTCATGACCGCAGTGCCGGAATCAGAATGATGATGCACGGCGGCAGAGTAGTATCCAAAGAAACGGCCGGGGCTAATCAGGGAACGACGATCGTAGTCGAAGACCTTTTCTACAACACTCCTGCCCGCAGGAAATTCATGGGTACTGACGCAAGAGAAGGCAGTGCTGTGATAGAACTGATCCAGCAGTACGCGGTATGCTATCCTGATATCAGATTCATGATGGTCCGTAACGGCGAGACTGTCTTCACCACAAGAGGGGACGGAGACGCTCTCAATGCGATACAGACTCTGTATCCTGATACAGATCACGCAGATCTGATCCCTGTTGAGGGCGAACATGTCAGCGGATATGTCTCTGACCCGGGCACGACTAAATCCACCCGCAGGGGGCAGCTCTTCTTCGTCAACGGAAGACTTGTCGACAGCAAGGTCATCGAAAAAGGGATCGAAGCCGGTTACGGCGGCAGGGTTTTCTCCGGATATCCGATAGCGATCCTGTTCATAGACGCAGATCCTTCTGAGATCGATGTAAATATCCACCCGGGCAAAAGAGAGATACGGTTCCTGAAGGCTCAGGAGATCTCTGAACACATAGCTGCCGCGATCAGAGCGGCCATGCAGAGAAAAGATTCTATACCGGCGGGTCTTCCCGCAAAATCTCTGCAGCCTGCAGAACCTGTGAATAGCGCTGAACCTCTCCGGTCTGCGAAGACGGCAGAGCCTGCGGAAGCCGCAGCTTCCGCGCCGGCAGCAGATGCTTCTGAAGATTCAGCGGGATCATTCAGCGCAGTTAACGAAGCTTCGGAATTGGCGGCGGAAGAGACTGCGCCTGTATATACAGGTGAGCAGTCTTCATTCAGAGAATATCTGGGCAGTCTCAGGAGAGAGCCCGTGCAGGAACCGTCACGCGCGGCTTTCAGGCCGTCTGAGGATGCTCCGGCTGCCGGACCGTTCAGTTTTGATGATCTGGAGTACAGCGGATATCTTTTTGACGCATATATCGTCATGCAGTCCCAGGATACTATGTATCTGATAGACCAGCACGCGGCGCACGAGAGGGTATTCTATGAAGAATTCACCGGTCATTATCTGAGCGGGAACAAATTCTCACAGCCTGTTCTCACGCCATTCACAATAAGTGTCAGCGCTGATGTATACTATATGAGCAGGGAATGGCTTGACCCGCTCAGGGAAGCAGGCTTTGAGATCGACGATTTCGGGGCGGATACGTTTATTATCCGTGCTGTTCCTTCTTACATGAATCTTTCTGAAGCAGAGGCTTTCGCAAGATCCTGGCTGGAAGGGCTGGAAGAATCAGAGGCGTCAGGTCAGAACGATACAGTGATAGACAAGCTTATCATGAGATCCTGCAAGTCTGCTGTAAAAGCAGGCGACCGTCTCTCCCGCATGGAGATAGATGATCTGATACGCAAGCTGTCGGCATGCAGTAATCCGTACTGCTGCCCGCACGGCAGACCGACTTTCATCAGATATACGAAATACGAAATAGAAAGATCATTCCGCAGAAAATGATCACTGAACAGAATTCATAAGAAAGGGTGCTTTTTATGAATAACAAGGTATATATTATTTCCGGACCAACTGCGGTAGGCAAGAGCCTTATCGCGTTCTACCTGGCAAAACGCATCAACGGAGAGATCGTCAACTGCGACTCCGTTCAGCTTTATAAATACATGGACGTCGGAAGCGCGAAACCGCCTGAAGAAGAGATGCGCAAGATCAGGCATCATCTCTATTCTATCGTCGAACCGGACTACAACATGACTGTAGCGACATATCAGAAGCTGGCCAAGGTTGTTGTGGATGATATACTTGAACGCGGCAAAACCCCTATCATCTGCGGAGGCACAGGGCTTTATCTCAGCTCGATCCTGTACAAGATGGATTTTGCCGGCAGCAAAGGAACTTCTGCGAGAAGAGCTGAGCTTGAGCGCATGGCTGAAATGAATGGCAGCGCTTATATGCACCAGTTCCTTCAGGCCCTCGACCCGGAATCCGCATCCAGGATCCATCCTAACAATACCCGTAAGATCATAAGGGCTATTGAAGCGTTCGAGGAAGGTGACGGAATCAGTTCGATGGAAGCGCTGGAGCTCGACCCTCGTTATGATTTCAGATTCTTCGCTCTCAACATGGAGCGTGAATGGCTGTATGAGAGGATCAACAGGCGTGTTCTCAGACTGCTCGAGAACGGACTGGTCGAAGAAGTCGCTTCTCTGCTTGAGCGCGGCTATACAATAGATACTCCTGCCATGAAGGCCATCGGTTATAAGGAGGTTATTCCTTTCATTTATCAGGAATATGATCTCCAGACTGCGATCGAGGAGATCCGCAGGAATACAAGACATTACGCAAAGCGCCAGCTGACCTGGCTGAGACGTTATGATTTTGTGCACTGGATCGAGATCCGGAAAGGTGATACAGTAGGCGCGATCGTAGACAGGATGATCGAAGAGGCATCTGACTGATCAGCACGGCATTATGAAGACAACATACGACAGCAAGACATTCAAGTCTCACAACAAAAGCGGGAAGCCTGACAATATCGTAGAGAAAGAAAACGATATCTATCTGGAGTGCGAGAAGATCCAGAAAGAGCTTCCTTCTTTTCTGCGTCCGTATTTTGCGTTCCTCAGAAGCAATGTGCTTCCAATGACGAGACTGGCATATCTTCATGATGTAAAGTTTTTCTTCAGTTATCTCATCAACGAGACAGATCTGACACGCGCGAAGGAACCGTGTGATGTGACCTCTGAAGAGCTGGACAGTATTGAAGCCAGTGATATCAACCTCTTCATCGATTACTGCCGCAAATACATAGTAGATGACGGAGAAACAGTTACCGTCTACGAGAACAACAACAGGTCGCTTGCAAGGAAAAAATCATCGATCTCAGTCCTTTTCAGGCAGCTTTACAGAGAGAAGCTTGTCAGCCGCAATATTACAGATGGTTTTGACCCGATCAAAGTCCCTAAACCGGGGGAGAGAGAGATCAAAGCGCTTCAGGATGACGAGGTCATGATCATGCTCGACGCCGTCACCAACGGGACAGGCCTTACTGACCACGAGCGCAGATACTGGGAGAAAACCAGACTCCGCGACAAGGCAATACTTATGCTTTTTGTCACCTACGGTCTGAGACTCAGCGAACTGCAGCAGCTCAACGTATCATCATTCAACTTCTCGAGAGGGGAGTTCAAGATCTACCGCAAGAGAGGAAAAGAGTCCATAATGCCTCTCAACCGCTCTGTAATAATGGTTCTGGATGATTACCTCACAACCGAGAGAAAGACCGTTACAGCGCAGAATAACGCCGCGGAAGACGCTCTCTTCCTGTCACTCCAGGGCAAACGCATCACAGAGAGAGCGATCAGAGAGCTTGTCAAGAAATACACGTCTATCGCGCTCGGCACTTCAAGAGACGCAGGCTACAGTCCTCACAAGCTGAGAGCGACAGCAGCGACATCTCTGATCGGACGCGGCAATTCTATATATGACGTTGCTGCTCTGCTCGATCACGAGCAGGTCACAACCACGCAGCTCTACGCCAGACACAGGATGAACGTCAAGCGTGATCTTGTGAGCGATATGGAGTGGGAGATAGAGCGGACAGAAGAATAACAGCAACAGATCAGTCTGCATACAGGCAGCAGAACATATAAAACAATGCAGGAAATTTTGAATAATAAGTATAACGAATATCTCATCAGTGAATTCAATATCGATCCGCGCGTCCTTGAGATGACAGCAGCTGCTGAAGACAGGCTCAGAGACAGATTTGCCGAGGCTGACGATATCTGCGCGATATGCCAGATGAAAGTCTTAAGGGCGATGCAGGACAATCATATCAATGCTACGCATTTTGACTGGAGCACCGGCTACGGTTACGATGATCCGGGAAGAGAAGCCGTCGAGAGGGTATATGCTTCTGTTTTCAATACTGAGGCGGCTCTCGTAAGGCCTAATATCGTAAACGGGACACACGCTATAGCGACTGCGCTCTTCGGGCTTCTTGCGCCGGGAGAAGAGCTCCTCGAAGTCACCGGATCACCTTATGACACTCTTCAGACAGTCATCGGAAAGAATTCAGACGGCAGGTTCACGGGAACGATCCTCGACTACGGCATTCTGTATAATGAAGTACCGCTCAATGACGATATGGATGTCGACCTCGGCGCCATCAGAGCTGCCATCAATGACAACACCAGAGTAGTCGCCATGCAGAGATCCACCGGTTATGACTGGAGACCGGCGATCTCTCCTGAAAGCATCCGCAGGGTGACTGAGATGGTACATGAGATCGATCCTTCGATCATTGTCATGATCGACAACTGCTACGGCGAATTCGTGGATATCAATGAACCTACTGATTTCGGAGCGGATGTCATGGCGGGCTCACTCATCAAGAATCCAGGCGGCGGCATCGCTCTTTCCGGCGGATATATCGTCGGCAGGGAAGACCTGATCGAGAGGATCTCATACCGCCTTACATGCCCGGGAATCGGCGCTGAGTGCGGTCTTACTTACGGACAGAACAGACATGTCCTCCAGGGACTTTTCTTGGCGCCAAAAGTTGTTAACGCGGCTGTAAGGGGGGCTATGCTCGCCGGAGTCATCTACGATGAGCTCGGTTTTGAAGTCATGCCTCGCCCGATGGCTCCGCGAAGCGACATCATCCAGGCGATAAAATTCGGTGATCCGGACAAGACGGTAGCTTTCTGCCAGGCAGTCCAGGCAGCTTCACCGGTCGATTCATATGTTACACCGATGCCATGGGATATGCCGGGATATCAAGATCAGGTCGTAATGGCCGCCGGAGCTTTCGTTCAGGGATCCTCGATCGAGCTCTCGGCTGACGCTCCGATCAGAGAGCCTTATATCGTTTATTTCCAGGGCGGCCTCACCTATGAACACTCGAGATTCGGCGTTATCAGCAGTCTTAATACGCTGATGAAAAAAGGGCTGCTCCCGGATATCAGATAATTCGTCCGATTACATTCTCACAGTATGGAAAAGCGTAAAAAGACATCAGCTGTTATCAGGTTACTGATCCTGGCATTCATCATCATCGGAGTGCCGGCTCTGCTGTATGTGAACTTCAGAGACACTCTTTTCAATACCGAATGGCTCAGGCATCTGCCTCAGCTGCTCAGCCGGTACAGAGGCCATGCATCCGCGATCCTGATCGCGCTGCAGATACTTCAGGTATTCGTGTGCATCATTCCCGGACAGCCTATCCAGTTTGCCGCAAGCTATATGTTCGGCATCGTCGGAGGGTATCTTATCTCCGTGACCGGTGCAGCTATAGGAGCCACGATCACTTTCTATGTTTCCAGACTCCTCGGAAAGGACGCGGTCTGCACGCTTTTTGATGAAGAGAAGATAGAAAACTATCGCAGGAAACTCAATTCAGGAAAAGGCCTTATGGCTGTATTCCTTATATATCTGATCCCGGGCATACCGAAAGATCTGACAGCGTACGCTGCCGGAATATCTGATATCAGGTTCATGCCGTTTCTGGTACTTTCCACGATCGGCCGCACACCCGGCATGCTGGGAAGTATTCTCATCGGATATTTCTTCAACCGCGGCAACTATTACGCGATCGCGGTCCTGGCGGTCATAACGGCGGCAATGCTTATCGTTTTCTATATCAAGAGAAAAGACATGATCGCTCTCCTTGACAATCTGGAGAATGCTGAAAACAAAGCTGATATCGAACAGTTATCCTGATTCCGTATAAGAGGTTGAAAATGGCTAAAAAACAGAAGATCGACAAGACCAATGCCATGAGGCAGCTCGACAGTGCCGGCATTGAATATGAGATGGGTGAATATGAATATGATGAGAGCGATCTCTCGGGCGTACACGCTGCGGAGGCTCTCGGCGTATCTGAAGATGAAGTTTTCAAGACGCTGGTAACCAGGGGCGATGATAATCTGCTTTTCGTTTTTGTCATCCCTTCAGGAGCTACTCTTGATCTTAAGAAGGCTGCGCAGGTATCCGGCAACAAGAAGATCGAAATGATCCATGTCAAAGAGATCTTCGATCTCACAGGATATATCCGCGGCGGATGTTCACCGATCGGAATGAAGAAACAGTATCCTACATATATAGATGAAACTGCGGTACTCTTCGATAAGATCTACTTCTCGGCAGGGAAGAGGGGAGTACAGATTATCCTGGCTCCGGAGATCCTGGCTGAATTCACCGAAGCTGAATTCGCTGATCTTACGAGAGAATAATTGATCACTGATACTGCCGGGGAATTCTTTTATAAGAAATTCCCGGATTTTTTATTGCAAGTTTATGGAGCATAAAGAGTCTGAAACGCTGTAATTTCAAGGGTTTCACAGAGCAAATCGATTTTCGAACATATTTTCCGAAATTTTGTTCGTTTTCTATTGACATTACCCGAACAAATGTTTATAATGCATATATACTCAACCGAACAAACGTTTCAGACCGCTGAACGCGGCTTTTATATAGAAAGTCAGGTGGATATCATGAAGACCCGCAGATACAAAGTAGTAAAACCTGTAAGATTCTTTTTATTCATTATGATCAGTATAATGATCATTGTTTTTGCCGGATACAGTCTGCTGAACATCAGCCAGGCACAGGCAGCTTCAGCTTATACATATGAACGCGTAGTAGTACAGGACAGCGATACACTCTGGGGTCTCGCCGAGATGTACAACCCTGATGCGGATGTCAGCTACAGAGACATCGTATATGACATCTGTTCCGTCAACGATATCAGTGCAGAGGATATACATCCGGGAGATGTATTATTCATACCGGTATACTGATCATCGGAGAATGAAAGCTAGCAATATATGTACCTCCGCGGTATATATTTCTAGGATAGTGTGTTTTATTGAGATCCGGTACTGACAGCAAAATGCATCCCGGCCGTCAGTACCGGGTTTTCAATTGGAATAAAAAAAATAATAAATAATCAGAAGAGACGGGCAGTACGCTGCAGCATAGAGATGCAGAAATAATAAAAAAAACATTATTTATAATTAATAATTAAGGAAATAATGAATATAAAGGATATGGCGGAGAAACGGCAAAATGTCCATATCAGCGCTTTCCGGGCTCTTTTCGGTATATAACTATTCCGAAAATTATGATTTTAGGAATAGTTGCGTGCATTTAAAAAGGCCTCAAAGAGGCCCTGCCCGTTCTTTTGCGGGGAGATCATTTCCGGTCGGCACACTGCTCACAAGGGGTTCTGTTTTCAGGCAGTTCGTCCTTGTACGCACTATATACACGGCCGCTTCCCTGCAGCGCCTGACAGTCTTTGGATTCATGATAGTATTCATCATCAATAATGTAATACACCTTTTTCTCAAACGGTGAATGAAATGATGCCCCATCTATTCTACTTTTGATTCGTCCATAAGCGGAACAAATCATCACAAAAATAAGAATAATAATCGGACCGGAAAGAACCGCATAAGCTATTATGCTGCTGATTTTATCTCTGATATTACGATCTGTCTTTCTCATCACTGCAAATTGAATTCCCTAAGGTTCAATTGGGCTGTCCTTTCTGACTTCTTCAGATGATCTGTCAAAAAGTATATCACCGGCAAGTATATCCGTCAAAACAGCAGACTCGCCTGCTCTCTTCACATTTCAGGAATACTTCTATCGTCGGGATAAGCCCGGAATTATTAAACTTCTTCGGAAATTGTATCCTCTGCTCATATGCCCGTGAGTTATAATTGTATCTGTGAACGGTGAACCGGCACGCCGGTGGATAATGCTGAAAACCGGATTGACGAGGAGTGACTTTATGGGATTTTATCTTATGGCTGATACTATACAGCCTTGCACAGAGAAGGAACTGTTTGACCAGACGAGCAATAAATATATTGCTTGTCTTACCACGCCGGAATGGATACAGTACCGGGACCGCTTTGACATGGGTATCGAGCTGGAACCGGACTCAGGAGACATTCATAACACTAAGGCAGAAGTCAACTATGACTCTCTGACAGGAACGTTCCGGATTCCTGACCGTGAGAATATCGGATCAAAAGATTTTCGCTTTGCGTTTGCGCTGGACGAAAAAGGCATCGTTTTTATTGATGACAGTGGCAAGGCAGAACAGATGATCAAAGTGATCAGACGGACAAAGCGGTGGCGGGAGCCGAGTTTAGAGCGCTTCCTGTATGATTTTCTGGAACAGATCGTGGAAAATGATCTGCAGGTGATGGAACGATATGAGGGAGAACTGAACCGGATCGAGGACTCAATTCTGGAATCCCTGGAATCTGAAGCACTCGGACGGGTCAACGAGATCCACAGCGATATCCGCAAGCTGCTTGTACACTATGAGCAGCTCATCGATATGACTCAGGAACTGGAGGAGAATGAGAATGGATTCTTCAGCGAGGAAAATCTGCGGTACATCCATCTGTTCATGAACCTGTTAGCACGGAGGCATGATTCTGCAGCTTCACTTCGCGATTATACGATGCAGGTGCGTGATCTCTATCATGCGCAGCTGGAGGTGCGGCAGAACAGGATCATGACACTTCTCACAGTTGTCACCACGATCTTCATGCCGCTGACACTGATCGTCGGATGGTATGGTATGAACTTCCGCTATATGCCGGAGCTGGAGTGGCGGTTCGGATACCCCGTAGTGATTATAGTGAGCATTGCTGTTGCAGTCGCCTGTCTTCTGTTTTTCAAGAAGAAAAAGTGGCTTTAGTGACAGGGTTTCCTGCTGCAGTTAACATTGCGGAAGATATGGTATCAGGGCTTTCATGACTTGCATATAACCGTCAGCATACATGTGCATTCCGTCTATTGTGTACTCAGCTTTTAAGTCACCTTCTGTGTCTGTGATGCTTCCGTTGAGATCGATGAATGACGCGCCGGTCTCTGCAGCCAGCTTCTCTACGGCAGCGTTGGCGGAGCGGATCCTGTCATTGGTCCGCCATTTCAGGACTTCCCGCATCCCGGGATCCTGCGCCGCTGATGGGTTGACCGGATAGTATGCCATGAGATAAAGGTTTACATCCGGGAGATGAGAATAGATGCCCTCAATGATCGTACGGTATCTGCCGATCAGCCCGCTTTCGCTGTAAAGCTGTCCGTTCATATCATTCGTGCCGATATTGAGATAGATATAGTCCGGCTGCAGATCATATACGCAGATATCCATTGAATCCAGAAACTCCTGTGTGGTATACCCTCCTATACCACGGTTGTAGACCGTATAAGGAAGCTGCAGATCCTGGATCAGCTCGTTAACCGGAAACTGCTCCATCAGACTGCTGC
Source organism: Mogibacterium sp. (assembly GCA_017431175.1). GTDB lineage: Bacteria > Bacillota > Clostridia > Peptostreptococcales > Anaerovoracaceae > Crickella. The sequence continues at coordinate 12,778 of JAFRLN010000079.1, forward strand.
CGGCAAAAAGGATCTGATGAGGCCGCGCAAAAGCGTTAAGGCGCCGGTAGCGTTCAAGTTTCTCGCGCTTTTCAGGCGCAAGCTGATCCTTTCTTGTTTCGTCACACATAATGAGAGAGTCTCCTTTTTCTTTCAGATTTTCAGAACATGTGTTTATGAGTCATACAGCCAGCTGTACGAAGATAATCATATCAATATCGAGTTAACTATGGGAGATCACCCAGTCTATATACTCGAACTCGTCCATTCCCGGAGGCGGCTCGTCACTGTCCTTCTGATATTTTTTCATCACTTCTTTCTTTCTGGCAAATTCATAATCATACAGAGTCCACCGGGCATATGCGACCCTGAGGAGGACTTCTTCATCGATCTTTTCCAGTGTTTCTTCATCCGCATCGCAGAATAGTCTGTGAAGCTCTTCCCTGATATCCGGGATTTTATAATCTCTCCCGGCATATTCGGCGTGGAATTTCCGGATCTCTGCTTTGTCTTCCGGACTGAAGTCTCCGGATAATATGTCCTGAATCGCTTTGTCTAAGATTCTTCTGCTCAGTTCTGTGCATTTATCCCATTCCTCATAGACTTCTCCTCCATGCATATAGTTATCCAGATATCTTCCGGAATGCATGATCCAGAGCATCCTGAGCTTTGCAAGGCATACGGGATCCTGCCCGCAGAATTCAATAAAACCGTCGATGCCCTGACGGCTTGAGCTGATCAGGGCATCGAGCCAGTATCCTGCTATATTCGCAGTCTTACTGTCTGTCATTTCACATCACCTCATAATAGAGTCATTCTACTTCAGAAGCTCCATACGTTCAGGGTCATCAGCAAATACTTCTTTTGCGTTAGCCTTGGTGACAACGACCGGCGGCAGCTCATATACAGGAACTTCGATCTTGCCGTTACTACGAGCCATATTGTTTCTCCTGATCAAAAGAAATCGTTTTTTGTCAAGACGATTGTAATATATAAAACTATTGAAGCTCAACTTTTTTTACTTCTTGTGGACCAAATCATATGAAGTATCTCTATAGCTCCATCCTGAAGCATCCTTGCAGTCAGTCAATTCACAGTGTTTCTGTATCCTAATCAACACCATCATTTCAGAGTGTTGAATAAGCGACGGACCGGGCTGTGACTGATTATTGTATAAAGTTCAGAATGATCATATTATCTAGGTGTCAGTAAGAAAGACCTGCAGCAGAGCAGAATTCAAGGCAGAATTCACCAGGCGGCCGTCAGCATGCAGGTCAGAATCAAACATAAAAAATATCCAGAAACAATTAGCTATACAGGAGGAATTGGAAATGAAAAAGATGTTAGTAGTTATTATAGCAGTACTTACACTGATGGTTATGGTAGGATGCGGCACACAGACTTTCGCCGCTACAGATTCTGTAGCACAAAAGCAAGTAGTTCAAGTTGCAAACACTAAGGCGGCTGCACAAGCAACGAAGCAGATCAACGAAGCTCAGGCAAAGCAGATCGCAGCTAAGCATGCCGGATTCAAAGAATCCGATGTCAAATTCACCAAGGTCGAGAAAGACATGGATGATGGTGTTTTGAAATATGATATCCACTTCGTTCACGGAACTCAGAAATACGAATATGATGTCAGGATCAGTGACGGAAGAATCCTTGAGTACGATATCGACAGCGTATATGATGACTGATCCAGCCGGATCCAATAAAGAATAATCAATTTGAAATTGAAAACGAGGGAATCAGATGAACGCATCTGATTCCCTCGTTATTCATTTATGTTCAGGCTGATTCAATCTGGGACATCTGGTGTCTGAAATTCAGCCGGTTAGTGTTTTAACTACATGAGGAGCTGCATCAGATCAGAAACGGAACGGATGAAATTCTGAAATGCAACAGTCGTAATCCGGATTACTTCCGTACGTTCCGACACCTGTAATCACCACATTCATTGTATCCGCATAGATAGGTGGCGTGAATACAAAATCCGCGTAATACGCATAACCATCACCAGGAAGATCCTGTATCCCCGGTTCCAGATCAACCAGATACTTATAGCCGCCAGCCTCAATATATAGTTCTGAAGGCAATAAATTCTTCCTATATACACTTTGGCTTTTCTGATAACCGGGAAATATTTCAAACCCGTCTATTCTGGTTTGTCCGCTGAAGCGATACGTGAAACCTTCTCCGATTCCCTCGCTGCTGGAATTACCTTCTGCCCAGCATGTGGTCGGATCCCAGTCAAGCATATTCCACACACTGTAATTATATCCACTTGCCTGGAGTGTGGATGATGCACCAGCAGCACTGACTCTGAGATAATTCGGAGCGTAAGAATTCTTATTAATTACAACATTGTTGTCCGGTTCCTCCCCTTCCGGTACTTCTTCACCGGAAACAGAATGAACGCTCATCTGTACTTCACCTTCATATGGCTGCGCTTTATCTATAATAGACTGTAATTCGTCTGAATCGATCGACTCAATCGCAACGACTTCTGCGTCTTCCGATTCACTGCTGTCATCGGCTTCAGAACCTTCTGCATTATCGGTTGATTCTGCGGAGCTTTCCACCTCAGCGCCGGAGTCAGCAGCTTCTGAATTCTCTCCGTTCGAGCATCCGGCAAGCATTGCGATACAGAAGATCCCTGCTAACAATAACACGAGACACCGTTTCCAAAAGTCACTTCTCACCTGCATATTTTTCCCCTCCATATAATAATTCCTTTTTTAATATTACTATAGTTATCTCTTATGTCGCAATTCTGTTTTTCAATCTGTCTGAAGAATATATCTATCCGCTTGAGTGCCGGTACACAATTGCACTTTTTACATATTCTAACCTGTATTGCTAAAAAAAAGAAAAAACAAGGGGCGCCCGATGACTGAACCGCGACCCGTCAAGAGGACAGTGAAAAATCAAAAGATTTTGGCAACCAGTAACAGAAATGTTGCTGGTTGTTTTTTGTGGAAAGCAGACACTGTTTCACAGAGTCTGCAATGAAAGATGTGTCTCAGGCTTCGCCAGAGACGATAAATATTGTTCCTCGCCGGAAGGCAGCCAGCAAGCGTGTATCCACGCCCGCTGGTGCGGGTAAGGATATTCCGTGTCACTACGTCAAGTGCTGCCCGGCCTTCGGCCAGCGTACTGTCACTTGACTCCGTTCCCACTCCCT
>JAFRLN010000080.1 GCA_017431175.1 Mogibacterium sp.
CATGAGCTCGATCCTGTCAGGATTATTTCTCTTGTTCTTCATTGTATTGTAGTTTCTCTGCTTGCACTCTGTGCATGCAAGGATAACCTTCTGTCTATCGCCTGCTGCCATTGAATTACTCCTTCTGTTACGTTTGATATATAATGCGTCCGCGACTCACGGGAGAGATGCTGACGCATCTGTTCAATCTAAAACTCGAAGCCCGGTTACCCAGTGCTCCGATTGTTAATCATAAAGCCGCTCGATAATAATACTCATAATGCAAGTCAAAGTCAAGGATTATTTTGGATAATCACATAAACAATTTCACCGGCGGCGGCTATCCCCTGGCTCTTCTTATTCCGTACATCAGAACCGCCGCAGCATTTGACGCGTTGAGGGAATTGATCTTACCATACATAGGGATCGAGAGCACAAAATCGCACTTCTCTTTGACAAGCCTGCCGACACCTTTTCCTTCATTTCCTATAACTATAGCGATAGGCCCGGTAAGATTGGCTTCAAAGTATGATTCCCCGTCCATATCGGCAGCGCCTACCCAGATGCCTTTCTCTTTCAGCTCTTCTATCGTTCTGGCAAGATTGGTCACCTGTACGACAGGCATGCATTCAATAGCTCCCGCTGCAGTCAGAGCGACCGTCTGTGTCAGAGAAGCAGCCCTGCGCTTAGGGATGATCACGCCATGCGCGCCGGCGCACTCAGCGGTCCTTATGATAGCTCCGAGATTGTGCGGATCAGTCACCTCATCGAGTATCACGATAAAAGGATCTTCGCCCGCCGCTTCTGCTCTGGCGAAAACTTCCTCCATGTCTGCGTAGCTGTACTCGCTGACCTTAGCAACAACGCCCTGGTGCTTGGTGCCGGGAGCCATCGCGTCGATCTTTTCTTTCGGAACGAAGTCTACGATCACGCCCTGCTCCCTCGCAATGGCAACGATCTTCGATACCGACCCCTCAGCTCCGTCAGCGATAAATACGCGCTCAACTTCGCGTTCACCGGTCAGCGCTTCTGTTACAGGATTACGGCCGGCGATAACTTCGAGACCGTCATTGCCGATATTCTGCCTGAACTCATCTCTCGCGTCCATGTCAAAACCAAGGACCCTGCGCGAACGGCTTTCAGCTGCGGGTCTTTTTGGCGAAGCAGACGTTCTGCGTCCCGATGGCGCCGCGGATCTGCTCTGACGCTTTGGTTCATAATTGTCGCCGTAGTCTCTGCGGTTCTTGCCACCCCTCTTCGGCGCGCTTTTTCTTGTGCTGTCGTTGAATCTTTTATTATCTCTCTTGCTCATCTTGTATGTCCTTCCTGCGCAGTGCATCATCTGCTCAGGGCAATGTGCCCCGGCAGGTATGCCCGGATCATTCTTCTCCAGGTGTCTCTGCATCTGCAAATGTATACGGATTAAAGCCGTTTGAAGCCATAATATACCATGCCGCGGGCGCTATGTGAGGATCCTGCGAATATTCCCATGCTGATCCGTCAAAAATCTCCATGCCTGTCGACAGGTTGTCAACAGTTGCCGCCGGGAAGAGGCCGTTTTCAAGCTGTATGCCTTCAAGTGCCTTCATCGCCTCTGCATACTTGTCTTCATCTCCGCGCAGCCTGTACATGAGAGCCGTATAGGCCGTGCCTTCAGCCCACCATCCGCCATTGCTGTTTTCAAGGCAAAACGGATATCCGCCTTCTGCGGTCTTCATCTTTTCGACCGTCTTAAGCGCGGCATCATACTTATCGAAGGAATCGCCCATGGCCATCGCACACCACACCTGCGCGTCAAGAACGACCACATCTCTGTTAGGCGTCACGCCGCCATCCTGCGTGCCGGTCATGAACAGTCCGTCTTCATCATTATACATGGATAATACGAACCGCTCAGCGCTCTTGGCAGCATCATAGTATTTCGAGTCTCCGGTCTCCCCATACAGCTGACTGAAAGCGGCATAGGCGTCTATGTTGTGTTCAATAGACTTATAGGTCAGCTCGTAAATGACCGGCGGCGTTCCTTCCTCCCAGCCGTCAATGCCTCCGGTGAAACCGTCTCCCCCGTCACTGCAATGATCGAGCACCCAGTCCATGAGTGCGGCTGCTGTCTCCAGGTATTCATCTCCGCCGTATTTATTATAGTACTGCAGCAAAGCTAAAGCGACATATGATGTGTTACCCGCATTGCTGCCTGCCTGATATCTGTCTTCGAACCATTCACTTTTTCCACTGTCATACCAGCCCGGCAGTCTCGCGCCGCTCCCCCATCCGGGATAAGCAGAGATATCACCGGACGCGTACGCGTTTCTGATGCGTTTATTGCCTGAGCGGTCATTTCTGACAGCGTACACAAAGGCGTCTGCCAGTTGCTCAGCCTCAGTCCTCATGTCTTCGGAAATGAAAGCCATCAGAGCCAGCGCGTTATCATATGAAAACGCTGCATTCTGTATGTAGATATTGTCCGTATCATATGAGCGGATCATCACAGGCGCTGCTGCGGCACTCCTGATGTCACCGGTGAATCTTATCTCATCGATGTAGAATGTATTGTCCCCGCTGCCGTGGTCAGCGTTAAGGACATAGCCGAATCCGCATACGATATAACTCATATCAGATCCGTCGAGCGGAATGGAGTACTCTTTCCATTCCTTATCCAGCACAACAGTACCTGCTGACAGTCTCTTCGCGCTGTCAGGGTACTCTGCAGTGCGCTCTGCGGTCGCTCCGTCATAGCCAAAGCCCGCTGTAAAGAACTCTACTGTCTCACCGCCGTTTTCTCCTCTGGCTGCAAAAGTGAGCTCTGAGGCACCTGAAAGATCCACTCCCTGCCCGCCGGTGCTTCCGTCATTCAGAAGCGGAACGCTCTCGCCTTCAGGCAGGTATCCGTTCAGGAAAAGCCAGCCGCCCCAGTCTCCTTCAGCCGTTGTCTGGCTGCACTTTATGCAGCTTGACCCCCCGAATGGATCGTCCGTGCAGTTTTCATCCATGTCATGCACGAGGGATTCATCGATCCCCCACATCTTGGCTTTCTGTGTAAAGTGATTCTCTGTCACCCCGAAGTCCCGGTACACCCATACACATGAGCGTTCGGAAGCCAGGCGGGAAGACAGCGCGCTGAGAGCTGTATCCTTCGCGTCGTCTTCGGCAGCCATCGGAGATTCCTCCTGATCACCTGCAGCTTCTGATCCGCCGTTTGAACATGACGCGAGGGCAGAACAAAAGACCGCACATATTATTATGAACATGCATATGTGTAAATACCTCTTCATCTTCCCTTTTATGTCTGTCATTCGCTTGCCTCGTGCGGGACACCTGTGGCTTCGCAGTACTCCCAAGTATACGAACCTTCCGGACAGTACACAGTCAGCTTGGGACATCCGTCGAATGCCCATGAATCCAGGCTCGCTACGCTTTCGGGCATGTATACCTTCTCAAGATTCTGACAGTTGTAAAACGCGGAGCGCTCAATGATCATGACGCCATCCGGGATCACAAGCTCTTTCAGGCTTCTGCAGCCGAAGAAAGCCTGATCACCTATGCGCGTTACTGTCTCAGGGATTACGATCTCCTCCGCCCTTATGCAGCCGGAAAATGCCCTCGATCCTATCTTCGTTACACCTTCAGGTATTTCGATCCTGCTGACCGCGCTCCACTCAAATGCCCACTCCCCGATCTCAAAAAGATCTTCGGACAGAACCGCTTCGCCTGTAAGTCCCGCAGGATATTTCACCAGCACTGACTGCATTTTGTCGTAAAGAGCTCCTTGATATGAAGAATACTCCGCATTGTCTTCGGAAACATCGATCTCTTTAAGCCCCATACAATATGTGAAAGCCTGCGGCTCTATACTGCTTACGGCAGCCGGTATGCTTATCTTTTCAAGAGACATACAGCCGGAAAAAGCCATGTTGCAGATCTCCTCGAGCGATTCAGGCAAAATGACTTCTCTGAGCTTTCCGCACTGATCGAAACAATTCTCCGGTATCCTCTTCACGCCCTCGGGAATCGTGACCGTCTCAAGTTCCCGGTTTTTCGCATATGACGGGCAGTCCGTGCCGTCCCGCTGCTCTGCTGCCTCCCCCGCTTTCCCGAGGAGCGATGGTTTTATTCCGTTCATGATCCTGACAGCATCCGCCAGATCTTCCTCACTGAAGCTCCCCTTCGGATCGGAAGTGTTATCTCTCTCCGTGTCCGGCTTCAGAATTGTCCGTAATTTTCTCTGTTCATGTGGCGAAAATGCCATGTCTGACCTCCTGAATTTCGGTTTTCTCCTGTATAAAGCTAGTTCTCAAAGTGTATGAGGATCAGGATGTAGTAATCATCACCGTCTTTATTGCCCTCGAGCTGGATGAGGGTACTGTCCTTCTTCATGTATGTGTCGCCTTCTGTCTGTTTTATATATCCCAGAAGTAATTCAGGGAGCTTGTATTGTCCGAAAATAGCGTCAGGATACGCTGAGCACCACACAAGGTCCACATGACCGTCAGTAATGAGATTTCCCGCAAAGTCAGGATTGTCCATCGCAGCATGTATAGTTATGTTCTGCGCCTCTTTCAGATCGATGTTGCCTCTGGATATGACATAGATTCTGTCCGTTACCATCTTAGGCTCCTTTTTCTTCGCAGGCTCATCGAATGACAGACTGAAAGTACCGTCGCTGTTCTCCTTGAACCCAGGAAATACCGGCGAATCTGAATAGTTCTTTTCGGCCGGCACTTCTTCTTTTTTCTTCTTCTTATTCCAGAACATAGCTTCTCTCCTTCCCGCAGCACCCCCGGCTGCTCTGATCTGCTGTTTCCCTAGGAAACACCTTTAATGTGCTGCTGTACAGCATCCCGCGCGCTTATGTATTGTGCGGCATTGTTAGTTATTGTCAGCAGATGTTCATAAACGTGTAAGGCTTTACTGTAGTAATCGAGCCTCTTTTCTGCCGGAAAGCGTTCCGACATCCCGAGCCTGAAATTGGCGAGCGCAAGATCCTCGATTATCCTGTAGTCGTCAGTCTCCTGAACGAGCTGTTCAAGGATTTTGAGTGCACTCCTGTTGTTGACATCAGCGACAGGCTGATGGCCGCGCTCCTTGTTGATCTCCGCGCACCTCATATAGCTCTTGGCGAGATTGTGCCTGGACGGAGAGTCCTTGAGGAGCCTTGACAGACGCATATCGATCTCGAGAGCATCTGTATAACACTGTGTAGCATTTGTGAGGTCAGCATTCTTCATATAGAGTGTGCCTATCCGGTCGAGCACTCCGGAAATCTTGACCATGATCCGGTAATCATTTCTGTGCTCTTTTTCTGCGTCTTTCAGGATCGACAATGCTCTCTTGTAATTCTCCATAGACTTCTGACCGGATCCCTTAACGGCACGCTCCATCTCCCCGAAGCGCTGATAAACTTCCGCGGTCAGAAGAGTCGCATTATATCTGCCGGAGCCCTCCATGAGGCCGCTGCAGATCCCGAGCACCTCATTATATAAAGCAGTCGCTCTCTCAAGAGAAGATGCGTCTCCGCTGTACATCTTCATCAAAGCATTATCCGCTATACTGAGAGTGTCGATGGCGTCTGATACAGTCTTAGGTCTGTCCTGTTCAAATTCATCCAGACGCGAACGTATCTCAGTATACTTTTCGATGAATCTGTCCGCCAGAGCAGTATCAGTATTCTTAAGAAAGTCCGCATAGACAAGGTACGCATCCGCAAGGTCCCGCAGATCTTCGACATCGCCGGTCGCGTTTTCGATCCGTTCACAGACCTCCACCCTCGCCTTTGCGTATCTGGTCACGTCAGGCAGACGCTTCAGCTGCAGTAATATACCGCAGAGCAGGCTGTATACACGCGCTTTAATGCGGAGCAGCCCGAGATCGTCCCCGGCATCCCCGCCTGTCGTTTCGCCGCCTTCGAGCAGGAGTCCGTTTTCCGCGATGAACCCGGCAGCCAGATCTCCCGCGTCAGTAAACAGACCGGATTCATACAGCACAGAAGCGAATGTGATCATACTCTCGCAGTACTTGCCGAGAGACGCGTCTTCATACATCTTCTGCATTTTTTTGCGGAGCTCCAGAGCAGACAGAAATGCCGCAGCCATCTTCTCTTCATCCTTGAGAGCGCTGTATATATGTCCTTCCTCTTCATAGATCTCAGCGAGAGCATTATCGCTTCTGAGCGAACTGCCCTCGAGCGGCCTGATTGTTTCTTCCGCTTTCTTACAGCATTCCAGCGCCGCCTCAGGATCCTTCGGAACGCCGTCCCCCATGCGGTACATACCGATCAGTCTCAGATACGATTCATAGCATCCGTTATCAGCAGACATCCTGAAGATCTCGGCTGCTCTCGCCGGATCAGCCTCGGTGCGTATTCCGTTCTTATAAGCAAGCGCTATATAGTAAAGATGCTCACCGTCATCGTCAAGAAGCCTGTCTTCGCTGATCCCGGCTTCTTCTATCAGACGGCGCCTGAGAGTCACGCCGAGCGCATCTGTATCGTCCGGATCCACCATCAACGCATTGATGCCGGGGTACAGTACTTCAAGATCATCAAGAGTATCCCGGTCAAAATGCTTCATGTCTGCAGCTACAAGAGGCTTTCCTTTTCTTACAGCGTCCGGGTATTCGTGATCGGCAACATAATTGCCGGGCTCACGGAATGACGACGTCACGCTCATGACGAAAACATCGCTCTCATCGAGAGCTTCCATGATATTCGTGTCAAAAGCCTCTCCCGGTATCAGGTATTCGTCGTACCAGATAGCAGTGTCCCTGCAGACATCGACCCTGTGGATGCGGCGCATAAGCTCCTGTGCCTGTTCCCTGTCTTTCTTACGATAGCTCAGGAATATCTTCGAAGAGAATTCATTGTGTATCCTCTGTACTTCTTCCTCAGTGATCAGCACTGATCTGAGGAGCGTTGAAAGTTTATCCTCATACTTCAGTGCAGTCGGATCCCTGTCATACCTGTTCAGGAACTGCAGGCCTCTGAACACTTCAGTATTACTGAAGAGGTCAATCAGTTCTGCCGCATCACCGTCCTCCGCAAGTATCGGAAGGATCGCGATGCTGTTTCTCTTGGCAAAAGGCAGCTCGATATCGAGCGAACGGCTGCTCTCACTGAGAAGTCTCCGGGTTACCGGGACGACGATCAGCCTCATCTCACTGAGCAGTGAGAACAGTTCAGCCTCATTGTATTCAACTGATGGGTCATCCTCATAAAAAACGGCGCAGTTTTCCTGCACCGCAAATATATCCGCACATATTGTCCTGAACAGTCTTTCAAAATCGTCCGGATGGCAGCTTACATAAAGCCTGGGCATCACTCCGGTAAGCGCGCCCGTCCTTGTCAGAAACTGAAGCATGTCGTCCCCCTCTTCACTGTTTCAGCATCCGGTATCAGAATCTGAGTGTCCTTGCTCTGTTAAGACCTTCTGAGTTTCTTGAGTATACAAGGAATCTGAACGTGATGCCGTTCTCTGTGACCGGTTCACTTTCCGAGATAAGACTGTAGTCTTCGTCCTCATCGATGTTTACGATAAACGCGTCAGCATTCAGGTCTGCGTCCATTTTTGTGACATACAGTCTGCTGCAATATTTATAGAATCTGTTGTACAGCGACGCGCCGCCTATCAGATAGATATCATCCGGATCATATTGTGCCAGCTCGTCAAACAGCTGATACTCAGAATGTACGATCCTGCAGCCTTCGGCCTCAAAATGCTTGTTGGTCGACAGAACGATGTTGATCCTGCCGGGAAGTCCTTTCTGTCCCGGAAGCGACTCAAGCGTCTTGCGGCCCATGACAACGACCTTACCGAGAGTATGCTCTCTGAAATACTTCATATCTGACGGAAGTGACGCAAGCAGTCCGTTATCTCTGCCGATACCCCATTTGCTGTCTGCAGCTACTATCATATTCATACAGCACCTCCGAATCTGTTAACCAGCATTGCCGTCTGCTCATTCTCCATGCGGCCTGACCTGTATGAATAGAACACGTCCGAATTGCACTTGGTACATACATTGGACACTTCTATATGATCCTCCGGGACTCCCGCTCTCAGAAGAGTAAGCCTGTTGGCCTCTCTGAGATCAAGATGGTATTTGCCTCCCGGGATCTCTTTGCCGTCAGCATCGACCGCAGGATACTTCGAAAGGATCCTATCCGCTTCTGCTCTGCTCCATTCTGAAGCGAAAGCGTCGTAGACTTCATTGCCCATCTCATAACAGTCTCTGCATATCCCGGGACCGACCACTGCGTATATGTCCGCCGGATCGCATCCGAACCTGACCACCATGTTGGCGATCGCAACTTCCGGGATCCTTCCCAGAGTCCCTCGCCAGCCCGCGTGGACCAGGCCCGCAGCTTTTCGCACCGGATCGACTATATATACAGGAGGACAGTCGCCTCCGAAGGCTGTCAGAAGCACATCCGGGATGTCCGTGACCACACCGTCCACATAGTGTCGGTGAAGGGCAAAGTTCCCTACTGTCGGAATTCCGAGATCTTCTTTCGACGCCACATGTACATAATTAGTATGCTTCTGATCAGTGATGCATTCCATGCTGATCGATGATCCGAGCTGATGGGCAAGTATGTTCCTGTTCCTCCTACAGACAGGAGATGCCTCCGCCACATCTTCTGTATTCATGACCGCCTGGCGCAGTCCTTTTATCCCTGTGCCGGTCACCGGATCATATGAAATATATCTTGTCGTGAACAGATTAGGTACACCGAGTCTGTCAAGCAGATCCACAGACAGATAAGGAATACCTTCAGTGTGTAGATTGAATATTCTTTTGTTGTCCGAGTATCTTATGTTCAGCATGAAGTGATTATAGCATAAAGATGCAGTCTCTACATCAATACACAAAAATACACTGCTGCGCGCCAAAACAAAAACTGCCGGATCATTGTCCGGCAGTGTCTGTTATCTGAATTGCTCTGTCTGTGATCTCTCTGATCCTGCCTTGCTTGCCCGCCAGATGCAGGTATCCGAGCAGCGCTTCGAAGCCTGTCGCGTATTTGTAGTCGCGCGGATCCGCGTGCTGCGGCCTTGACATAGAGCGGTGGTTGCGCGCCCTTTTGAGCAACGCCTCCTCTTCTTCAGTCAGAAAACCTTCCGCGATCAGCTGTCTCGCGGCTCTGGCCTGGCCTTCCGCGGAGACGTATTTCACAGCGTGCTTATGTGCCTTGCCCGCGTCCTGAGGGAACTTCTCAAGGATCATCCCGCGGATGATCACCTCGTATACTGCGTCCCCGAGATAAGCGAGAGCTGTTGTGTTTAAATCGCTTCGTATAGCCACCTGCTGCTGTGCTCCATTCTAGTTTCTGATGACCTGGACGCCCTGCGGAGTATCCTTGAGAGTGATCCCCATAGCAGCGAGCTGGTCTCTGATAGCGTCAGCTTTTGCCCAGTTCTTTTCCTTGCGGGCTGCCTGTCTCTCATCGATCAGAGCCTGGATATCGTCGCCGAGGCCTTCCTCTTCACCTTCATTTCTGAAGATTCCGAGTACCTCTGTGAGCTCGTCGATCCTCCTGAGAGCCTCTTCAGCATAGGATTTTGAAGCTCCGTTCTTAACAGCAACATTGATCTCTGAGACCATCTCGAATATGACCGAAATCGCATCCGCTGTGTTCAGGTCATCATCCATTACCTCGATGAATCTGTCCCTGAACTTGTCGAGTCCCGCGATCATGTCAGCTTCATTCTCCATAGGCTCATCAGTACCGTTCTTCTTGAGGAACTCGAGAGTTTCTATCGCTGTCGCGATCCTGTCATAACCCTGCTTGGATGAGTGCATCAGTTCATCACTGAAATCGATCGGGCTGCGGTAATGACCTGACAGAAGGAAGAATCTGATAAAGTCTCCGCTGTATACTTTGCGGATGTCTCTTACTGTGAAGAAATTGCCGAGAGACTTTGACATTTTGACCTTGTCAACTGTGATATAGCCGTTGTGCATCCAGTAGCGCGCGAAAGGTACGCCGTTGCACGCTTCAGACTGAGCGATCTCATTCTCATGATGCGGGAAGGTAAGATCCTGTCCGCCTCCGTGGATGTCGATCGTTTCGCCGAGATGCTTCTTAGCCATTGTCGAGCACTCGATATGCCAGCCCGGTCTTCCCATTCCCCATGGGGATTCCCATGCGATCTCCGACTCCTCCTTGCGTGCTTTCCAGAGCGCAAAATCCAGCGGATCTTTCTTGACTTCGCCGATCGCGATTCTGGCGCCGCTCTCAAGGTCATCGATGTTCTGTCCGGACAGCTTTCCGTATTCAGGGAATTTGCGTGTCGAGTAATAGACGTCTCCGTCAGCCTCATAAGCATAGCCCTTGTCGATCAGCGTCTGAACAAATTCAATGATCTCAGGAATGTGTTCCGATACTTTAGGATGAACATCAGCCTTGATGACATTGAGCGCTCCGGCGTCATCAAAATACTCTTTGATGTATTTTTCAGACACTTCCGGCGCAGTAATGCCTTCTTCCTTAGCTCTGTTGATGATCTTGTCATCTACATCCGTGAAATTCTGTACGAATGTAACATCATAGCCTCTGTACTTGAAATATCTTCTGAGTGTATCGAAAACCACGAACGGTCTGGCGTTTCCTATATGAAAGAAATTGTAGACCGTAGGGCCGCAGACATACATTCTGACCTTGCCTTCTTCAATAGGCACGAATTCTTCCTTGCGGTTGGTCAGAGTATTGTAGACTTGCATACTTGTTATCCTCCTGCTTGAACTGTTATTAGTGAGCGTTCATTGTCTCCTCTGAAAGTCTGGAGAAGAAGTATCTTCCGTCGCCTTCGAGATCTACGAGAGCTTTCGCCTTAGCGATGGCCTCTTCTGCTGTCACGATCTCATGATCATCCTCGCGGCGGAGCTTGTACTCAACCTTGCCCTCTCCGGCAAGCTTACCGACAGTGATCCTGATTGGGATACCGATGAGGTCAGCGTCGTTGAACTTGACTCCAGGTCTCTCATCACGGTCATCTACCATGACTTCAACTCCCATCGCCTCGAGTTTCTTCTCGATGTCGTAAGCGAGCGCGAGCTGTGTCTCATCCTTGGACTTGATAACGGTTACGATAACGTGATAAGGCGCAACTGACAGAGGCCATATAATACCCTTGTCATCATGGTGCTGTTCTACGACAGCCTGCATGGATCTGGTGATACCTACACCGTAGCAGCCCATCCAGTAAGGGTGATCCACACCCTTCTCATCTTTGAATGTAGCATTCATGCCTTCAGAGTATTTGAGACCCAGCTTGAAGATCTGGCCTACCTCGATACCTCTTCTGAACTTGACCGGCTTGCCGCAGTGCGGGCAAGGATCTCCTGCCTGGAGTTCTTTGATATCAGTAATGATATCGCCGGTATAATCTCTTCCGTAGCAGACTCCGGTCAGGTGGTGATCTTCTTCGTTAGCGCCGGCGCACATGTTGACTGTGCCTACGAGTTCAGAGACTACGACCACAATGCAGTTCTTGAGTCCCATCGGGCCTGTGAATCCGGCAACACTTCCTGTGAGCGGTCCTGCAACAGTCTCGTCAGAGAATTCAATATAATGCTCAGGAATGTTGAGAGCATTGACAAGCTTGATCATGTTGAGCTGTCTGTCACCTCTGATGAAGCATGTTACATAGTCCTTAGGCTGAAGGTCAGTATCATAAGTTGTGAACATAAGAGCCTTGATGGACTTCTCTACAGGGAGATGGAGATAGTTGCAGACATCCTCAATCGTCTTGGTGCCAGGTGTGAACACCTTCTCAACCGGCTGCATTTCCTCTTCAACAGGTGCTTCGTCTGTGAACTCAGCTCTTTCGACTGTAGCTGCCATTCCGCAGTTGTCGCAGTAGAGAATATCTGACTCACCCCAGTCGCTGAGAGCGGAGAACTCGTGGGACTTGCTGCCGCCGATAGGGCCGTTGTCAGCCTAGACGATCCTGTAGTCAAGATCCATTCTGGTGAAGATCTTCTCATTTGCGTGATACTGTCTCATGTAAGCAGTGTGCAGATCTTCCTCAGTAGCATCAAAAGTATACGCATCCTTCATGATGAACTCTCTTGTTCTCAGAAGTCCGTATCTCGGACGCGACTCGTCTCTGTACTTGAACTGGATATGATAGAGCGAGAACGGCAGTTCCTTGTATGATGACCATTCTTTGCGGACGAAGTCTGTGAAGATCTCCTCGCATGTAGGGTTGAGGATGAAGTCATTGCCGTTACGGTCCTTGATTCTCCACATTTCAGGTCCGTAAGCATACCATCTTCCGGTCTCCTGCCAGAGTTCAGCAGGATTGACGTGAGGCATGTATATCTCCTGGCAGTCAATATAGTCCATCTCTTCTCTGACGATCTGTTCTACCTTGCGGACAGTTCTCCAGCCCAGCTTAGGATACATATAGATGCCGGCAGCTTCCTGCTTGATCATATTGGCTCTTACAAGCAGCTTATGGCTCTCAAGTACAGCATCGGATGGTGCTTCTCTTAGTGTTTTCAGGTGGTTCTTAGATAATCTCATTATTCAAATCTCCCTTCTATCGAGCAGGTTGCTATGGCGGCTATGCCTTCCCCCCTGCCTGTGAACCCGAGTCCCTCTTCAGTCGTCGCTTTGATATTCACGCGCGACTCAGGGATCCCGAGTGCTTTTGCTACATTATTCTTCATCTGACTGTTATATGGCGAGAGCCTGGGGGCCTGGGCAATGATCGTAATGTCAGCGTTATTGATAACGACCTCGCCGTCTTCAGCGGCATCCGCCAGCATGTCTCTCACTTCTTCAAGGAGCTTCATCGAGTCAGCTCCTCTGTATTTCTCGTCACTGTCGGGAAAATGTCTGCCGATATCTCCAAGCCCTGCAGCTCCGAGCAGCGCGTCCATCAACGCGTGAGCAGCTACATCGGCATCCGAATGTCCGAGGAGTCCCTTCTCATAGGGGACTGGAGTCCCGCACAGGATCAGAGCCCTCTCCGGGACAAGCTTATGAACATCATAACCGGTTCCTACTCGTACAGACATCAATGTCTCCTTAACTCTTGTTACGCAGAAAGATCTGCATCTCTCCAGGCAATACCTTTCGCTATTATATGCTAACGGATTGTTTCTTTCAATCGAAAAATCATTGTATACAGCTATTTTCAATAGAATAATGCCAATAAAAAAGGCCGATCCCCGCATCGCCGGAGCTAAATGCTTGACTCGACCAGTTCGTCTGCCTGTTCCATGGTGTAGCCGCCTGAGTATATCAGCTCGCTCTCCAGGATCTGCTTGGCTGTACCGAGGAGTTTCTTCTCCCCGGTAGAAAGCGGCTTGGCTCTGTCCGTCCTTACAAGATTCCTGACTACAGCCGCGACTTCCAGAATGTTCCCCGTCTGCATCCGTTCCGTGTTCTCACGGTACCGCTTGTTCCAGTTGGGGTTCATCGGCTCTGTGTCCGCCTTGAGCACCTCTATGACTTCTTCAATACGTGACTGATCGATAACAGCTCTCACTCCGAGCTTCTCGCAGTTGTCGACGGGGACAGAAGCATCCATGCGTGAGTATGGAAGCGAGACACTGTAATACGTACGGGACTCACCCAGGAAGTCTTTTTCGACTATATCTGTAATGATCCCCGCGCCGTACATCGGATATACAATGTAGTCGCCGACATTAAACATGCACATTTCTCCTCATATCACATTCCGCATTCATTTTATCGTTTTTCGTTCAAAAAGTCAATTGGTTAAAAATGAGTGATTATATCACCAGTATATGTGCTTGTCAATATGGTATTTTGCCCAAATGCTGTTTCAGGTTGGGCTCTGATGTGATATAATTTTTCGCGATCACAGATAGTTTCAGAACGGAGGATCCCATATGAAGAGATTACTCATTGTAGATGACGAAGATAAGATCCGCGAGGTCATAAGAGAATACGCTGAATTCAGCGGATACGAAGCAGAAGAGGCTGCAGACGGAATGAGCGCAATCGGCATGGTCAAGCTCAACGACTATGATCTGATCATTATGGACGTCATGATGCCTAAGCTTGACGGTTTCAGCGCCGTCAAGGAGATACAGAAAATCAAGAACATCCCGGTGATCATGCTCTCAGCCCGCGGCGAGGAATACGACAAGCTCTTCGGTTTTGAACTCGGCATCGACGACTATGTCGTCAAGCCTTTCAGTCCGAAAGAACTCATGGCAAGAGTCAACGCAGTATTGAGCCGCATAGACGCTTCGGACAAGACAGCACAGAATATTGAGAAGTTTGAAGGCCTTGAAGTCAACTTCGCTGCGCGCACGATCACTGTTGACGGCAAGCGCATTGAGCTGACTCCGAAGGAATATGACCTGCTGTTCTACATGATACAGAACAAGAACATCGCCCTCTCCAGAGACAGGCTTCTGTCAGACATCTGGGGCTATGATTTCTTCGGCGATGACCGCACTATCGACACTCACGTCAAGAATCTCAGGAACAGCCTCGGCCCTTACAGGAAATTCATCGTTACCCTCAGAGGTGTAGGCTATAAGTTCGAATACGAAGGTTAGTCCTCAATGGCAGCAGGCGGCAGCAAGCAGGCAAAAAGAATAGACGCTAACAGCATCAAGACGACGACATTATTCTCGTTCGTCATGTTTGCTATGATCCTCATATCGTTTCTGTGGGTCCTTACTTCTTTTTTCCTGGATACCTATTATCAGAGAGTCCGCACACAGGAGGTCATCCGCACTGCAAGTTCCATCGAGACCCAGTACCGCAAATCGCCGGCGCATTTCGGCGATTACGCGGTAGAGACAGCGGATATCAACGGGATCTATATCAGGATCGACAACGGTTCAGGCACGATCATCTTTGACGGCACCAGAGCCGGTCTGAGTCCTGATGTCTACAACGCAGACATAGAGCGCATCGGCAAAAAGCTTGCGGCCTCCCCTAATGAAAGTGTTACTGAGACACGGATGTCAGCATCATCCGGCTCAGCTGCCAGGCTGGTATATGCAACGAATATCCAGGCCGGGCCGGATATGTCGACACTTTACATTATTGCACCACTGTATCCTGATCAGACCACGATCAGGATCATCAAGAGCATGCTGAGCTATATCACTTTCATCCTGCTGTCAGTGGCGTGTCTTCTCGCTTACGCCCTCTCCAGGCGCATCACCTCCCCTATCGAGGATCTGACGCGGTCAGCCAAGGAGCTGTCCACCGGTAATTACAACATCAAGTTCAACGGTTCATCCTTCACGGAAACCAAGGAACTTGCGCATGCTCTGAACAAGGCTTCTTATGAGATGGAGAAGACCGATTTCTATCAGAGAGAGATCCTCGCGAATGTCTCGCACGACCTTAAGACGCCGCTGACGATGATAAGATCCTATGCCGAAAAAATCATAGATATCTCCGGTGACATTCCTGAAAAAAGGAACGCTGATCTGCAGATCATCATTTCCGAAACGGAGAGACTCAACCGGCTCGTTACTGATATGCTGTCCGTTTCCAACCTGCAGTCCAATAACGTTGAGATGCACAGAGAGATCTTCGATCTTGTTGAGGCAGCTCAGGATGTCTATGAGAGTTTCATGGTTCTCGGCTCGTCTCAGGGATTCGAGATACATTTCCACCCTTGCAAAGCCGCGTATGTTATGGGCGACAGAAGCAAGATCATGCAGGTCATGACCAATTTCGTGTCCAACGCAGTCAAGTATTCCGGCGACAACAAGTATATAGACATACAGCTCAGCCGGAGTAAGAATAAAGTAACTTTCCATTGTATAGACCATGGTGTCGGCATACCTTCCGACGAGCTCGGTCATGTATGGGACAAGTATTACAGGACCTCGGCCAACCACGAGAGAGGTATAGAAGGAACCGGCCTCGGCCTGGCGATTTCCAAAAGCATCCTCAATCTCCACAGCGCGAATTACGGTGTGAACAGCGAGGAAGGCAAAGGCTCTGATTTCTGGTTCGAGATGGATACAGTGAGGAAACCGTCCGCCAAAGGCAAGACTTCAAGGGATACTCAGCCTGAAATACGCGTTTCCGCGCAGGGCGGCGGATCTGGCGAAGCATCCGAGCAATAACGAGCACAGCCGGCGGCATGCAGAAGCAGGCCGCCTTTTTTTACAGAATCAAGGTGTAACGAATGGCTAAGAAACAGAAGACTGTATATATGTGCAGCGAATGCGGAAATGAATATCTGTCCTGGCAGGGACAGTGTTCTTACTGCGGCAGCTGGAACACTATAGTTGAGCATAAGATCAGCGGACTGAAAGAACCGTCGGCGGATACCAGGAGGCGAACAGGGACTGAAGGCCGGCCTGTCCGGCTGGGCAGCGTCGGAACATCAGATTACGCTCGTATGAGTTCCGGGATCGGCGAGCTTGACAGGGTGCTCGGAGGTGGAATCGTGCTTGGTTCACTGGTTCTGATCTCCGGCGAGCCCGGTATAGGAAAATCCACCATGATCGCTCAGGCTGCCAACCGGATCGCTGAGAATTACGGGACTGTCATGTACGTCAGCGGAGAGGAGTCTGAAGAGCAGGTCAAGCTCAGGGCCGACCGGGTCTGCGCATCAGGCCGCGGCGGAGGGATCAGTGATGCGCTGTACATATATCCGGAGACCAACATTGAGAACATCCTCTCTGTATGCGAAGAGATGAAGCCTTGTTTTCTTATCATCGACTCGATACAGACGATGTATTCAAACGAGGCCGACTCGGTTGCCGGCAGTGTGACGCAGATACGCGCATGCTCCAACCTGCTCATCAGTTTTGCCAAAACGAACAATGTCCCTGTATTCATAGTTGCTCATGTGACAAAGTCAGGTGAACTTGCCGGGCCTAAGACCATCGAGCATATGGTCGACTGTGTGCTGAGTTTCAGTGGCGAGCGCGACAGGGATCTCCGCATCCTCAGATCGTTCAAGAACAGGTTCGGAACCACAGATGAGATCGGCGCGTTCAGGATGTCCTCTGAAGGCATGGTCGAAGTATCGGACCTCTCGGGAAGTCTTATCGAAAGCGATGTATGCGAAGAAGGCTCAGTCATCTCGGCAGTCTATGAAGGAAGCCGCCCGGTCTTCTTTGAGATACAGGCCCTGGTTACTCCGGCCAATGTAGGATTCGCCCGCAGGACTGCAGTCGGTATCAACTATAACAGGATCAATATGATACTTGCTGTACTGGAGAAAAAAGCAGGCATCAACCTTCTCAATCACGACGTTTATGTAAATGTTGTCGGTGGTATGAGCACAGGAAGCACCGCGACAGATCTGGCGGCTGCCCTGGCTATATACAGCTCATATACCGGCAAAACCTCATCCAGACGGATAGTTGCTGTCGGAGAGGTCGGACTGACCGGTCATCTGCGTTCCGTTCCTAATGCCGACAGGATCGTGCAGGAAGCTGTCAGGCTCGGCTATGAAGCCATTATCCTGCCGGAGCGCAACGCCAGGCACGCTGCAGAGTCAGGCAATGTCAGCATTGAAGACGGAGGCAGATCGGTACGGATCATTCCTTCCGGTTCCGCCGGAAGCCAGAGCATCAGTGTGATCGGAGCGTCTAATATACTGGACGCGATCCGGAGCTGGACCTGATATTCTTATGATTCAGGAGATATCAAAAGGCAGGAGCACAGACTCCTGCCTTTTCTGCTTTGTGTAAGCCGGGAAACTACTGAAGATACAGATCTACCGGATCCCATCCTTCATCCTGCAGCTTGGTCACTTCAAGCCCGTTCATATTGACATAATCAGATACAGTGATCTTTCTGAGTTCCTGCCTTGCATCACTGTCACCGTATACTTTCATGAAATCTTCATAACTGTCACCGAAGAGTTCTTTTGCGCTTGACTCAAATTCACCTCCGTCAGCAACTACATCGAAACTTGTGACCTCGTATTCGTCACCGTTCTTGCTGAGATGCATCACACCCGGATAGTTTCCTCCGGAAACGCACTTGAGGGTATCTCCTTCAATGTTATATTTTTCGATCCAGAAATCTCCCCACACGGTAGCTTCGTTCTCCTGAGAGAGATCTTCATGTACGATCTGAACCGTAGGAATGCTGACATCGGCCTCATCGTAGTCCTTTGCAACTACTTCTACCAGATATCTGTAAACTTCGGCTTCTACCGGATCTTCTCCGGCATATCCGTATTCAGCTCCGATCATCACCGGCGCTGATTCCTCCTCAGCTGTCTCTTCTACTTCTTCTGCTGCATCCCCGGCAGGTTCCTCGTCGGCCTTACTGCATCCGCTGAACGCGAAAACCATCATCAGGGCCAGCAAGAGCACGCTTAATTTCATCAGTTTGTTTCTCATGATCCTCACCTCCATCAATTACGCAAGGCAATACAATCTACCGCTGTATAGTATACAACATTCACATGAACAAAACACAAAACTCCCGGAAAATATCCGGGAGTTTTGATGCTTTTATTCTGTCTGCTATACTACTTCTCTTCCTGGGAAGCTTTGTATGCTGCGATTACCTTGTCAGCGAGGTTGCCCGGGAGCTCAGCATATCTTGCGAACTCTACAGTGAAAGAACCTCTTGCCTGTGTCATCGATCTGAGAGCGATAGCATAGTCGAAGAGTTCAGACTGCGGTGCCTCTGCATGGAGAACTGTTCCGCGAGGCGAGGAATCCATTCCGAGTACCATTCCGCGTCTGTTCGGCATGTCGCCCATGACTGCTCCTACGAATGCTTCAGGAACAGTGATCTCAAGCTTCATGATAGGCTCGAGCAGGCAAGGTCTTGCCTCAACGATACCCTTCTTGAATGCCAGCGAAGCAGCGATCTTGAATGATACTTCGTTGGAGTCTACTTCGTGATACGAACCGTCGTAGAGG
>JAFRLN010000081.1 GCA_017431175.1 Mogibacterium sp.
CTCTCGGAAGTCAGACAACTGGCTCTTGAACACGGCATCGAGACTGCTCAGCCTGTAAGGATCAGGAAGGATCCCGAACTGATCGAAAGGATAGCGGCGCTGGAGCCCGACATGATAGTCGTTGCAGCTTTTGGCCAGATCCTGCCGCGTCAGGTACTGGAGATACCGAGGCTCGGATGTATCAATGTACACGGGTCGCTTCTGCCTGATCTGAGAGGCGCTTCGCCTATGCAGGGAGCTATCCTCAAGGGCCTGGACGAATCAGGTGTCACGATCATGAAGATGGAGGAAGGTCTCGACACCGGAGATATGATCAGCAAGGTCGCATGCGATATCCGCGGCAAGGATATCACCGAGGTATCAAAGATACTCGCTGAGGCCGGAGCCGGACTTCTCGCGGAGACGATCCCGCATATAGCAGACGGAACTGCTGTTTACGAAAAACAGGATGACAGTCTGTCCAGTTATGCTACAATGATAAATAAGAAAGACGGAATGACGGACTTTTCCGAGCCGGCCGACGTGATAGAACGCAAGATCAGGGCTTATCTTGAGTGGCCGACCTGCTACAGCTATCTGGACGGGCTCCAGGTCAAATTCTACAGGGCAGAAGCGCTGATGGATGAGGAGCCTTGCGGGGAGCCGGGAACAGTCTGTGAGACCGGAAAGAACTATTACACTATTAACTGCGGAGCCGGAAGACTCAGAGTATATGAGCAGCAGCTCCAGGGTAAGAAGAGAATGAGTGCCGGAGATTTTATGAGAGGGCACCAGCTGAAGCCGGGAGACCGGTTTACAATACCAGAATCTATCATCCGGTGTGACAATCGGGACGATTCGTTCTTTCACCCCGGGGCAGAAACTTGACAGAACGAAACGTCCCGGATGTCACAGAGTAAGGAGGGCAGACTATGTACGGCGGATATTATTACTATGATTATTCGTGGATCATCCTGATCCCTGCGATGCTTTTCACTTTCATTACGCAGGCAAGGATCACGAGCGCTTACAAGACCTATTCCCAGGTCCGCAACAGCACTGGAATCACAGGCGCTGACGCGGCAAGGAGAATGATGGACGCGAACGGTCTCTCCGGGGTCGCGATCAACATTCTGAACGGAGGCAATTCGCTTACGAATTTCTACGATCCGAAGACCAAGAGCCTCAACCTGTCGAGGGAGGTATACGGATCCAACTCGGTATCATCAGTCTGCATCGCATGCCACGAAGTCGGACACGCGATTCAGGACGCTACGCACTACGCGCCGCTTGCTTTCAGGAACGGTATCGTACCGGTAGTCAATCTGACTCAGATGGTATCCTGGCCGATGATATTCTTCGGCCTGATCCTGTCGGCTACATCGCCTTACGGGAGCCTGATGTTCCTCATCGGCGTAGGCTGCTTCCTGTTCGTAATACTCTTCCATCTGGTCACTCTGCCGGTAGAGTTCAACGCTTCCAACAGAGCGCTTGAGCAGATGAGAGTACTCGGCATGTGCAATGAAGACGACTATATAGGCTCGAGGACTGTGCTCAGAGCCGCAGCGATGACTTATGTCGCCGCGCTCGCTACAGCAGTCGCCAGCCTTCTCAGAATACTGCTTATCGCAGGCAGGAGGAGATAAGTCTTGCAGGACGACTGGCTGACAGCATTTGAAGCTCTGAAGAGCGTCTATATCGACGGAGCATATTCCAATATGGCACTTAACGAAGCTATCCCGCGCCACAGAGGCTGCCGGGATAGCTTTGTCCGGTCTATGGTCAAGGGCACTGTAAGGCAGACGATCACCCTTGATCACATCATAGACAGGCTCGCCCAGAAGGGTATCAGGAGTATCAAGCCAAGAACTCTTATCATCCTGAGGATGGGGCTGTACGCCATACGGGAGATGGATTCCGTACCTGACCACGCTGCTGTAAGCGAGGCTGTTTCGCTTGCCCGGAAAACGGCAAAAGGCACTGACAAATTCATTAACGCGCTCCTGAGATCATATATCCGCGGCCGGAGCCGGTTTGAGCTGCAGGAGGGAAGCCCTGCCACAGAGCCTCCGATGATCGTAGAGATCAGTGACAGATACGGGAAGCTGTCAATAAAATACGGATTCCCGGTGACACTGGTCAGAAGGATATGTGAACAGTACGGTGAAGAGGCAGAGAGCATACTCAGAGGTCTCAACACGCCTCCGCCGGTCATACTGAGAGTCAATACTCTTAAAACGACGAGAGAGGATCTTATCAGAGATCTTGAGGCTGCAGGCATACATGCAGAGGCACTGGAGGAATCGGAGATCGCTGCCATGGCAAGCGGGAGCGGGATCATAGGATCAGACCTGTACAGAAAAGGCATGTTCTCAGTACAAAGCCTCTCGTCGATCCTCGCGGTCAGCGCTCTTGACCCAAAACCGGGCAGCAAGGTGCTCGATATGTGCGCCGCTCCGGGAGGAAAGTCAGCAATGATGGCAGAGCTCATGGAAAACCGGGGCAGCATCACAGCGTGCGATATACATACGCACAGGCTGGAACTCATTGAGGCAGCTGCCGCAAGGCTCGGAGTCAGCATCATCGGGACTCGCCTTGCGGACGGCACATCGTTTGATGCCTCAATGGAAGAGCAGTTCGATTATGTACTGGCCGATGTGCCGTGCTCTGGTCTCGGAGTCATGAGCACCAAGCCGGAGATCCGGCTGAGGACAGAAGACGAGGACCGGAGCCGGCTGCCGGACATCCAGCTCGCCATCCTCAGAAACGCGCTGCGTTACGCGAGACCGGGCGGGAGGATCTGCTACTCGACCTGCACGCTAGACAGGGACGAGAACGAAGGGGTCATTGACAGACTTATGGCAGAAGACCCATCTTTTGGCCGTATTCTTGAAATGAATACGATTTTGCCATATAATAACACGATAGGATTCTATTATTGTATAATCGAGAAAAGCCTGCACTGATGCGCGGGCTCGCCTTAAGCACACTATATATAAAATAACAGCGAGGAAAAAGGGTTTATATGAGAGTTGGTTATATGACTGATGGCGGCAGGAGAAGGCCGATCAACGAGGATGCCGTCAAAGTGATGGAGGATGTGAATTTCTACATGCTTGCAGACGGAGTCGGAGGCAACAGATCAGGCGAGATCGCCAGCCAGTCCGCTTTGGATGCACTGGAAAAATTTATCAGACATAATCCGCCGGAATGGCTCGAAGGCCGTGATGAGATATTCAGATATCTCAGGGCTGCAGTCAGATATGTCAATCAGTTCATTATTAAGCTGTCTGAGTCCAAGCCTCAGTACGGCGGGATGGCTACTACACTGGTCTTCGCATACATCAGAAGCGATGAGATGTATGTCGCCAATGTAGGGGACAGCAGGGTATATCTGATCCATGACGGGCTGATCCAGCAGATCACTGACGATCACACATACGTGAATGATCTTGTCAAGATGGGTGCGATCACAAAAGAGGACGCTCAGCATCACGCAAGGAAAAACGTCATCACCAGAGCCATAGGGGCCAACGCCAACAACGAACCGGACTGCTTCAGCGTACCTGTCGTGAAAGGCGACAGAGTTCTGCTCTGCAGCGACGGACTGTATGATGAAGTAGACGATGAATCCATCCTCTATACCGTGGAAAGATTCCAGGATATGATGATATGCGCAGAGGATCTGATCTCGATAGCGAATGAGAACGGAGGTAACGACAACATCTCTGTAATATGCATAAATTTAGCGGAGGACTGATCATATGAGCAGCAGATTACTATCAGGCCGATACGAGCTTCTTGAGAAGATCGGCGACGGCGGTATGGCTGTAGTATATAAGGGAAGAGACAGACTTCTTAACAGATTTATCGCAGTCAAGATACTCCGTCCTGAATTCACCAAGGATGCTACGTTCGTAGAGAATTTCAAAAGAGAATCCCAGGCGGCTGCCGGGCTCTCACATCCGAATATAGTAGGCGTTTACGATGTAGGCAGAGAAGGCAACATCAACTATATCGTTATGGAACTCATCGAGGGCAAAACACTCAACGAGATCATTGAGGAAGAGGCTCCGATGGATTTCAGGAAAGTTATCGACATCAGCAAGCAGGTAGCTTCCGCTCTGAGGATAGCGCACAAGAACAAGATCATCCACAGAGACGTCAAGCCTCACAACATCATGATCACCAATGACGGAGTGGTCAAGCTCGCTGACTTCGGTATCGCAAGAGCTGTCAACGACGCTACGCTTTCGACAGGAAGCAAGATCGTAGGTTCCGTACATTACTTCTCACCTGAACAGGCAAGAGGCAACTATGTAGACGAGAGATCAGATATCTATTCGCTCGGTATCGTAATGTACGAGATGCTGACAGGCAAGGTCCCGTTTGACGGCGAAAATCCTGTCACGGTTGCGCTCAAGCACATCAACGAAGAGATCGTTCCTCCTTCAGAACTTGTAGAAGGCATCCCTCCTGCACTTGAGAGATGTGTAATGAAGGCTACCAGCAAGTATCAGACCAACAGATACGCCAATGCTGATGAGCTCATCGAGGAACTCAACAACATCTCTTTCGTTACTAATATTGCCACTGACTCCATCTTCGCTCCGTCCGATGTGATAGAGAAGAATAAGAAGCGTCTGGCCAACGAGGATGACGACGATAACGGCAAGAAGACGAAAAAGA
>JAFRLN010000082.1 GCA_017431175.1 Mogibacterium sp.
CCTTGGGATATGCGGCAGAATAATGCCTTTCCCGCCCGGATGTTACTGGCGTAACGGGGAGTTCATCAGGTATCGCGACATGACGTTCGTAAGAGGGTATGTAAAAGATACTCTTGATGAAATATGCCGTAACATCAATGAAAAGCTGACAGAAGGGGTCAGAAAGCGTCTGGTGGCTGATGCCAAAGTCGGGTTTCTTCTTTCCGGAGGGCTGGATTCTTCTCTGGTATGCGCTATCGCTGCCAGAGAATCTGCTGCTCCTATAAGGACCTTTGCTGTAGGTATGGATGTTGATCCGATAGATCTCAAATACGCCAGGACAGTCGCGGAGTATATCGGCAGTGACCACACTGAAGTGATAATGACACGTGAGGAAGTCCTTGACGCTCTTGAGGATGTCATATATCTGCTGGGCACCTACGATATCACTACGATCAGAGCCTCGCTCGGAATGTACATGGTCTGCAAAGCGGTACATGAGAATACAGACATACGGGTACTCCTTACCGGCGAGATATCAGACGAGCTGTTCGGTTATAAATATACAGACTTTGCGCCGGATGCAGAGGAATTCCAGAAAGAGGCGTGTAAACGCATCAGAGAGCTGCACATGTACGACGTTCTCCGCGCTGACAGGTGCATCTCAGGAAACAGCATTGAGGGCAGGGTGCCGTTCGGTGATCTTGACTTCGTGCAGTATGTGATGTCTATAGATCCCGAGGTCAAGATGAACAGGTATGGCAAGGGAAAATATCTGCTGAGAAAGGCATTCGAGGGCGATTATCTGCCGGACGAGATACTCTGGAGAGAGAAGGCTGCTTTTTCCGACGCGGTCGGGCACTCAATGGTAGATGATCTCAAGGAATACGCAGACGGTTATTATACCGATGAAGAGTTCGCTGAAAAGTGTATGAAATATGATTATGCCAGACCGTTCACCAAGGAATCGCTTCTGTACAGGGAGATCTTTGAAAAGTACTATCCAGGGCAGGCAGAAATGATCATAGATTTCTGGATGCCTAACAGATCGTGGGAGGGCTGCGATGTGGATGACCCGTCGGCAAGAGTTCTCTCCAACTACGGAGCCAGCGGAAAATAGTCCTGCTGAGAGGAGAGGTCAAATGGATAAGAAGTACATTTTTGTAACAGGCGGCGTTGTTTCGGGACTCGGAAAAGGCATTACAGCAGCGTCTCTTGGCAGACTTCTCAAGGCGAGAGGTCTCAAGGTCGCAGCACAGAAGCTGGATCCCTATATCAATGTAGATCCGGGAACGATGAGTCCTTTCCAGCACGGAGAGGTCTATGTTACTGATGACGGCGCGGAGACGGATCTGGATCTCGGGCATTATGAGAGATTCATAGATGAGGATCTCAACAGATACTCTAATCTGACTACAGGGAAGGTCTACTGGAATGTCCTGAACAAGGAGCGCCGGGGAGAGTACCTTGGGTCAACGGTGCAGGTCATCCCTCATATTACGGACGAGATCAAGGAGTTTATATACAGCGTCGGACGTGAAGGACAAAGCGATGTGATCATCACTGAGATCGGCGGTACAGTCGGAGACATTGAGAGCCAGCCGTTCCTTGAGGCAGCCCGTCAGGTAAGCATTGAGCAGGGAAAAGCCAACTGCCTGTTCATACATGTCACGCTGGTGCCGTATATAACAGGATCGGGGGAACACAAGTCAAATCCGACCCAGCATTCTGTAAGAGAACTGCAGAATATAGGCATCTCACCTGACATAATCATCATGAGATCCGACCGTCACATCGATGAAGACATATACGATAAGATATCACTCTTCTGCAATGTCAAGAGGGACTGCGTCATAGAGAATATAACTTTGCCGGTGCTGTATGAAGCACCTCTCATGCTGGAGAAGGCTCACTTCTCATGGATAGTATGCCGTGAACTCGGCATTGACGCAGGCCCTTGCGACATGGAAGACTGGAAAGCTATGGTCGAGAGGATCAGAGCAGGCGGAAGATGTGTTAAAATAGCTATGGTAGGCAAATACATGAAGCTCCATGACGCGTACCTTTCGGTAGCGGAAGCACTGCGTCACGGAGGATATGAAACAGGATGCAGCATAAAGATAAAGTGGATCGAGGCAGAGGAGATCACTGAAGAAACGGAGGAAGCGATCCTGTCAGAAGCTGACGGGATCCTGATACCGGGAGGATTCGGAGACCGTGGCATTGAGGGAATGATAAGAGCAGCGGGCTACGCGAGGAGGAACAACATCCCTTATCTCGGCATCTGCCTGGGAATGCAGATCGCAGTCATAGAATTCGCGAGAAGTGTGCTTGGCTATGAGGATGCCAACTCAGGTGAATTCGACGGGAACAGCTCTCATAAGGTGATAGATCTCATGCCGGATCAGCACGGAGATATCCCGAAGGGAGGAACGATGCGGCTCGGGGCATATCCGTGCAGCATATACCCGGGGACCCTGCTAGAAGAGATCTACGCAAGCAGCATGATCAGTGAAAGGCACAGACACCGGTATGAGTTCAACAATGATTACAGAGATGAGGCTGAAAAAGCCGGACTCTGTATCGCGGGTACTTCGCCGGACGGACGGCTGGTCGAATCCGTCGTCCTGCCTGAGAATGATTTTTTCGTCGGAGTCCAGTACCATCCGGAATTCAAGAGCAGGCCTAACAGAGCGCATCCTCTTTTCAGAGAATTCGTAAGAGCAGCAGGTAAGAAGGAGAAATAATATGTGCGGAATAGTCGGTTTTACAGGGACACAGCAGGCAGCGCCTGTACTGCTTGATGGCCTTTCAAAACTCGAGTACAGAGGATATGATTCTTCCGGTCTGGCAGTACGGGACGGCAGATCACTTGCAGAGGTCGTAAAGGCCACGGGAAAGCTGCGCAATCTCGCGGAGAAAACAGATTACGGCAAAGCGCTTCCGGGAACTTGCGGGATCGGACATACGAGATGGGCAACACACGGAGAACCGAGCCAGACCAATGCTCATCCCCATGTCAGCGGAAATGCCACAGGCTCCGCGTCAGGCCCAGTCGAGTCTGATGTGGTCGGAGTCCATAACGGCATCATTGAAAACTATGAGGAACTCAGAGCAAAACTTATCGGGAACGGCTATTCATTCTACAGTACCACAGATACTGAAGTAGTGATCAAGCTGGTAGATTACTATTACAAAAAATATCAGATAGGGCCGATAGACGCGATCAACAGAATGATGGTGCGTGTAAGGGGCTCATACGCTCTCGCGCTTATGTTCAAGGACTATCCGGGTGAGATCTATGCCGCGCGTAAAGACAGCCCGATGGTCATAGGAGTAGCTGACGGAGAGACGTTTCTGGCGTCCGATGTTCCGGCGGTACTGAGGTACACAAGAGACATATACTATATCGACAATCTTCAGTCAGTAAGACTGCTGCCGGGAGAAGCTCATTTCTTCGACCTTAATGGTGATGAGGTAAGCATGGATATCACTCACATCACCTGGGATGCTGCCGCCGCGGAAAAAGGCGGATATGAGCATTTCATGATCAAGGAGATCCATGAGCAGCCGGCAGCTGTAAGAGATACTCTTGCAAGTGTGATCAAAGACGGAAGAATAGATCTGTCTGCTGCAGGGCTCACGTCGGATGTCCTCGGGAATATATCTGAGGTGCGCATTGCTGCGTGCGGGTCTGCATGGCATGCGGGAGTTGTCGGAAAGTACGTGATAGAGGATCTTGCGGAGATACCTGTAAGAGCTGAGCTGGCGTCTGAATTCAGATACGGCAAAATGCTGATGGACAGCAACGCGCTGTTCATCGTGATCTCCCAGTCAGGTGAGACCGCGGATACTCTGGCTGCGCTCAGAGCGGCCAAAGAGCACGGGGTACGGACTCTCGCGGTCGTCAATGTAATAGGATCCACAATAGCCAGAGAGGCTGACAATGTGCTTTACACCCTTGCCGGACCGGAGATCGCGGTAGCGACGACCAAGGCATACAGTACGCAGCTTGCCGCGATGTACGCTCTTGCTCTGGCGCTGGCTGATGCCAGGGGTAAAGTGGACGAAAAGGATTACAGGTACTACATTGAAGAACTTCTTGCTCTTCCTGAGCGGATAAGCCGGGTGCTTGAGAACAAAGAACGCATTCAGTGGTTCGCGTCTAAGTATTCTAACGCGCGCGACGTGTTTTACATCGGAAGAGGACTCGACTACGCGATAAGCCTTGAAGGCAGCCTCAAGATGAAAGAGATCAGCTACATTCACAGTGAGGCATATGCAGCAGGTGAGCTGAAACATGGAACGATCAGTCTTATAGAGAAAGGGATCCTGGTGATAGGAGTTCTCACCCAGGAAGAGCTGCTGGAAAAAACCATCAGCAATATGGAAGAGTGCAGAGCCCGCGGCGCTTACCTTATGGGGGTAACAAGCAACGGGTATTACAGTGTCGAAGACTCTGTGAACTTCACGATATATGTCCCGAGAACAGATGAGCATTTTGCCGGCAGTCTGGCCGTGATACCGCTCCAGCTCTTAGGATATTACACAAGCGTTGCGAGAGGTCTTGATGTGGACAAGCCGAGGAATCTTGCCAAATCAGTAACAGTAGAGTAGTCCGGGCCGGAATGTGTAAATGAGAATTCACTTGTGTACTGCCTCATTGCAGGGCATAATTATCTCAGTCAATAAAAAGGAGACTGGGATATGAGCACTGATAACAGCCTGAAATACATGATCATCGGTACCGGAGGTACAGGCGGCGCTATAGGCGCTCATCTCGCGCATGCCGGAAATGACGTTGCTTTTATAGCCCGCGGCAGGC
>JAFRLN010000083.1 GCA_017431175.1 Mogibacterium sp.
GGCCGCGTATCCAAACTGGTATATTCCTATGTGAAGAACGTGAACAACGGCTATATTCTCGCCAAGACAGGCAAACTGAAAATCGGTGATCATATCAAAATCCACGGAACAGAATGTGTGATAACTGAAAAGAACTGGCTGAAATAGTCAAATTGTGTTCTGTAAAAACCGGCTGAATACAAGCCGGTTTTTCATATTCCGCTGCCTGGGAAGGTCTCGGCAGCGCCGTTCGGCCTCTACCTGCAGCAGAGCCCGGGCGTATTCGCACATCTCGGCATCAACAATCCTGCAAAGGGAACCGGAGCAGCACACCATAATTCCAAGTTCGATGTAGATGAAGATGTACTGGAAATCGGTGTAAAGGCGACGCTCGGATACGTTGCGGCTGTTCTTGAAAAGGGAACAAAAAAGGTATAATTTAATCGTAAGATATTATCCTCGCTCTGACATGAGGGGAATCACGGCAGTATCTGCTGAAACGCACGGCAGGCTGCCGTGATTTCTTTGTGTACAGGCCGGGCCGAAAGTCAACTACCCAAGGCTGAAGCACTTGGGCTTGTAACTGTCCGGTAGTGCGAACGGCTTTGGCCTCCTACCTTTTTGGAACCGGATCGTTCCGGAACTGACGTTACATCAGGGACAATTGACTGTGCCCCACCCGAAAGAGATATGCTCTTCCGGGACTCTGCAAGGTACTCTGTTCCCATCCTGCAGAGATTCATTGCGCCGATCCTGTCATCGTTCGATGTGTATCCGCACCGTTTGCATACGAAAGTGTGTATCCTCTTGATACGATTGGCTTTCTCTGTATGCCCGCAGCACGGACAGGTCTGGCTTGTATACCGCGGATCGACATTGATCACCAGACACTCGTTCATGGCCGCTTTGTATTTCAGCTTCTGTTCCAGATCATAGAATGACCAGGAGACCGATACATAGCGGTCATCTTTGCGTACGCGTTCTGTAGAACGGCGTACATCGGAAAGGTCTTCCAGAACGAAGAGTGTGTGCTTCGGGTTGTTCTCAACGAGTGCCTTCGATACACAATGGTTCACATCCTGCATCCAACGGTTTTCTCGCTGACCGATCGCTTTCAGCCTCCGTCTCGAAGAAGGAGTACGTTTCATCTGAAGCTCCCTTCGCAGCTCCTTATAATGTGCGCGCTTCTGCTTGACAGAGCGTCCTTTTACGAACGAAGACTTGCCTTCGCTGTCATAAGTCGCTGCGATGAAGTTGATGCCCCGGTCCACGCCGACGACATGCTCGATGTCTTCTTCGGACACATCGGGAACTTCAAAGGTAACGGGAATGTGGAGAAAGATCTTGTTGTGCCTGACAACGACCTTGGCGGTACCGTACTTCAGGTCTTTATCGAAATACTGTTCATAGCCTTTCACAGGATAGAAAGGCAGCTTGTACCGGCCTTCCAGCGTATTAAGGGAGACGAACGGCCAGCGGATGGAATAGTCTCTGTTCCATACAAGATCCAGTTGAGGCGCCTTGAAGGACGGCTTGATCCATGTCTTCTCATTCTCAAGGATCGTCCTGTACCTGCCCACGACCGTTCTGA
Organism: Mogibacterium sp.; assembly: GCA_017431175.1. GTDB lineage: Bacteria > Bacillota > Clostridia > Peptostreptococcales > Anaerovoracaceae > Crickella. The sequence continues at coordinate 1,571 of JAFRLN010000083.1, forward strand.
TACAGCTGATCGCCATCTGGGAACGCAGGCCGTACAGGTTCCGGATCATGTAGTATGTGTTCTTCTGGATGGAATAACGGTTCAGGTCGTGCGTGCTGAAAACATAGCCAGAGACAAAATTGCAGGCATCCCTGTATGCCTGCATGGTCTTGAGCATTGTATCTGCCATATACTTTAAGGCAGATATTCTGAGTTTCAGCGTTACTGTCTGTTCCATACAGATACCTGTCGACTATGCATCAGTCACCTGATTTCTGTCCATCATATTGAGATGGACATAGTACTCAAGAAGCCGGATGACGTAGTCCGGAGCGCTCCTGTGGCCGAGCTCCCAGTCGGTCACTGTCTGGTAAGGGATATCAAAAGTCTCGCAGAACGTCCTGCGCGTCATGCCGGTCTCCTTGCGGAGGCTGCGGATTCTGATCTGGCAATCTGTATATTCCTTACTCATTTCAGTCAATCTCCATACCTATATTGTATCACATAATTTATGCAATGCATAGATTTCTGACCGAAAAAGACGGCTCATCGATAGGCCGGGAAGGAGGAACTTTACCATGCATATTAGGCAATATCAGAAGCCTGAAACCGATCCGTCCAAATTCCTCCCAAGGCTAGAGCACTTGGGCTTCCTTTGGAGGATATTGTGAGCCCGAAGCCATGCCCGGATGATAGAATAGTATCTGTCGATGCGAGGTTAATATGGAAAAGCCTAAACTGATCAAAGTCAGGGGTGCGCGGGTGCACAACCTGAAAAATATTGATGTAAATGTTCCGCTTGAGGGAATTACGGGAATCGCAGGCGTGTCAGGATCCGGCAAGTCGTCGCTGGCACTGGGCGTTCTGTACGCAGAAGGCTCAAGGCGCTATCTGGAGTCGCTTTCGACCTATACGAGGCGCCGCATGACGCAGGCATCGAGAGCCGATGTAGACGAAGTACTGTACGTGCCGGCGGCTCTCGCACTGCACCAGAGACCGGGTGTTCCCGGGATCCGTTCGACTTTCGGCACAGGAACAGAGCTGCTCAACAGCCTGCGCCTGATGTTCTCCCGGCTGTCCTCGCATAGATGCCCGAACGGGCATTATGTAAAGCCCGGGTTCCAGGTTGCCTTGATGCAGGAGATCGTCTGCCCGGAATGCGGCGCGCA
>JAFRLN010000084.1 GCA_017431175.1 Mogibacterium sp.
GGGCTCCGCAGGGCAGGGATGACGGATAACGTCCGCCGCAGGTAACTGTAGGGAAAGTGCAACAGAAACATTCCGCCGAAACGGGTAATGCCGTGGTAAGGTTGAAATGGTGAGGTAAGAGCTCACCGGTGCTGTGGAGACTCAGCAGCCGTGTAAACCCCATCCGGAGCAAGACTGAGAAGGGCATCTATGGGTGCGGCCCGTACCCGCCCGATGGTAAGTCGCTTGATGCTGCGGGTAACCGCAGTACTAGATGGATGATCGTCAAATACAGAACCCGGCTTACAGTCTGCCCGTTATCATTGATGCTTATTTTGTATTGTCCGCAAGTATTCATTACCGTTTTTTTACATAACAGATATTTCAGAATTAAAGGGAACAGAGATATTAAATGGAACTGAGACTTGGTATAGATGTAGGATCAACAACAGTCAAACTCGTACTTATTGATGAGTCTGATAATATTGTGTACTCAAAATATGAAAGGCACATGTCCAACGTATTCGAGAAGGTTGGGGAACTGCTCGAAGAGCTGAACGCTGAGAAGGGTGATCTTGACCTGAAAGCTGTCATAACAGGGTCAGGAGGGCTTTCTCTTGCCAATCTTTTTGGGATCAAGTTCGAACAGGAAGTTGTTGCCTGCAGTAACGCAGTAGAAAAACTCATACCTGAAACTGATGTCGCAATCGAACTCGGCGGCGAGGATGCCAAGATCACTTTCTACGGATCGTCGGTCGAGCAGAGGATGAACGGAACCTGTGCCGGAGGTACAGGAGCTTTCATAGATCAGATGGCGGTGCTCCTCAATACGGATGCGGGCGGTCTTAATGAGGCTGCCAAGGATTATTCGATCATCTATCCGATCGCTTCAAGATGCGGAGTTTTTGCGAAAACAGACATTCAGCCTCTTATCAATGACGGAGCCAAAACTGCAGATATCGCGGCTTCTATTTTCCAGGCTGTTGTCAATCAGATGATATCCGGGCTTGCCTGCGGCCATCCGATCAAAGGCAATGTCGCTTTTCTTGGCGGACCTCTTGAGTATCTGTCTGAGCTCCGCAAGAGGTTCATCGAGACCCTTGATCTGAAGGACGAAAACATCATTTTCCCGGAGAACGCAAAGTTCTTCGTTGCTATCGGTGCAGCATATCTCGCTGATTCAGAACCTGTGATCAGGCTGTCATCACTTATTGACAGGCTGAAGAACGCTGACCCGGATGAAGTTTCAGACACCAAATATCTTCAGCCTCTCTTCGAGTCGGAAGAAGACCTTGAAGAGTTCAGGAGAAGACATGCTTCCGCAAAGATCACCAGAGGCAATATAAGTGAAGCTCACGGACCTGTATTTCTGGGAATAGATGCCGGATCCACCACAACCAAGGCCGCACTCATCAATTCAGATAAAGAACTCATCTATGAGCACTATCAGAATAACGACGGAGATCCTCTTGATGTAGTCAGAAATGTTCTTAAGGAAATATACGGTCTTCTTCCGGAAGGCGCGTATATCGGCAGATCAGTTGTGACCGGATACGGTGAAGGACTTATCAAGGCTGCTTTTAAAATAGATGCCGGCGAGATCGAGACAATGGCCCATTACAAAGCAGCACGACAGTTCCTGCCGGATGTTACTTTTATCCTCGACATAGGCGGGCAGGATATGAAGTGCATGAAGATCAAAGATGGCGCGATCAGCAGCATCATGCTCAACGAAGCATGCTCATCCGGCTGCGGATCATTCATTGAGACTTACGCCAAGTCAGTAAGTATGACCGTGCCAGAGTTCGCGCAGGAAGCGCTCAGATCGACAAAGCCTGTAGACCTGGGTACCAGATGTACTGTTTTCATGAACTCGAAGGTCAAGCAGTCACAGAAGGAAGGTGCGACGATAGCGGATATCTCCGCAGGACTGTCATATTCAGTTATCAAGAACGCGCTGTACAAGGTCATTAAGCTGAGAAATACAGAAGAAACGGGCCCTAATGTAGTCGTTCAGGGCGGCACATTCCTCAACGAGGCTGTACTCAGAAGCCTTGAGATCATATTGGGCAAGAACGTCATAAGACCGGAGATCTCCGGCCTTATGGGTGCTTTCGGTGCCGCGATAGTTGCCTGTGATGACTATACTGAAGGCGAAGTATCGGATGTTCTTCCTGTTGAACTGGTCGACAGTTTCAGTGTCAAGACTTCTAACGCCAGATGCGGAGGATGCGGCAACAACTGTCTTCTGACGATATCAAAATTCTCAGACGGCAGCAGATATATTACCGGAAACAGATGCGAACGAGGAGCCGGTCATGTAACAGAGAAGTCTGATCTGCCGAATCTCTACAAGATCAAAGCAAAGCTCCTGTTCGACAGACCTGTTCTCAGTGAGTCCGAGGCGAAGCGCGGTACGATCGGTATCCCGAGAGTCCTCAATATGTATGAGAATTATCCATTCTGGCACGCGTTCTTCTCTAAACTCGGATTCAGGGTCATAATAAGCCCTCCGAGCAGCAAAGAAATATATACGAGCGGTATGGACACGATCTCTTCGGATACCGCGTGTTATCCGGCAAAGCTAGTTCACGGACACATCAAATGGCTGGTGGAGAATGGCGTCAAGCGCATATTCTATCCTTCGATCAACTACGAAGCCGTCGAAGACAAGAATGCTCCTAACCATTACAACTGCCCGGTCGTTGCAACATATCCGGAAGTTATAGACAAGAACATGGCGGATTATTTCTTCGACAATGGTGTCGAGTTTTATCATCCGTTCGTTCCTTACGATAACGATGACAGATTCATTACTGAGATGACGAAGTTCTTCTCGGGATCAAGGAAAGTTGACCTGGACAGTTCTGAAAACATCGTAGAAAGCTACCATCTGGGCAAAGATGAAAGAGAATACAGTCTTTACGGTATAGGAACAGACATACTTGAGATCAGTCACGCTCTTCGTGCTGCGCGCAACGCCCAGAAAGCTTATAAGAACAGCGTTGCTCATGCCGGTGAGAAAGCCATCCGATACATGGAAGAACATCACAAAAAGGGGATTATTCTTTCCGGCCGTCCGTATCATATAGATCCTGAGATCAATCACGGTATCGATGAGCTTGTCATCCAGCAGGATATGGTTGTCTTATCTGAGGACTCTGTCAGCTGGAAGATCAAAGCAGAAAGACCGCTCAGGATACTAGACCAGTGGGTATATCACTCAAGGCTGTATAAGGCAGCAGTCTATGCCGGCCAGAGGGATGATCTCGAGATCATTCAGCTCAACTCCTTCGGCTGCGGCCTGGACGCAGTTACAACTGACGAGGTAGATGAGCTCCTCGAGCAGAACAACAAACTGTATACTGTACTCAAGATCGATGAGGGAGCCAATCTCGGAGCTGCCAGGATCCGTATCAGATCTCTCAAGGCTGCTCTCGAAGAGAGAGACAAGCTCGGCACTAAGTCACACAGAATCAACAAGCCGTATAAGCGTAAGCTCTTCACCAAGGAGATGCGCAATGACGGATACACTCTTCTTGTGCCTCAGATGTCACCGATCCATTTCCAGTATTTTGAACCTGTCATGAGAGCTGCCGGTTATAACGCTGTGCTGCTGCCTGCGGTCACCAAAGAATCTGAAGAAGAAGGCCTCCGTTATGTCAATAACGATGCGTGCTATCCGACAATAGTCACACTCGGGCAGATCATCTACGCACTCAAGTCAGGTGATTATGATCTGAGCAAAACCGGCGTATTCATGTCACAGACAGGAGGCGGATGCAGAGCGAGCAATTATGTGGCTCTTCTCAGAAAAGCCCTCAAAGACCTCGGAATGGAGCAGATACCGGTTATCTCCTTCAATATGGTCGGACTGGAAAGGAATCCGGGATTTTCAATCACTCCGAGACTCGCGCTTTCACTGGTCTACGGGGCCCTCTATGGAGACCTTATGATGAAGTGCCTGTACAGGATAAGGCCTTATGAGATCGAAAAAGGCAGCGCTCAGGCTGTTATGGATTCGTGGTTCGAGAAGATCGTACGCAACTCGATGGATCTCAACAAGAAAGAATTCAAAAAGAATCTCTTCGCTATCGTAAAAGATTTCGACAGTATCCCGATCCATGAAGATATGGTCAAGCCGAGAGTCGGTATCGTAGGAGAGATCCTTGTCAAGTATCATCCGAACGCAAACAACAATCTTGTGGAAACGATCGAAGAAGAAGGCGGAGAGGCAGTCGTACCGTCATTTATCGATTTCTTCGAGTACGGATTCCTGAATAAAATATATAACTACAATAATCTGTCCGGTACATGGGGCTCGATGGTTCTCAACAAAGGCATGATCAGATTCATTGAGTCATACCGCAAGTGTTCGAGACAGGCTTGCGAGCAGAGCAAGCGTTTTGAGCCGGATGCTCGTATCGAGGAAACTGCTGCCAATGCAGAGAGATTCATATCTGTAGGAAACCAGTGCGGTGAGGGATGGCTGCTGACAGGCGAGATGGTTGATCTGATCGAGTCAGGTGTCAAGAATATCCTGTGCCTTCAGCCTTTTGCCTGCCTGCCTAATCATGTAGCCGGAAAGGGTATGCTCAAGGCGCTCAGGCAGTATGATGATAAGGCTAACATCGTTGCTATCGATTACGATCCGGGCGCATCCAACGTCAATCAGCTCAACCGTATCAAGCTGATGATGTCTACAGCTTTCAAGAACCTTGAAGAATCAGATTCATAGTAGTATACTTTTAACATAGAGATAAGATTTACATGAAGGAGGTGTCTCCATTGGGCAGACATGGGACAATAGCTAACAGAAAATCAGCGCAGGACTCCAAGCGTTCTGCAATGTTTACAAAGTATTCAAGACAGATCATCGTCGCTGCTAAGGGCGGCGGAGATCCTGAATTCAACCCTTCACTCAGAGTTGCGATCGATAAGGCAAAGTCGATCGGAATGCCTAATGATAACATCAACAGAGCGATCAAGAAGGGTACCGGAGAACTCGGCGGTGAGTCTTACGATGAACTCCAATTTGAAGGATACGGTCCAAGCGGAGTTGCGGTCATCGTAGAGGCTCTTACAGACAACAAGAACCGTACAGCATCTTTTGTAAGATCCGTCTTTGACAAGAACGGCGGCAATCTGGGTACACCGGGCTGCGTTTCATACATGTTCTCCCGCGCAGGAGTTATCATCATTGATTCCGAAGACCTTGACGAGGATGAAGTGATGGAGATCGCTCTTGAAGCAGGAGCTGACGATATGATCGTCAACGAGGACAATTTCGAGATCAGAACAGAACCATCAGCATTCAACGAAGTACATCAGGCTATCAAGGATGCCGGATTTGAGATCGTTGAGGCTGAAGTAGAGCAGATCCCTTCAATGGAAGCTAATGTAACAGATGAAAGCGCTATCAAGTCGCTTACCAAGCTGATCACTTCCCTCGAAGATAATGACGACGTACAGAAGGTATATTTCAACTGCGATCTCGACCTTGACTAATCAATAACGACCCCTAATCCTGGGATATGCGTCAAGTATCTTTAATTGAACCTACACTTACTTAAAGGGATTCCGATGCGGAAGTCTTATGTACAGCCTCCTGTGAGTGGACTACAGAAACCATGCTAAGGAAGTACCCACCTTATCAGTTAACGATAGGGCGTCAATTAACGGCTTGACGGTATTCCGGGTTTTTTTATGCTTGTAATTCTGTATTATGTGGTACAATGAATAAAATAATGATTTTTATTGTCTAATTATGTGGGGATGCTGACTTATGAAACTGAAAAAGATCGACATCAAGGAAATAGAAGGCTTCAGGCTTGGCAATGCTGAAAACGCTGAAGCAGGCACCGGAGTCACAGTTGTCATCGCAGAGAGAGGAGCTGTGGCAGGCGTGGATGTAAGAGGCGGAGGCCCGGCAACAAGAGAAACGGATCTGCTCCGATCTGAAAACACTGTAGATAAGATCAATGCAGTTGTACTCAGCGGCGGATCTGCTTTTGGACTTGAAGCAGCTTCTGGCGTAATGAGAGCGCTTGCTGAAAGAGGTCAGGGCTTCAGAGTAGGTAATGTCACTGTACCAATCGTTACAGGTGCTTCTCTGTTCGATCTCGCAGTCGGAAAGAGTGATGTTTTCCCTGATGTTCAGATGGGTAAGGACGCTGTCCGGAATGCATTTACTGAAGAATTTGAAGCCGGCAATCACGGCGCCGGTACAGGAGCTTCGGTCGGCAAGATGCTGGGAATGGACAGAGCTATGAAGACAGGTATCGGTACTTTTGCCTGCGGTGACGGACTTATAGAGGTGGGCGCGATCTCAGCAGTCAATGCCTGCGCCGATATCTATAACGGAGCCGGTAATATCATCGCAGGTCTGCGCAACGCAGCGGGGACCGAGATCCAGGGAACGGTCAAGGTTCTCAAAGGAATGATCCATCCGGAGTCAGAACCGGATCTCGATATTACAGATATACGCCGTATGGCTCAGGAAGAAGCTAAGGCTGGAAGCCCGGATATGGAAACCGCAGCAAGTGAACCGGTAAGTGAAAAAGACAGCATAGCCAGAGCTCTGATGGCTTCATATGAGATGGAGCAGGCTCAGCTGCTTGAGAAGAAAGAAGAAGCAGATGCGGATACGGATACGGCTGAAGATCCTGCTGACAGGTTCAGCTATGATGCACCGGCATCAGAACCGGAACCGGATCCGGAAGATACAGTAATCTTTGCTGAAGATTATCCTGAGATTACCGTTTCTTCCGAAGAGCCAGTTGTTCATTCTGAAGACGAAGATCCTGTTGTTCATCCTGAAGACCAGTACCTCGAGATGGAACAGACAGAGCCGGAAGAATCCGCTCCTCAGCCGGAAACACCTGCACCGATCGGTTATTCTGAAACACCTATTGTAACAGATATTCCTGAAGCTGCAGACATTCCTGCTGAAGAAGAGACAACCGGAAATGAAACAGAGCTGCCTTATGAGGAGGAAGCAGCTTCGTATGAAGAGCCTCAGGCTGTTCCTGCAGCAGAGGCTGAAGTTGCGCCGGAATATGAGCCGGAAACTGTTCCTGCAGGAGAGCCGGCATATGAGACCTCTGAAGTTGTTTTCGAAGAGCCATACGAAGAAGCGACAGCAGAGCCTGAACCAGTATCTGACGAATATGAACTGAGTCAGGAAGACAAGGATGATATGGGTTACGATATCGCGTTCAATACTACGATCTCCTGCGTAATCACGAATGCTATCATCACAAAGTCACAGGCCAACAAGCTTGCATCGATACTTCACGACGCTTATGCCAGAGCTATCAAACCTGTGCATACTACTCTGGACGGCGACACTGTCTTCGTGATGTCGACATGCACACAGGAAGTCAACTTCGACGCTTTTGCAGCTCTTGCTACAGATGTCCTGCAATATGCTATAATTGACGGAGCACATTCTGCGGAAAGTGCTTACGGACTGCCTGCAGCCAGAGATATCATACGCAAATAAGACTGCATATCTGATAATGGTCATTCAGCCGGTCCCGAATTTCCGGGGCCGGTATTCTATGTACAGGAAAAGGTTGGTCAAAATGAAAAGACTGGTATTAATCGACGGCAACAGCCTTCTGTTCAGGGCGTATTTCGCTATGCGGCCTATGGTAACGTCAACAGGGCTCCATACTCAGGGGATCTTCGCTTTCATCAACATGCTCAATAAGATCATCAAAGATTACGAGCCTGACTATATGGCCGTGGCATTTGATATGAAAGAAAAGACCTTCAGACACGAGCAGTATGACGGATACAAGGCAGGAAGGCAGCAGACTCCAATCGAGCTTCTCTCTGAGATCCCATGGCTTCACAGAGTACTGGAAGCAATGAACATTGCTGTAATTGAGAAGCCGAGATACGAAGCGGACGATATCATCGGAACTCTTGCGGCTAAGGCATCTGAAGAAGGCATCAGAACGCTTGTTATTTCCGGCGACAAAGACGAACTTCAGCTTGTCGGTCCGGATGTCAATGTCCTGATCAACAAACGCGGAATGAGCGAATTTGACCTCTATGACGAAGATGCAATGATGGACAGATACTCGCTTACTCCTCAGCAGTTCATCGACCTGAAAGGGCTGATGGGCGATAAGTCAGACAACATTCCGGGTGTGCCGGGAATCGGCGAAAAGAAAGGAATCGCTCTTCTCAGGGAATACGGGAGCCTTGAGAATATCCTTGATCACGCTGATGAGATCAAAGGTAAAATGGGTGAGAACATCCGTGAGAACGCGGAAACAGCAAGACTCTCCAAATGGCTTGCTACGATCAATACAGACTCTCCGATCGAATTCACATGGGAGGAACTCAAATTCACAGATCCAGACATAGCTAAGCTGATTGAAGTATACACAGAGCTTGAGTTCAATTCTTTCATCAAGAAGCTTCAGGCAGAAGGAGCTGTCACTTCTTCTTCAGATATTCCAGCATCATCAGGCGCAGATCTGATTGAGGAATTCAGCAAGATCAGAATCAGAAGTTTCAGAGAGTTTATTACTGAAGTTCCTGATAACAGCATCGTATCTTGTGAAGCAGCGTGCGACTGCAATCACCTTGCGCCGGCTGAGATCACCGGATTCGCCCTGTATGATCCTGAACGCGGTATCGGATGCACTCAGGTACTGACTCCTATGGATGCTCCTTTGATCTTAAGTGATCTTGCGGATCGGAGCTACAGAATCTGCGGATGCGGACTGGATAAGGTCATTTATTCAGCGCTCAGCTGTGCCGGTGCTGCACTGGTACCATATCATGACGTAACAGTTGCGGAATATCTGCTTGATCCAAACAGGCAGAAGTATCCGCTTGATAAGCTCATGCTCAGACATCTTTCCTATGCTGCTGACGAAACAGAGGCGCATATCATGAGCGATGAGATCAATTATAAGAGTATATCGCTTTCAGAAAGTGACTGCCTTAAGAGGGCTTTCTATTCCGCTCTGGTCATGGAGGTACAGAGCAGATCGCTTGAGGAAAACAGGCTGAAAGATCTTTTTGACAGCTGTGAGATGCCTCTTGTACGTACGATAGCTGAAATGGAGCTCGCAGGGATCAAATGCGATCCGGAGATCCTGAAGACGATCGGCAGTGAGATCACAGGCAGTATTTCTGTCCTCGAACAGAGAATTTATGATCAGGCCGGACAGGAATTCAATATCAATTCGCCTAAGCAGCTGGCCAGTATCCTGTTTGAACAGATGGGTATCCCTTATCCTAAGGCAAAAGGCAAGACTGGCAGCTATTCTACTGCAGCAGATATACTCGATAAGCTCAAAGACAGCTACAGTATTGTTTCCGATGTTCTGGAATACCGTAAGCTCGCGAAACTTAACAGTACATATGTAGAAGGGCTTAAGTCTGTGATCGGTGAGGACGGCAAGGTACGGCCTCATTTCATGCAGACTGTCGCGGCGACAGGAAGACTCAGCTGCACTGAACCTAACCTTCAGAATATCCCTGTTCGTGATGAGTACGGCAGGCTTATACGAAAAGCGTTCATTGTCTGCAGGCCGGATTATGTTTTTACCGGTTCTGACTACTCTCAGATAGAACTCAGGATACTCGCTTCGCTCAGTGGCGATGAGGCTCTGATCAATGACTTCAGGAACGGCAAAGACATCCACAGAGCCACCGCATCCAGAGTTTTCGAGATACCGGAAGATGAGGTGACACCTCTCGACAGGACGAAAGCGAAAGCAGTGAATTTCGGAGTCGTATACGGTATGAGCGGTTTTGGACTAGGAGAGAGTCTCAATATATCCAGAGCGGAAGCTCAGCGGTATATTAATGACTATTTCGAAAAGCATACCGCAGTCAAAGTCTATCTTGACCGACAGATACAAGAGGGTGAAAATAACAGAGAAGTACGGACTCATTACGGCAGAGTGCGTCAGATCCCTGAGTTCTCTTCCAGAAAGTTCATGGAACGGGAGCTTGCCAAAAGACTGGCGATGAACACGCCAATACAGGGTACTGCAGCTGATATTATAAAATTCGCTATGAATTCTGTATCGCGTGAGCTTAAGAGCAGGGGACTTGAATCGAAGCTCATCCTTCAGATCCACGACGAACTTATCGTTGAAGGTCCGGAATCAGAAGCAGCAGAAGTGGAAATGCTTCTCAGAGAATGCATGTCAGGAGCCGCGGATCTCGCTGTGGAGCTTACCTGTGATATTCACACAGGCAAAACATGGTATGATCTGAAATAATACAAAGTGATGATAATAAAATGATCAATATCGCTATTACCGGCGGGATTGGAGCCGGAAAGTCAACTGTAACTGACCACCTTATCGCAAAAGGATACACCGTGATCGACGCGGACAGAATGTCCCGCGAGATGACAGGTCCGGGAGGAAAGGCCATGCCTTATATCCTCGAACACTTCGGTCCTGATTTCATCAATGAGGACGGAAGTCTCAACAGAGCGGCCATGAGAAGTCTTGTATTCCAGGCACCGAGATACAAAGAAATTCTTGAAGAAGGGACTACCAGAGTAGTTCTTGAAGACATAGAGAAAATCAAAACAGAAAAAGCTGAAACAGGAGAGAAAGCATTGTTCTTCGATATCCCGCTGCTGTTCGAGACACACCAGGAAAGCAATTATGATAAAGTGTGGGTAGTGACAGCAGATTATGATATCCGCAAAAAACGTGTGATGGAAAGGGACCACATAGATGACGCGATCATCGATCTGATCATGGGTTCACAGTCAGAAGAAGAGCACAAAGTCAGATCTGCCGACGTAGTTTTCTACAACAACGGTACTATCGGAGAACTGCTCGATTCTGTAGACAAGGCTCTTGATGCAATATAATGCGGTAAATAATACAGCCCCCAAAGTCTGACTTTGGGGGCTGTTTCATGACCGGTTCCGGTCAGACAGGTTTACAGCATTTCGATGAAGGCAGCGATTCTTGTATTGAGCTGTGCGACATCTGCGGTGGAGTAGTCAGTCTCTACCATGAAGTATGGGACTTTCTTCTCCTCTGAGCAGAATCTCTCGATTGACTTGTGCTCAACATTGTATGTGTGGCAGGCCTGGAGAGTCATCTCGAGAACTCCGTCCGCTTTGTACTCATCGATAGTTCTTCCGAGCAGGTCATATCTGTTCGGGTTAGGTGTCATTACAGAACAACCGATCTGCAGATATCTGTATGCTACAGCTTCCCAGATGTCCTCAGCATCTTCGTCAATGAGTCTGTCATACTGCTTAGCGCCTACGCAGTTTTCCATCGCGACTACGACTCCGCCATTATCTTCGACAGCCTTGATGACTTTCTCGGTAACTCCGCCGATCGGGCATCCTGTGATGACGATACGAGGTCTCTTGTCGAGCATCTTGCCCTCAGCAAATTCCTTTTCGATCTTGTCTCTGACTCCGTAAACTTCTGCAGGGATAGCTTCATGGTCAAACTTGAATCCACTTCCGTAGAGAACTTTGAACATGTCGAGTCCGGATACAGGACATGGGTCATTCTTCATTGTATCTATAAGGTGCTTCTTTGCTACTCTTATCTCGTTCTCAAGCTTAACAGCCTTGCGCATATCTTCATCTGTGATCGTGATTCCGAACTTTTCTTCCATATACGCCTTGAGTCTGAGAAGTTCAGCTTTGTAGAGCTCAAGTCCTTTCTCGCTCTGTGAATTAGGAAGATCCATTACGAATACATCCTTGAAATCACTCATGAGCTCATACATTTTCTTCTTACCGTCACAAGTGTTCTCTCCGATGACGATATCACTGAAGTAGAAGAACGGGCACTTGTCCGCCTTGGCAAATCCATAGCTTGACTTGATCAGAGGGCAGAGGTTAGCCGGAAGATCCTTTTCTGCTTCAGCAATCGTCTCGCCGGATGTTGAGCACAGACCAACAGTCGCGCATCCAGCGGCAATGGCAAGTTCCTGAGGGAAATAAGTGCAGTAAGATCCGATGACCGGGATGCCCTTATCCTTGACATTTTTAACATTAATGAAAGCGTTCCTTCTTGCTTCTGCGAATTCTTCAAACACAGCTGGCAGTTCTTTGATAAGATCCATTAAATACTCCTCCCATTACATTTTTTCCAGTACGGTATCGCCGGATACCATATTTACTCAATTATTTTCTTACTTTTACAGTAGTATCACAATGCAAAATTACAAGGTATAGAAATAATCAATACGAGACATGAAAATTATTGGTGAATCACCCCGCAATGCATTGGGTTTTGATATATTTTGACTGAATTTCAGCAAGTTATGATACTATTGATGAAATGAATCTGTATGGGAGGCTTGATATGGGTACTGCATTTGCATACGGTTACGGAACTACTATCAGTGAATTTGAACTCAGGAAAGATGCTCCTGAAAGGCTCTTCGATCTGTTTTCTGAAAAAAGGCAGAAGAAATTCATTGCTGAATGGAGAAATAAATATCCTCAGCTCGAATGGGATGATGCCATGACTGTCATGATTCTAACTGAAGGAGCTGAAAAAGTCTTCGCGGATATTATCAACGAGAACTGTTTTGGCGGAAAGAAGATCATTACAGGCCGTAAGGGTGCTGTTTACGCAGAGCCCTCTTTTCCTAAGTCTGATTCCGGCAGAGATAAGATCCCTACAGAGAAAGAGATCCGGGACGCGATCGCTGTTCATCTGCAGGCATGCTTTAAGGGTGTCAGAAAAAGAGATATCGATTATTACTTCTTTGAAGAAGATGACTGATAACCATCCTTTTTTTACAGCTGCTGACGGAATCGTAGATCATTAAGGAGAAGAACAGGTGGTTAACTGCAGGGAAAGAGAAGTGGTATCTGCGGACGAAATACTGGTAGTGAGTTTCGGAACTGTTTCACCGGAAAGCCGCAGACTGAATATTGACGCGGTAGAACAGGCAATACGGGACTCTGCCGGAGACATGTTCCAAGTCTGCAGATGCTTCACTTCGCAGACTGTCATCAACATAATAAACAAGAAACAAGGCATCCGGATCGACAACATTAACGAGGCTCTGGACAAAGCAGTGCGAAGCGGTGTACGTAACCTTGCGGTACAGCCGACACATCTGATGAAAGGGCAGGAATATGAGAAACTGAAGAGTGTTCTCGCAGGCTATACTGATTCTTTCAGGCACATTGCGCTTGGCGATCCTTTGCTTTCTTCAGAAGAGGATTTCCGTTTGCTGGCAGATGCTCTTATTGAAGTGTCCTGCCAATACGATGACGGGAAGACCGCTGTTGTTTTCATGGGACACGGAACCGGGGCTGCGTCCAATGATGTATACCTGAAGATGCAGAATACGTTATTGTGCAGCGGAAAAAACAATTACTACATCGGAACCGTGGAAGCAGAACCATCGGTCGAAGATGTGCTCAATGCTGTCAGAAAAGGGAATTACTCAAGAGCAGTCCTCAGACCACTGATGCTTGTCGCAGGGAACCATGCTGTCAACGACATGGCTTCAGCAGATGACCCTGATTCATGGTACTCAAGGTTCACGGCTGCTGGATATGAGACTGTTTGCGTCATTGAAGGACTCGGACAGATCCCGGCAGTACGGGATATATATGTATGTCACGCTAAGAGAGCTGTTTCTTCTCTTGATCAATAATCGATTTCCGTACCTTTTCGGGTGACCGCACTTACAGAAGAAGAAACAGGATCGCAAGATCCTGTATTATGAATTTCAATAGGCTGCCGAGCAGCTTGCTACTCAACCTGTTGGGTGTTACAATAATTAAGCACTGCAAATCATTAATAAAATGAAGTATCCGGTGCCCCGTTCACAGGCGGGGATAATAGGGAAGCAGGTCAGAATCCTGCGCGATCTCGTCACTGTGTCAGAGCGTGTCAGTCCATAATGTCACTGGGATCATCAGCCCGGGAAGGCGGACAGATATGTTATGTTCTCAAGCCAGGAGACCTGCCGGTACTTTGTACAGGAAATATTCCGCATTCTGCCTGCAGTGCGTTGGCGATGCGGGCTGTTTCCGGATCACGAGGAATTGGTCGTACAGTATAAGGGAGTACAGCTCCTTGTTTCTGACACCTTTTTGCCGTGAATGGTAAAAAGGCTTTTTTATGATCAGAACACAGCCGGAACGATCTGGAATGTCGATACTGTGTTTTACATAAGAAGGCCTGAAAGTATGTCATAGGAGAAAAGGAGAAGATCGACATGAAGAAGAAGTTACTGGTATTGTTACTCGGCGTCACTATGGTGCTGTCATTCTCACTTCTGACCGGCTGCGGATCGGGTGGCGGTGACACAGAAGAGGCACAGCCTGAGGCAGATCCTGTTGCAGAATGCGCAGACCTGATCGATGCTATCTATGTTCAGGAGTATACAGATGATACCTACGCCCAGTGCGAAGCTGCCAAAGCTGCATGGGACGCTCTGACAGACGAACAGAAAGAACAGGTAGAAGGTGAAGAAGCAAGTCCTGACTATTTCGGAAGAGATACAGGAGACGCATCCCTGGACGATCCTCTGAATCAGGATGAGATCGGAGAAAATGAACTCCTGGTCGTAAGCTTCGGCACATCTTTCAATGACAGCCGTGCAAAAGATATAGGAGGTATCGAGAAGGCGCTGCAGGAAGCCAATCCGGAATGGTCAGTGAGAAGAGCTTTCACAGCTCAGATCATTATCAACCACATCTACGCGCGTGACGGAGAAAAGATCGACAACGTGGATCAGGCCCTGCAGAGAGCAGTGGACAACGGAGTCAAGAACCTTGTTGTTCAGCCTACTCACCTGATGCATGGTGCTGAGTACGATGAGCTCGTTGATACACTTGAGACATATAAGGACAAATTTGAAACTGTAAAGCTCGCGGAGCCGCTGCTCGGTACTGTAGGCGAGGATGCAACCGTTGTCAATGCTGATAAGGAAGCTGCTGCTCAGGCTGTAATTGCGGAAGCTGTTGCTGTAAGCGACTATGATTCGCTCGACGCAGCTGCTGCGGACGGTACTGCATTTGTATTCCTCGGACACGGAACTTCGCATGATGCAGCCGTAACTTATGATCAGATGCAGGAGCAGATAAAGCAGCTCGGATTCAGCAACATATTCGTCGGTACTGTAGAAGGAAAGCCTGAAGATACAGCATTCCCTGCAGTCAAGAAAGCTCTTGAGGACGCAGGATACACTAAGGTCATCCTGAGACCTCTCATGGTAGTAGCCGGCGATCACGCCAATAATGATATGGCCGGTGATGAGGAAGGTTCATGGTATTATGGCATGGTCAATGGCGGTGAGTTTGAAGTCGAGGGTGCTGATGAAGCAGTTGACACAGGCGCCGGACTCGGTGCTGACAATGTCACTTGCCAGATCGAAGGCCTTGGCAGGATCGCTGATATCCAGAAGATCTATGTACAGCACACAGCTGATGCTATGGCTCAGTAATCATCACATAATACCAGATCATAAGGAATCACAATGAAGAAACTGAATTCAATCAGAGCAGTATTCTATGCAATGCTTGCCGTTACACTGATACTCTTTACAGGATGCGGAAGCGGGGAGCAGACAGCTGATCCCGGTATCGCAGACGGAACATATGTCGCTTCATTCACTACGGATAATGCCATGTTCCATGTCAACGATGCCAATCAGGACAAGGGCATACTGACTGTAGAAGACGGAAAGATGACGATCCATGTCAGCCTTCAGTCCAAAAAAATCGTAAATCTCTATCCCGGGACAGCTGAAGATGCTCAGAAAGAGGGAGCCGAACTGCTCGAACCGACTACTGATACGATTACATACTCGGACGGTTATACAGATGAGGTCTATGGTTTCGATGTTCCTGTTCCTGCGCTTGATGAGGAATTTGACGTCGCGCTGCTGGGCACCAAGGGAAAGTGGTATGACCATAAGGTTGTCGTTTCTGACCCGGTTGAAGGTGATGATATCAGCGCGGTCATCGGAGAAAGCAAGGAGGCTGATGCATCTACAGCTGCGGCTCTCGGCCTTTCCGACGGAGAACATACAGCAGAGGTAACTCTCGACGGAGGCACAGGACGTGCTTCTGTTGAGAGTCCTGCAGTGATCCGTATCAACGGAGACGAGTGCATTGCAGTCATCACCTGGAGCAGTCCGCACTATGACTATATGATCGTTGACGGACAGAGATATGAGCCCGTGAATACAGAAGGAAATTCAGTATTCGAGATACCGGTACCGTACTTCGATAAAGCTGTAGATGTGATCGCAGATACCATAGCGATGAGTGAGCCGCATGAGATAGAATACACACTCACTTTTGATTCGGCATCAGTCAAGTAGTTTTTGTAATGCAGAGATCCCGCTGCGGATGCCGCGGGATCTTTACTTTTTTCAGATCAGCAGCAATCTGAAGTCGGCTGCTTAATGAATTATGGTATGAATATAAGCAAGAAATTATCAATTCTGTTATTATTTGTGATCATGTCACTGATACTTGCCTGCTGCGGTTCCGGTGACAGTGAAACCGCCAATGGCAATGATCCGGAAAAGCATCTCACGGGAACGATGGAACTAATGTACGCGGATCAGTTCCATGTCAGTTATTATGAAGACGGCATAGCGATCGTGGAGGTAGAAGACGGGCTCAGATATCTCATCACAGAGGATCCCGATGAACTGCCTGCATGGCTGACGCCTGAAATAACTGAAGATATGACCGTTATCTGCGCGCCGGTGCATTCTGTGTACAATGCCGCTTCTTCTGCGATGGATCTCATCGACGCAGCTGACGCGATCGACTCTGTTATTATGACGAGCACTCAGGCAAGTGACTGGAGCATAGACAAGATCAGAGATCTTGTAGAGAATGATAAGATACGTTATATAGGTAAATACCGCGCGCCTGACTACGAGGCACTGCTCGAGGAAGATGTTGATCTTGCGATCGAATCCACAATGATATATCACAGTCCGCAGGTCAAGGAAGCGATCGAAGAACTCGGGATCCCGGTGCTCGTTGAGAGATCAAGCTATGAATCAGAACCTCTTGGCAGGCTTGAATGGATCAAGCTTTACGGCCTCCTGTTCGGGAAGAGTGAAGAGGCTCAGACTTTTTTTGACGAAGCAGTTGCCAAGCTTGAAGATGTCGATGCAGATGCTGTAAGTGATACTCCTTCAGTAGCTTTCTTCTCTGTCAATTCCAATGGCTCTGTAGTGGTCAGAAAGCCCGGGGATTACGTTACTAAAATGATCGGCATGGCCGGAGGAACGTATGCCCTCACGGATATCACAGAGGAAGAGGATAATGCGCTGTCTACCATGAATATGCAGATGGAAGCCTTCTATGACAAAGCAGTTGATGCTGATATACTGATATACAACAGCACGATCGAAGGCGGCCTTGAGAACATCAGTGATCTTATACAATTATCTGACAGATTCAATGATTTCAAAGCGGTCAAAAGCGGCAATGTATGGTGTACGGACGCAAGCACTTTTCAGAGGACGACCGGCGCCGCAGATATGATCCTGGAGATGAACAGAATATTCTCAGGCAGCCCGGAAAGTAAAGAAATGGAATACTTCCACAAACTGAAATAAAATGAAAATCAACAGGATCAAAGCATGTTACGCTTTGCTGGGAGTTCTGCTCCTGCTACTGATACTCATGAATATACTGACCGGCAGCTCCTCCATGACAATGGGAGAAGCGCTGCGCATCCTCTTTTCGCATGATACGGTATCCAAATTCGGCAAGATCATCTGGGACATCCGCATGCCGAGGATACTCGCAGCAGCTCTTCTGGGAGGAGCGCTTTCTGTATCAGGTTTTCTGCTGCAGACTTTTTTTGCCAATCCTATCGCCGGACCATATATTCTCGGAATCTCTTCCGGAGCAAAACTGGTTGTTGCATGCACTATGGTCTTTGCGCTGACACGCGGTATGATGGTCCATTCAGTCGTTATGATCATCGCGGCAGTCGCCGGCTCTCTTGCAGTAACAGGTGTCATACTCATTATCTCTGACAAGGTCAGGAGCATGTCCGTTCTTATCGTCTGCGGAGTGATGGTAGGGTATATCTGTTCCGCTGTGACAGAATTTCTTGTCACATTCGCTGATGATTCTAACATTGTCAATCTGCACAATTGGTCGCAGGGCAGTTTTTCGGCTGTAAGCTGGGATAATATCAGAGTTATCACAGTATTTGTGGTGATATCTGTGATATCAGCTTTCATGCTGTCAAAACCGATGACGGCTTTCCAGATGGGCGAACAGTACGCACGGAGTGTCGGTGTCAATATAAAATCGTTCAGAGTCTTCCTGATCGCGCTGTCGAGCATACTTTCAGCAACAGTTACAGCCTTTGCGGGACCGATCTCATTCGTAGGAATAGCTGTTCCGCACCTGATCAGATCTGTGACCACGACGTCAAAGCCGATAGTAATGATACCTCAGTGCTTCCTCGGAGGAGCAGTCTTCTGTCTCTTCTGCGATATGCTCGCGAGAAATCTCTTTGCGCCGACCGAGATAAGCATCAGTACCATGACTGCCGTTTTCGGCGCGCCGGTGGTTATTATGATGCTGATACGCAGGAAAGCAAGGTGATATCATGGCCAGTGCTCTCAGAACAGAAAAACTGAATACAGGTTATGACCGCCGCGTCGTAGTCGCAGGAGTTGAGATAGATATTCATCAGGGAGAGATCGTGACTCTGATCGGACCTAACGGGGCGGGAAAGTCAACAGTACTCAAAACAGTCGCGGGGCAGCTGATGCCGCTTGGCGGGACTGTTTACATCAATGAGAGAGAGGCTTCTGATTATCCTGCCTCTGAAGTATCAAAGTACAGGGCGGTAATGCTCACAGAACGCATGTCCAGTGAACAGATGACATGCGGTGAGGTGGTTTCACTGGGCAGATATCCTTATACCGGAAAGCTCGGTATTCTGTCAGAAAATGACCGGAGGATCGTAACAGGATCCATGGAGCTGGTACATGTAACTGATCTGGCAGACAGAGACTATCATGCGATCAGCGACGGTCAGCGCCAGAGAGTATTGCTGGCAAGGGCTATATGTCAGGAACCGCGTCTCATGATACTCGACGAGCCTACATCGTACCTGGATATCCGGCACAAGCTCGAGTTTCTCGACCTGCTTCGATCACTTGTGAGAGACAGAGGTATTGGTGTTATAATGTCAATGCATGAACTTGAGCTCGCGCACATGGTATCAGACAGGGTAGTCTGTATCACATCTGAAGGCAGGATCCAGTGTACCGGCACTCCGGAAGAAGTATTCACGGATGAACTCATCAGCAGGCTGTACGGACTTGAGAACGGACGTCTTAAAGAGCTGTACGCAGATTTTGTCGATAATCTCAGAAGTAAACAGTAGTATTGAACAATATGGCTAAAGTAATAATGATTCAGGGCACGATGTCCAATGCCGGGAAGAGCCTGATAGCCGCCGGGCTCTGCAGGATCTTCCGTCAGGATGGTTACAGAGTTGCTCCTTTCAAATCACAGAATATGGCCCTCAACTCCTTTGCCACAAAGGAAGGGCTTGAGATGGGCAGGGCTCAGGTAGTCCAGGCTGAAGCTGCCGGCATAGAGCCGCTTGTGTGCATGAATCCGATCCTTCTCAAACCTACTGACGACGAAGGATCGCAGGTGATCGTCAGCGGCAGATCCATCGGCAACATGAAAGCGAGAGACTATTTTGCCTACAAGACACAGCTGATCCCTGTGATAAAAGAGTCTTTTGCGAAGCTGTGTGAGATCGCGGATATCATAGTGATCGAAGGCGCCGGATCTCCTGCTGAGATCAATCTGAAAGAAAATGATATTGTCAATATGGGTCTGGCGGAGATGGTTGACGCGCCCGTGCTTCTCGTAGGTGACATAGACCGCGGAGGAGTTTTCGCACAGCTACTCGGAACGCTGATGCTGCTTGAGCCGGATGAAAAAGCAAGAGTAGCCGGAATTATCATCAATAAATTCCGCGGTGACACCAGTCTGCTCGACTCCGGTATTCAGATGCTTGAGGATAGAGGCGGAGTACCTGTTGCGGGAGTCGTTCCTTATATGAATATAAAGATCGAGGACGAAGATTCTCTGTCTGAGAGGCTTACTTCTCAGCAAAGGGGAGAGATAGACATTGCTGTCATAAAAGTCCCTAAAATCTCAAATTTTACCGATATGGACGTATTCGAACAGTTCCCTCAGGTTTCTGTCAGGTATGTCTCTGAAGTTTCTGATATCGGCTCGCCTGATATGATCATCCTTCCGGGATCTAAAAGTACGATAGCCGACCTCAGGTGGATGAGAAAAGAGGGATTTGAAGAAGCGATCAGGGCATGCATAGAAAAAGGCACCCCGGTCTTCGGTATCTGCGGGGGTTACCAGATGCTCGGCTGTGAGATATCTGATCCTGCCGGTGTCGAGGGCGGAGGACTTATCAGAGGGCTCGGACTTCTTCCTGTCGATACCGAACTGACAGATGACAAGCTTACAGAACAGTTCACCGGAACATGCGCCGGCGCTACCGGTGTCCTGGCTGACCTGGCAGGGCTTGAAATCGAAGGATATGAGATACACATGGGCATGACCCATGCTAACAACAGTGAGTTTACTGAATTCACTTCTTCAGGCACGGGCATCTGTGAAGATAATATTTACGGAACATACATACACGGTTTCTTCGACCGGGGTGAGGTCGCTGAGACTGTCGTAAGATCGCTTGCTGCGCGCAAGGGTATCGATTATGCAGGAGGAGATCCGTCAGATCACCGTGACTTCAGAGAAAAGGAATTCGACAGGCTTGCTGACAGCCTTCGCTCCTCTCTGGATATGGAATACATCTACAGCATACTGAGGGAAGCTTCAGGATCTGCAGAATAACCGGAATATAGCAACTTTATTAGAATGAAATACAAGTGATGATCCATGAAGAGAATTAAAATAGATTCCTTTAATGAAGATATATACCGTGAGATAAAAACCCGGTGGGACAAAGTCGCCAAGCCTCTTGACAGCCTCGGAAAGTTCGAGGATATCATCGCAAGAATCGGCGCTGTTCAGGGCATTGCTGAGCCTGATATCTCGAGAAGAGCTGTCGTTATCATGTGCGCCGACAACGGTATTGTTGAAGAAGGCGTAAGTCAGTCCGGTCAGGATGTTACCCGCGAAGTAGCTTCCTGGATGGGAAGAGGCTGCAGCTCTGTGTGTAAAATGGCAGCAGCTGCCCGCGTCGAAACACTTCCTGTCGATATCGGAATCAACATGGAAGGCAGCCCTGAAGGTGTGATAGACATGAAGGTCCGCAAAGGGACCTCTGATTTCGCAAAAGGCGCTGCCATGACGATTCAGGAAGCGAGTCAGGCAGTAAAGAACGGTACAGAGATCGTACGTCTGTGCAGTGAAGAGGGCTGCAGGCTGCTTGCGACAGGAGAAATGGGCATCGGCAACACAACGACCAGCTCCGCGCTGGTATCAGCGTTGCTCGGTATCCCTGCTGAAGAAGCAACCGGAAGGGGCGCCGGCCTGAGTAATGAAGGTCTTAAGAAGAAAACAGAAGTGATCGGTAATGCTGTCAGCTGTCTGGTCAGCGACTGGGAGGAACAGCATGCAGGCAAAGATAGGAAAGGCGCTGAATTCGCTTTTCACGCTTTGTGTGCTGTCGGCGGCCTTGATATCGCAGGCATGGCGGGAATGTTCATCGGAGGAGCGGTATATCACGTACCGATCGTGATCGATGGTTTTATCAGTGCCGCGGCTGCTCTTGTCGCGGAAAGGATCTGTCCGGGCTGCAGAGAAGTCATGATCGCTTCGCATATCGGACGTGAACCCGGAATGAAGATGATTCTAGACGAGCTGGGGCTTGAACCTGTGATAGACGCAGATCTTGCGCTTGGAGAAGGTACAGGAGCTGTGATGCTGTTTCCGCTGCTCGATCTGGCAATGACTCTGTATTCTGACGGCCTTGAATTCAGCGAAACAGGCGTAGAGCAGTATGTCCATTTCACAGACGGAGATCAGGAAAAAGACTGACAGAACAATGATACACCTCATAATAGGCACGCCGGGCTCAGGAAAGTCAGCACTTGCTGAGGACATTATCTCAGATCTTGCCTCCGGCAGTAATAAATACTATCTCGCCACAATGATCCCCTATGGCACAGAAGGTGAGGAGCGTGTGGCCAGGCACCGCAGCATGCGAAGCGGCAAGGGTTTCATAACGGTTGAGATGCCTTTTGATGTCGGAAAGGCCTCTCTTCCGGAAGACTGTGCTGTCCTGCTCGAGTGTGTTTCCAATCTTGCGGCCAACGAGCTGTTTGAAAGGAATACACCTGCGGACAAGTGTGAAGATATCATCGTTTCAGATATTATCAGGCTCGGAAATTCAGTCCGCGATCTTGTAATAGTGACTAACCATTTTGATATAACGGATGAATTTGATGCTGAGACCGTAAAGTATTCATTTATGATGGACAGGATCAATCACAGGCTGTGCGTGATCGCTGACAAAGTGACTGATCTTACTGTTCGGGCAGACAGGCAGGATACATGAGATTACTCAGAACGATCGCTGTGACATTCGCGCAGTACTCCAGAATACCGATGCCGGGATTTGACTGGGAGAAAGAAGACATGAAATACAGCATGTCAGTTTTCCCGTGGGTAGGCGCTGCCATCGGACTTATATACACTCTGGTTTATGAAGTCTGCTGCAGATTTTCTGTACCTGCGGCTGCCGCAGCACTGCTGATGACTGCAGTTCCTGTACTTGTCACAGGAGGCTTTCACATAGACGGATTCATGGATGTTTCCGACGCGCTCAGTTCGTTCGGCAGCAGAGAAGACAGGCTCAGGATCCTCAAAGATCCGCACATAGGAGCATTCGCCGTCATAAGACTGGCGCTGTGCGGTCTGATCTTCACAGCTTCGATGATCATTATATGTTCATTTACTGACAATGCAGGTGCGGGACCGGCAGCTCAGAATGACATGATCGTTTATAATACCGCTCTCGGATTCGCGGTCTCACGGGGACTCAGTGCCATGTCAGTACTGACCTTCAGATCCGCGAAGCATGAAGGCATGCTTTATTATGAAGCAACAGCAGCTGCTTCAGGCCGCCGTGTCAACATCATTCTGGTGCTGATATGGACAGTTCTGTTCTGCGGTATAATGCTGTATAACGACGTTGTCTCCGGCGCTGCAGTGATACTTGCGTCGTTATGTGCTTTCGCCTGGTACAGGCATTTGAGTTATAAGCATTTCGGCGGAATCACTGGTGATACAGCCGGTTGGTTCGTTACAGTATGCGAGACTGCGGGAATAGCTGCCGCGGCAGTATCCGGCATAGTATTACAGAACTTCTGAATCATGAAGTAATAAAGGGGACATATAAATGAAATGCTATCTTATAAGACACGGCATTACGGAAGATAATATAGAGCTCCTGTTTTCAGGATGCAGGACAGATTCGCCTCTGACCCGGGAGGGCATGGACGCTCTCATGGCAGTAGAGAACGTGCCTGAAAACAGCATGCTATTCGTCAGCCCGATGCTCAGAGCGCGCCAGACAGCTGAGATCATGTTCCCGGATTTGAAGCAGACAGTCATCGACGAGATCCGCGAGATGGATTTCGGCGCTTTCGAAGCTAAGAATCACAAAATGCTCAATGGGGATCCGGATTATCAGGCATGGCTCGACAGCGGCGGATATATGAAGATCCCCGGCGGTGAGAGTATTGCAGTCTTCAAAGAACGGATTCTGGAGGGACTGAAGAAAGCAGTACAGATTGCCCGAAAAGAAGGAGCAGACAACGTGTATATCGTCGCTCACGGCGGAACACTTATGGCTGCTATGAGCAGTCTGACCGGAGAGGATTATTTTGATTTCAATGTTCCGAACGGAATGGGATACTGTATAGAACTGGAGGCAGATGATGCAGGAAATATCGTTGCTGCAGGCTCATATGATCGCTTTTGCGGCGGGCTTCGTGATGGATATCGTGATTGGAGACCCCCACAATATACCCCATCCGGTGAAATGGATAGGTAATCTGATCGCGCTGCTTGACAGAAAGCTTCTCGGCGATATTCCAGACGCGAAGTCCGATCCATCCCGAAGAAATCAGCTTTCTGAAACGCTGCTCGGTGTGATTCTGGTAATATCGGTAATCCTGATCACTGGGACAGCTGCGTTTATCGCTATAGCTTTACCGTATTATATTTCGGTAAAGCTAGGGATTGCAGTCGAGGCTGTTCTGACATGCTATGTTCTCGCCATGACAAGTCTGAGAAAAGAGAGCATGAAGGTATACCGTGAGCTAGCGGCCGGAGACCTGGACGGTGCCAGGAGAGCTGTATCGATGATCGTAGGCCGCGATACCAATGTTCTCGATGAGACAGGAGTCACAAAAGCTGCTGTTGAGACGGTAGCGGAGAATTTTTCAGACGGTGTTGCCGCCCCTATGATCTATACAGCATTGGGAGGACCTGTTCTCGGACTCATCTACAAATGTATCAATACAATGGACTCCATGGTCGGTTACCGCAATGACCGTTATATGTACTTCGGTACTGCGGCTGCCAGGCTGGACGATACAGCCAATTTTATTCCTGCAAGACTGAGTGCCATTCTTCTTATTCTGGCAAGCGCTGTATGCGGGAGAGACTATAACGCGTCACGCGCTTTCAGAATATGGAGACGGGACAGATATAATCACAAGAGTCCGAACGCGGCTCAGACTGAGAGTGCCTGTGCCGGTTCGCTGGGTCTTCAGCTTGCCGGTGACGCGCAGTATTTTGGCAGGATCGTAAAAAAGCCTTTCATAGGTGACCCTGTAAGGATGATAGAACCTGATGATATCATCAGATCCAACAGACTTATGACAGCCGCTTCGGTATTGTGTGAGATTTTATGTCTGGCAGTAATGGCAGTGGTGTGTCATTATCTCGCATAGATATCAGCGGTGTGTTGTTTATACTATTCCGATAAAATAGATGACCCGCGCGAAAGCGGGCGGAGATCAGATGACAGATAAAGGATCCTCAGCTGTCAAGAGCAGGTGCAGCAGTTCAGAATACGCGCATGGCGGAGATGTGTACAGGAATGAGGTCAGGCTGGACTTTTCAGTCAATCTCAACCCTCTTGGAGTTCCTCCGGAAGTGATCTCCGCGGCTGTAAACGGACTTGATGAAGTGACTCAGTATCCGGATCCTTACCATACTGAGCTCAGGAATGCCATCGCTGCGTCTGAGAATACCGATCCTGACATGATAGTATGCGGAAACGGTGCATCTGAACTTATCATGGCTGCTGTTCACGCTTTCATGCCCCGAAAGGCTCTTGTTACGGCTCCGTGCTATTCCGGGTATGAGACATCCCTCGAAGCTGCCGGAACAGAAATCTGCCATTATTATCTTGATGAGAAGAAAGATTTCACTCTTGACGAAGGTATCATGGCATATATCACGGAAGACATTGATATGGTCTTTCTGACGAATCCTAACAACCCTAACGGGAGGCTCATCGATGATAAGCTCCTTCAGAGAATTGAACACCGTTGTACTGAGTGCGGCACGGTGCTGATTCTCGATGAATGTTTTCTCCCTCTGACAGGTGCACGGACAGTCTCAGGGCATTCCGCATCCAATGGAACCGTACCGGATGTCAGTCAGGTTGATGGCGGGATACTGCATCTGCGGGCTTTCACCAAGACTTTCGCAGTACCGGGTATCCGACTCGGATATATCTTTTCCTCTGACACGCATCTTCTCGACAAGATCAGGCTGCATCTGCCTGAATGGAATGTGTCCCGGGCAGCAGAGAAAGCCGGGGCAGCTGCCTGCAGAATGCTTACCCATACAGATTATCTTGATGATGCTGCCATGATGATCAGGACAGAGAGAACATATCTTGAGACAGAGCTTACTGCTCTCGGGATCAAAGTATATCCGAGCGATGTCAATTATATACTCTTCAGATCGGAACCCGGTCTGTATGAGAAGCTGTTAGCCTGCGGGATACTGATCAGACGCTGTGCTAACTTCAAAGGGCTGGATGAGACATTTTACCGCATCGCCGTAAGAAAACACGCAGACAATGCAGTTCTTCTGGACACACTGCGGGCAGTTCTGTGCAAATGATACAGGAGGCACCTATGATCGAGCATGTTATACCGGGTGAAATAGAGAAGAAAAGCTTTGAAATGATACAGTCCGAACTGATATCAAGAGGTATCAGGCTTGATCCGGCGCAGGATCCGGTGATCAGAAGGGCTATACATACATCAGCTGATTTCGATTACGCCGAAACTCTTGTGTTTTCAGATGATGCAGTAAGGATAGCGAGAGCGCTGATATCCGGAGGCGCAGATATCGTTACGGATACCAACATGGCTCTTACCGGCATCAACAAAAGAAAACTGGCAGAATACGGCGGTCAGGTCAGATGCTACATGGCGGATGAAGCTGTTGCCGCAGAGGCATCGGCAAGGGGTATCACAAGAGCTTCTGTCAGCATGGAGCATGCGGCGAGCGATATCAGCAAAACAGGGCACAGGACGATCTTCGCGGTAGGAAACGCCCCGACAGCGCTGATCACACTGAGAACGATGTATGACGAAGGGAGATTCAGACCTGATTTTATAATCGGTGTTCCCGTCGGATTCGTCAATGTAGTTGAAGCCAAAGAGCTGATAATGGAAACAGATATCCCGCACATAGTCAACCGCGGAAGAAAGGGCGGCAGCAATATTGCGGCTGCTATCGTGAACGCGCTTCTGTACGGGATGAAATAGTGGCTGGATCAGACCGTTTTCATCGGAGAAGAATCAATGCCTGAACTGCGGAAGGGTTTTACTACCGGAAGCTGCGCGGCAGCAGCGGCCAAAGCTGCGTGCAGGATGCTGCTTTCCGGCGGCACTGTCAATACTATCAGCTTAATTACGCCGTCAGGCGTGCGTTTCGATGCTGAGATTCTCGATATAAGCCGTACGGATTCAAGTGTAAAATGCGCTGTCAGAAAGGACGGAGGAGATGATCCGGATGTGACGACCGGTGCTCTTGTATATGCCGAAGTCTCCTGCGCGGATCCATCTGCCTGCGCATCTGCTTCGGGCTCAGAGGATGATTCTTCCCGGCGCATCCTGATAGAAGGCGGAGAGGGAGTAGGCAGAGTGACAAGACCCGGGCTCGATCAGCCGCCGGGTAACGCCGCGATCAATTCTGTACCGCGTAAGATGATAGCGTCAGAAGTCTCAGATGTTATGGACGCGTATGACTTTGACGGATACATCAGCGTTATCATTTCTGTTCCCGGAGGAGAAGATATCGCTAAACACACATTTAATCCAAGACTCGGTATAGAAGGCGGCATATCAGTCATCGGCACGACGGGGATCGTTGAACCTATGAGCAGGCAGGCCATACTTGATACCATAAGAGTTGAGCTCAGGCAGAAATACGCGGAAGGATGCCGGACGGCATTCATTTCTCCGGGAAACTACGGCCTTGATTTTATGAGAGAGACTTATGATATCGATCTTGACAGAAGCGTGAAGTGCAGCAATTTCATAGGCGAGACCATAGACATGATTGCTGAAACGGGTTTTACCGGTGTGCTTCTTACAGGCCACGCAGGCAAACTTGTCAAAGTAGCCGGCGGAATAATGAACACGCATTCCCGCGAAGCGGATTCCAGGATGGAGATAATCTCCGCTGAAGCTTTGCGAAAGGGCGTTCCGCTAGACGCGCTGCTCCGTATACTTGAATCGCTGACAACAGAAGAGGCATTTACAGTACTGAGCGAGAGCGGACATATGCATGATGTTGCCGCGGGTCTGATGGACAGGATCCTGTACTATCTGGACAGGAGAGCGGGTGGCAGACTCGATATCCAGTGTATAATGTACACTAAGGATCAGGGACAGCTGGCAGCTTCAGACGGTGCAGCCGCGATGATAGAAGACAACAAGGAGAATTGGAATGGACAGCATATCAGCAGACCCGAAGACTGACGTTTATTTCGTAGGTGCCGGACCGGGCGCAAAAGACCTCATCACAGTAAGAGGCAGAGACATCATCGCCCGGTGTGACGTCATTATCTATGCCGGCTCGCTGGTCAATCCGGCTCTGCTTGACTATGCGAAGAGCGATGCCGCAGTTCTTAACAGCGCCAGGATGACTCTTGAGGAAGTGATCGACGCCATTAGAAAGGCTGTGTGCGAAGGCAAAACAGTATGCAGGCTGCATACCGGCGACCCGAGTCTGTACGGAGCTGTCCGTGAGCAGATGGATGCCCTTGACGGACTGGGAATTCATTATGAATCATGCCCGGGTGTGACAGCTGCGTTCGGAGCTGCCGCATCGATGGATCTCGAATACACATTGCCGGGGATATCTCAGTCGCTTATCCTTACAAGAATGGCTGGGCGAACAGATGTTCCGGAGACAGAAAGTATTGAAAGCTGGGCGGCTCATCATGCATCCATGGCTATCTATCTGAGCACAGGAATGCTTGAAGAACTGTCATCGAGGCTGATCGCAGGAGGTTACAGTGAGGATACTCCCGCAGCCATAATATACAAAGCCACATGGCCTGAAGAAGAATACCACTACTGCACTGTAAGATCTCTTGCTGCTACGGCTGCGGAGCATGGTATTCGTAAAACAGCACTCGTTCTTGTCGGAGATGTTCTGTCCGGTCACGGATATGAGAAATCCCGCCTGTACGACAAAACGTTCAGCACCGAATTCCGCGAAGCGTCCCAGGACAGATAGGATAATACGCATCATGCACATCAGGATCATCAGTTTTACAGACAGAGGCCACGCGCTTGCGCGCACGATCGCAGGCCGCCTGGAACATCATCATGCCGAAGCGGTTCCGCGAGGTACGAAGCCGGGTGTGATATGTTCACAGGCTTTCAGCGACAGAGAAGCGCTTGTATTCATAGGCGCTGTGGGGATAGCTGTCAGATCTGTCGCGCCATATATAAAAGACAAACTCACAGATCCGCCGGTGATCGTTATCGATGAAGCCGGCAGGTATGTGATACCAGTGCTGTCGGGTCATGTCGGAGGAGCGAATGAACTTGCTGTCGAGATAGCTGATACCATCGGAGCAGAACCCGTACTGACGACTGCGACCGATGTAAGCGGTGCGTTTTCTGTTGATCTTTTTGCTGAAGAAAACGGCCTGCGGATCATGAATAGAGATGGTATCGCCAGAGTATCATCCAAGTCACTGCAAGGAAAGCCGGTAACGATCTGCATCAGAGATTACCCGCCTGAAGAGCATACCGATGTGCTTATTACCGGCCCCGCAGATCCTGAAACCTCATGGAAAGACATCGCCTCGATCGTACTTTGTCCTAAGAAGTTCGCGGTCGGGATCGGCTGCAGACGCGGAAAGACCTTTGAAGAGATCAGAGATTTTGCGGAGAAAGTTCTTTCCGAACACGGGATCAATACAGCGGATATAGGCGCGATAGCGACAATAGATATCAAAAAAGATGAACCCGGGCTTCAGAAACTGTCCGAATACTGGCGGGTACCTCTTATTACTTTTGAGGCTTCGGTCCTTGAGAGAGTCCGGGGAGACTTTTATTCTTCCGAAAGGGTCCTTGCAGCGGTCGGAGTAGATAATGTGTGTGAACGTGCCGCTGCTGCTGCGGCAGGCATCAGATACGAACTCGCAGTGAAGAAAACAGCAGATAATGGTATCACGGTCGCAGTCGCGGCGCGTGGAATATGATAATCCAGTAAAACGACAGAGGTAAGTATGGCAGGAATCACAGTCGTCGGTATCGGACCCGGCGAGCATGAAATGATGACAGAGCAGGCTCTTGCGGCTCTTGACAGAGCTGATGTGATCATCGGATACACAGTTTATCTGGAACTTCTCGGAGACAGATTCCGGGGAAAAGAATTGCTGTCCACTCCGATGAAGCAGGAGGTGGAGCGATGCAGAATGTGTTTTGAGCAGGCAGGTAAAGGCAGAAATGTCGCCATGATCTGCAGCGGCGACGCCGGGATATACGGTATGGCATCTCTTATGCTGGAACTTTCCGAAGAATACGGTATGGAAGACGATATCGACATCATTCCGGGCATCACAGCAGCTTCAGCCGGCGCCGCAGTACTCGGCGCGCCTCTCAATCATGATTTCTGCGTGATCAGCCTCTCGGATCTGCTGACACCCTGGGATCTGATCGAAAAAAGGCTCCGCGCAGCGGCTGAAGGGGATTTTGCCATTGCTATCTATAATCCTTCCAGCAGGAAGAGGCATGATTATCTCCAGAAAGCCTGCGATATACTGCTTGAGACGATCGCCCCTGACAGACCGTGCGGTTATGTAAGAAACATTGGCAGAGAAGGGACTGAGAGCCGCATATGCTCTCTTGGCGAACTCAGGAATACCTCAGTGGATATGTTTACGACGGTTTTCATCGGTAATTCACAGTGCCGTATCATAGGTGACAGACTTGTAACTCCGAGAGGATATATATTATAGACCGCAGCTGCAGATACTGAATCATCAGCACAGAATCATGAAACCAGTTATTTTCTCAGGTACAACTGAAGGAAGGCTTCTATCTGAAGCCCTGTCCGCAAGGCACATAGGCCATATCGTATGTGTAGCTACAGCATACGGGAGACTTGTAATGCATCCGGATAAGTATTCCGATATACGCGAAGGACGTCTTGATACTGAATCCATGGCAGATCTGATCCGGAAGGAAGGAAGCATCGTGTTCGACGCGACACATCCTTACGCTGATATCGTATCTGCTAACATCAGGAGTGCGTGCGAGATATCAGGAGCAGAATATGTCCGTATTTACAGACCTGAGATCACCGGATGCGAAACGCAGGAGATAAGGTGTTTTGACAATGCTGAAGCATGCGCAGCTGCGCTGAAAGGCAGTTCCGGCAATATTCTTCTGACTACCGGAAGCAAGGAACTCAGTTTTTTTGCTGCTGATCCGCAAGTAAAGGAGCGGCTGTATGTAAGAGTGCTTCCGTCTGAAGAAAGTATCAGGATGTGTTCTGAAGCCGGCATTACAGGAAGACAGGTGATAGCAATGCAGGGGCCGTTTTCCGCTGATCTGAATTCAGCTCTCATGCGTCAGTTCGCTATAAGAATCATGGTCACCAAGTCGAGCGGCAGAGCCGGCGGACTTCCGGAAAAGCTGAGGGCAGCGGCTGAAGCGGGCGCGGCAGTATATCTGATCGGCAGGCCAGAGCAAGAATCCGGGATCACAGTGCAGGAAGCCTGTGAGAAGTATTTTGCATCAGAAACTGACAGGAGCAGATATATCCATGTCGATCTGGTAGGGATAGGTCCGGGAGATGAGTCTCAGATGACTTACAGCGCTGCAGAAGCGGTTCGGAGTGCTGAGATAATATTCGGAGCTGACCGTATGGTCCACCCATACACAGACAGGAGCACATATCCATATTACAGAGCGCAGGATATCATACCCGTTATAGAGAAGAAATGTCCGCAAAGGATAGCTGTTCTGTTCTCAGGAGATACGGGATTCTCAAGCGGCGCAGTACGCATGAGAAAAGAACTGTCAGCCTGGCTGGATGTGAACAGTTATAGATATGATATCAATACCTTGCCTGGTATATCCTCAATAGCGTATTTTGCAGCTGCGGCAGGTGAAGACTACACCTGTGCGGGACTTATCAGCCTGCACGGAAAGTCTGATGACAGGCTTGCGGCAGCCGATCTGATCAGAACAGTTCGAGGCAGGAACAAGACGTTTGTTCTTCTGTCCGGATATAAGGATGTGAAGAAACTCGGCCACATGCTTAACGATAATAATTTATCGAATACTCTTATCACGATCGGTTTCCAGCTTTCTTACGATAACGAAGAGATATATCAGATAACGCCGGATGAATGCGATTCTGTGGAACGGCAAGGTCTGTACATCGCTCTCATCACCAATCCTGAACCTGAAGATAAGCTGCTGTTACCTGTACTTTCTGACACCGGGTTCATAAGAGATAAAGTCCCTATGACCAAGGAGTCTGTGAGACACCTGAGCATAATAAAGCTCGGGCTCAGCAGGGGATCAGTCCTGTATGACATCGGAAGCGGGACCGGATCTGTCGCCTGTGAGGCAGCCGGTCTTGATGAATCGGTCAAAGTATACGCTATAGAAATGAAAGAGCAGGCATGTGCTCTTATCAGAGCGAACGCAAGCGCTCTGGGTCTTTCTAATATCAATGTGATCGAAGGACGCGCGCCTGAAGCGATGACCGGTCTCGAGCCGCCTACACATGCTTTTATCGGCGGAAGCTCCGGCAATCTTAAAAACATACTGGATGCTCTTCCTGACGGGACCCGTACTGTTATCAACGCTGTCAGCCTTGAGACGATCGCTGAGATACAGTCAGTCATCAGAGAATATGAAACAGAAGACCTCTCCGTCGAACAGATCTCCGTTTCAAGATCGAGAGAGCTCGGAAGTTACCATCTCATGACAGCCGAGAACCCTGTAATGATCGCTTCATTCGTTTTCAGAGGAAAAGCTGGTCAAACCGGTGATAAGCAGTAACGGAGGGTCCAGATGAAACGCGTCATGATCGCTGCTCCCAGGAGTGGCAGCGGAAAAACTCTCATAACATGCGCTTTACTGAGATTGCTGAAAAGGAGCGGATGTGACGTTTCCTCGTTCAAATGCGGTCCTGATTACATCGATCCGATGTTTCACCGGAAGGTACTCGGCATTACGGGCGGAAATCTCGACAGTTTTTTCTCTGATGATGAAGAAATCAGAGCAATCATGTCACGAGCCGGCAGTGAGTATGCAGTGCTTGAAGGTGTCATGGGGATATACGACGGTATCGCCGGTCTTAATACTTCCCTGGATGGCCTTGCGGGCTCATGCTACGATATCGCAAGGATCACTGACACACCGGTCATCCTCGTGCTGGATGTCAGGGGAATGGGACGCACCATGTTATCTGTGATCAAGGGCATACTGGCCGATGATACGCACGGACTTATCAGGGGAATCATCCTGAACAGAATAACTCAGCATCATTATGAGCAGATGTCACCGATCATCAGAAGCTCGCTTCCCGAACAGATCAGGCTCCTGGGCGGGATCCCGTCATCACCGGATATCCATCTGGAAAGCAGACATCTGGGTCTGGTAATGCCTGATGAGATCGACGATATCATGAAACAGGTCGATGCCGCAGCGGATCTTCTTGGGAAGAATATAGATACTGAGGCCCTGATGGATCTGATGGAGGAGACAAGTGATAATAATATCAACGATCAGGGAATTCCTTCTGTGGGACCCGGACCATTCATAGATCCAGACAATCAGGCGGATCCGTATATTCCTGTTCTGGCTGTCGCGAGAGATGAAGCTTTCTGTTTCTACTATGAAGAAAACCTGAGGATGCTCAGAGAAGCAGGAATTGCTGTACAGGAGTTTTCTCCGCTCCACGATGATGCAGTTCCGGCTGACGCTGACGGTATCCTGCTCGGAGGAGGATATCCTGAACTGTACGCTGAAAAGCTGAGCGGCAACTCATCCATGACAACTTCTGTAAGAGAAGCGATAGAAAGAGGTATGCCGAGCCTGGCTGAGTGCGGCGGATTCATGTACCTGATGGATGAACTTACGGATCAGAGCGGACGTTGTTTTCCTATGTGCGGAACAGTCCGGGGCGGATCGAGATATACCGGCAGACTTACGAGGTTCGGATATATCGATATCAGTTTCCCGGACGGGAACAGCGCCAGGGGACATGAATTCCATTATTATGACAGTGACAACAATGGCAGCGACGCGCATGCCGTAAAACCGGGCGGCGGCAGAGAGTGGGACTGCATCCATTTCGGAAGAGACCATATCTGGGGCTATCCTCATCTGTGGTACCACTCATGTCCGGAACTTATCATCCGTTTCAGAGATGAAATGATCAGTTATCACAAAAGGCACTTACAGGAGGTAAGCTCTTCAGGCACCCCTGATGAAGGAGCAATATGAAATATTCTTACAGATTCTTCGAGAACAGAGACTGCGAATACTATCCTTGCCATTCAGGAACAGATGAGATCAACTGTCTGTTCTGCTACTGTCCTCTGTATCACAGGGAAGATTGTCCCGGCAGTCCGGAATACAAGGTCAGGGATGGACGCACCATCAAGATCTGCAGCGGGTGTACGTTCCCGCACAGACCGGAGAACTATGACAAAGTCATAGAACTTATCAGAAAATAACCCTTTTTACATTCAGATTAATTAACGAAAGAGAGAACTAACTGCAATGGAACTGAAAAACAGACCAAGAAGGCTGCGCAGCACCCCCGAACTGCGCAAAATGGTCAGAGAGACAAGGATAGACGCTTCTTCGCTGATCTATCCTATGTTTGTAATGGACGGGAAGGCGAGGGTCGATGAGATCACAGCTCTGCCGGGACAGTACAGATACACTGTTGATATGGTAGATCCTAAGATAGAGGAACTGCTGAAAGCCGGTGTTAACAGCATCATGCTGTTCGGAATACCTGAACACAAAGATGAAACGGGCACTCAGGCATATGCGGAAGACGGCATAATCCAGCGTGCTGTCAGCTATATCAAGAACAGATATCCTGAATTGTATGTCATAACTGATGTCTGCCTGTGTGAATACACTTCTCACGGCCACTGCGGAGTAGTATGTGAATGCGGACGCAGGCATGACGTAGATAACGATAAAACGCTTGAGCTGCTGAGCCGTACTGCCGTATCCCAGGTCCTCGCAGGAGCGGATATGGTCGCGCCGTCAGATATGATGGACGGAAGAGTGGCAGCAATACGGAGCGCTCTTGATAATAACGGTTTTACCAATACTCCGATCATGTCATATGCTGTAAAGTTCGCGTCCTCATTCTACGGTCCGTTCAGAGAGGCCGCGGGTTCCGCACCTTCATTCGGTGACAGGAAAAGCTATCAGATGGACTTTCACAACCGCAGAGAAGGAATCAAAGAGGCTCTGCTCGATGTAGAAGAAGGTGCTGATATCGTCATGGTCAAACCATGCATGTCATATCTGGACATGATCAGAGATGTCTATGAACGAACTGATATTCCGGTAGCCACATACAGTGTAAGCGGTGAATACGCTATGGTCAAAGCCGCTGCCGCTAAGGGGTGGATTGATGAAAAAAGCATAATGTGCGAGATGGCTGTCGCGGCATTCCGCGCGGGCGCTTCCTTATATGAAACGTATTACGCAAAAGAGCTTGCCGAATGCATCAAAGAAGGCAGAATAGGTTAGCCAGAGAGTAAACCCATGACCGGGCTGCATATTTTCGATCGTATGAAAGAAACAAAGTGTAAAATCAGAATAGCGAGCAGGGAAAGCAGGCTGGCTGTCATCCAGGCTGAACTTGTCGGCAAGAAGATACGGGAAGCCGATCCGCTTATGATGACAGAGATCGTGACCATGAAGACCACAGGCGACAGGATTCAGGACAGGACCCTGGACAAGATAGGCGGCAAAGGTCTTTTTGTAAAGGAGCTCGATGAAGCTCTGAGAGACGGCAGGGCAGATATCAGTGTTCACAGTCTTAAAGACATGCCGAAGGACTTACCTGAGGATCTTCCGATCATAGCCTTTTCACAGCGGGAAGATCCGAGAGATGTGCTGATCCTGCCTCAGGGAACTGATGAGATCGATACTTCGCTCCCTGTCGGGACATCAAGTCTCAGAAGGGCGCTCCAGATCAAAGAACTGTTCCCGGGCATAGAGACAGCGCCTGTCAGAGGCAACGTCGAAACACGTATCCGGAAGCTGGATGAAGGACAGTACTCAGCTCTCATCCTTGCCGCAGCAGGAGTCAAAAGGCTCGGCCTCACCCATCGGATCAGCAGGTATTTCGGGCCGGAAGAGATCATCCCCGCGCCTTGTCAGGGAATACTCGGTATTCAGGGAAGATCCGGAGAAATATACAGCTGCCTTGAGAAAGCAGATTCAGCTGAGTCGCGAATATGTGCTCTTGCGGAAAGAGCTTTTGTCAGAGAGGCAGGAGCTGACTGCGGATCTCCTGACACCGCGTACGCGTGGGTCAGCGACGGTACTGTGAATATCACAGGAATGAGATACGATGCAGCTGCGGACAGGATTTTCAGATCAAATATCAGCGGCCCTGTATCTGAAGCGGAGAAGCTGGGTGCTGAACTTGCAAGGAATATAGGTGATGATATGTCTGGAATCGTCAGAAAAGAAGGTCCGGGAAAGGTATGGCTTGTCGGAGCCGGTCCGGGAGATGCGAGGCTGCTGACACTGAAGGGCAGAGACGTACTGAGCAAAGCAGATACAGTCGTTTATGACGCTCTTATAGGAAACGGTCTGATGGCTTTTATACCAGACAACGCTGAGCTGATCTATGCGGGTAAGAGATCCGGAAAGCATACAATGAAGCAGTCAGAGATCAACCAGCTGCTTCTTGATAAAGCGCTTGAAGGCAGGAATGTCGTAAGACTGAAAGGCGGAGATCCTTTTGTTTTCGGGAGAGGCGGAGAAGAGCTTGAACTGCTTGCAGAGAACGGTATCCCGTATGAAATAGTACCGGGCGTTACGAGCGCATTCGCTGTTCCGGCGTATGCCGGCATCCCTGTAACACACAGAGATTACTGTTCGAGTGTGCATATCATCACAGGACACCGCAGGAAAGACAACACTCACAGTATTGATTTCGTTGCGCTTACAGAAGCAGGCGGCACTCTTGTGTTCCTGATGGGAGTATCGTCGCTGCATGTGATATGCGGCGGTCTTCTCAGCGCCGGAATGGATCCGGATACGCCAGCGGCAATCATTGAAAAAGGAACTACTTCAGAGCAGAACACGATAAAATCAACTCTGGATAAACTCGAAAAGGCCGCAAAAGGCCGCAAGGTCAAAACACCTGCGATCATAATTGTAGGTGAAGTGGCTTCTCTTGCTGATACTTTTGAATGGCGCAGTTCTCTGCCGCTTGCCGGCATCCGCGCGGTTGTCACCAGACCGAAAGAGCTGAGTTCGCGCCTTTCATCCATGCTGAGAGACCGCGGTGCTGAGGTCATTGAGCTCCCGACGATAAGAATTGTACCGGCTGAGGACGGAGAACTCTTAAAAGCATGCAGTGAGGCGGCGGGAGGACAGTATGAGTGGCTTGTTTTCACAAGTCCGAGCGGTGTCAGGATCTTCATGGATACTCTGCTCGGACACTATGATGTCCGCTCTCTGGCATTCTGCCGTATCGCCTG
Organism: Mogibacterium sp.; assembly: GCA_017431175.1. Classification (GTDB taxonomy): domain Bacteria; phylum Bacillota; class Clostridia; order Peptostreptococcales; family Anaerovoracaceae; genus Crickella. Next base: position 37,242 of record JAFRLN010000084.1, read on the forward strand.
TATCGGCAGGGGTTCAGAAAAGGAACTCCTCAGATACGGTATCAGAGCAGCCCTGGTGCCTTCCGTATATGACGGACTGCATCTCGGCAGAGAGTTGAGCCGCAGGCTCAGAGACGGCGACAGAGTGCTCATCCCGAGAGCCAGAACAGGAAACAGGGAACTGACAGACGAACTCTCTGCTGTCAGCGGAGCAGTGATAAAAGACCTCGCGACGTATGATACAGAATACAGGTCTTTTGACTGGTTCAATGATGAAGAAATCTTCAGTGATCCTGATACATACGCGGTCTTCACAAGTGCTTCAACAGTGAAAGGCTTCGCGGCGGGATGCAGACTGGAAGATCTGTCAGGCGTCAAAGCAGTCTGCATAGGAAAACAGACTGCAGCCGAGGCAGAGAAGCACGGTATGACGACTTATATATCTGAAGAAGCTACACTCGAATCACTGGTATCAAGACTTGAAGAGATCGGAGCGGAAAATGAATAAAGGAACAGCATACGGAGTCGGAGTAGGGCCCGGAGATCCTGAACTTATGACACTCAAGGCCTGCAGACTTATCAGAGAAAACGATATTATAGCGGTCCCGGGCAAGGCAGCAAAGGAATCTGTTGCTTACAGGATAGCCGCTGCTGCGGTTCCGGAAATAGCAGATAAGGATCTGATCCCGATTGTAATGCCGATGGTACGAGACAGGAATGTCATTGAAGAAAGCCACCGCAAAGCGGCAGATACTATAGAGCGCATTCTTGATGAGGGTAAAAATGTTGTCTATCTGACCCTAGGAGACTCGACAATCTACTGCACATTCAGCTATATTCAGCATATACTCGAGAATGAAGGCTATCATGTTGAACTGGTAAACGGTATCCCTTCATTCTGTGCCGCTGCTGCAGCCCTGGGAACATCCCTCACGGAATGGGATCAGAGCCTGCATGTGATCCCTGCTCTTCATAACACAGAATCCATGCCTGACTGGCCCGGCAGCTATGTGCTGATGAAATCAGCAAGTCATATGGCCGAGGTCAAGAAGATGCTTGAGAATTCCGGTAAGGATGTTCAGGGTGTCGAGAACTGTACGATGGATAGTGAGAGGATATACAGATCCCTTGATGAGATCCCTGATGACTCGGGATATTTCACGCTTCTGATCGCAAAAGATAATGATGCTGTCAGATAATACCGGTACTCATATCATATGATCGAGATTAGAGACCTTACTAAGAAATTCGGAGACTTCACCGCAGTCGACGGTCTTTCTTTCACAATAGAGACCGGCGAGTTTTTTGGTCTGCTCGGACCTAACGGGGCCGGTAAGACGACTACGATCAGCATGCTGTCTACTGTACTTCTTCCTTCTTCAGGTGAGATATTCATAGACGGCACAAGACTGACTCGTGCCGCGTCAGAGCAGAAGCGTAAGCTTGCAGTCATTACTCAGGAATATTCGATGCGCCAGGATATGACCATGGATGAAGTCATGGAATATCAGGGGCGCCTTTATTATTTGCCGAAAAAAGAAATAAAGCGAAGATCTTCGCAGCTTCTGGAATTCGCCGGTCTGTCAGAATATCACCGGCGAACTGTAAGACATCTCTCAGGAGGTATGAAACGGAAACTCATGATCTGCCGCGCTCTGCTTACTGAGCCTGAGATACTGCTTCTCGATGAACCGACCGCAGGCATGGACGCTCTGTCGAGGCGCCAGATGTGGAACCTGCTGAGGCAGGTCAACGACCGGAACATGACTATTCTTCTCACAACTCATTATATTGAAGAGGCAGAAGCGCTCTGCGACAGGGTAGCTATGATCAACCGAGGCAGACTGCAGAAACTCGATACTCCATCTGCACTTATAGAAGAGCTCGGCAGATTCACTGTCGATGAGACCGGTGACGGTACTCTGACAAGCAGACATTTCAGTTCGAGAGAAGAGGCTATCAGATACCTAGAATCTGCAGGGACTGACGCTTCTCTCAGGACGACTACTCTTGAGGACGTATTCGTTGAATGCGCCGGAAGAAAGATCACTTAACGACAGGCAGCATTTCACTGTTTAATATCCGTGACGTTTCGTTTTGTCACATTTACAGGATGACCGTATGGGAATAATCACTGTACTCTGGGAAAAATGGGTCGAATTCAGACGCGACTTCTATAAGATCACCGTAGCCGCGATGATCTCTCCTTTGATGTACCTGATTATTTTCGGTCTGGGCATAAGAACGACCTCACACGGTCAGCCTTATATCACTTTTCTCGTACCGGGACTTGTTGCTATGGTCACGATGACAGGCAGCTTCGGAGCTATTGCCCAGAGCATGAGTGTACAGCGTCTGTATGAGAAAGCGCTTGACCAGGTAATGGTCTCTCCGACACCTCTGTGGCAATTCATACTCGGCCAGGTGCTTGGAGGCAGCCTTCGCGGACTGTACGCTGCCGCAGTGATCCTTATTCTTACGATCCCCGTGAGGCACGGGCTGATATTCAGCTGGCTTTCTGTAGTGATCATGATCCTGAACGGTATGGTTTTCGCGACCCTGGCGCTTGTACTGTCATTTCTGGCCAAAACGTATTCCGATGCCCCGAGGTTCAATACCTACATAATCATGCCGATGTCTTTCCTGTGTAATACTTTCTTCTCTACGGAAGAAATGCCCGACGGTTTCAGGCAGCTGATCGAGATCATGCCGCTGTCTCAGGCGAGCGGTATGATCCGCAGTATCTCTTTCGGAGAGACCCCGGAGCTGATGGGGATCGTCATTCTGCTGGCGTATCTGATGATACTCGGAGCCATTTCCGTATTCTTCGTATACCGCAAGAAAAACCTGTAGTACAGCCGTGAGAAAAAAATGAAAACCCATTCAATCACTCGTTTCTTAATAACTGTAATATTGATCATGCTGTCTTTCAGCATTGTTTTTGCTGAGCCTAAAGTTATCAAGGATTCAGAGCGAGGGATCGGTACTGAAGATGACTCCGGTTCTGCTTCAGAAGGTAAAAGCTCGCAGCGTGACCGCAGTAAACAGGATGGAACACTTATCTATGGAATGACGCCTGTTTATCCCGAAGATTTCAACGAAGGCACATATTCTGTTGAAGCTGTCACAAGTTCACAGTTCTTCCGGATCACAGATGCCGAACTCACTAACAGCCGGGGGAGGCTGGAAGCTGTCATTACGATCTCGAGTACCAGTTACGCATATGTATTTCCGGGTACCGCTGACGAAGCCGCAGCTGCAGACCGGTCAGAATGGATCAAGGGTGATGAGTCTACCGGCTTCAGCCGCTTCACACTCGAGGCCCCGGCGCTGAACAAAGAAATTCCATGCGCCGCATACAGCAAGAAGAAACAGAAATGGTATGATCGTGATATCGTTTTTCTTGCGTCAAGTCTCCCTGAAGACAGCCTCATGATCGAACTGGATGAAGACGGTGGGACTATAACAGATACGCAGGAAGCCGCTATGAAAGTGATATATATCGCGTTTGCGATTATCATTGCCGGCGGGATCCTCAATCATTTTGTGAAAAAACGTTATTACGAATAAAGGAGGCTCTATGGGTCTGTATTTTCCAATGTTTGTCGATATGTCCGAAAAGAATGTTCTCTTCATCGGCGGGGGAAGGATCGCTTTGCGCAGAATCATCAGCATGTATGAATTTGCCGGCTCCATCACGGTAGTGTCACCTGAGGCCGAGCCTGAGATCACCAAGCTGGCTAACGCAGGCTATATTACATACCTGAGAAAGAGATTCGATGAGACAGATCTCGACGGAATGGATATCGTCATGATCAACACCGGGCATCAGGGAACAGATATACGCATAGCGGGAATGTGCCGCAGAAGACATCTTACTGTCAATGTTGCGAGCGATATGACACTGTGCGACTTCTATTTTCCGGGCATCATCAAAAAAGATTCTATCGTTATCGGTGTGACTGCGAGTGGAGAAGATCACAGGAAAGCAGCAGAGATAACCGGAAAGATAAAAGAACTGCTTGAATAAGAGGACGAACCTTGGCTGACGAAAAACGCATCACAGAACTCGCCAATGAAGTGCTGGACAGCGCAAGAAACAGACTCCTCGTCAATCTGCGTTATCTCGACACAGCTCTGACTTTTCCGGGCAGGGCGGTTTATGATGGGACTGTTTCTTCGGACGGCAGCAACTTTCTGTATGATCCTGTTTTCGTACTGAAGACTTATACACAGTCCAAAGAACAGCTGACAAGGACATACCTTCACACGGTTCTGCACTGTGTATTCCATCATCCTTTCACAGGCAGGACTATCGACAGAAAACTTTGGGATCTTTCATGTGATATCGCAGCTGAATCTGTTATCAATGAGCTGGGCCTGACCTGTACCGGTACAGATAAGAGCAGCCGTCAGGAATACATCACACGTCAGCTCAGACGCAAAACAGGATTTCTTACAGCAGAAAAGATATACTCCTGCCTCAGATCTGCTTATGCGGGTCCGGCACCCGGGGGAAACAGGGGAAAGCAGCCGGAAATAAGTGACGAAACGATAGCGGAATGGCAGTCTCTCTTTCTGGCTGACGATCATTCTGTGTGGTACAGAGAAGATGCAGCCGGCAATGATGTCAGCCACGAGAGCAAAACATACAGCGTGATGGAACTTCCTGATGATGAGGTGATATCTGACTGGAAGGAGATCGCTGAACATGTCCAGATGGAGATAGAGCTGTATGCAAGGGTCCGGGGACGCGAGTCTTCCTCCATGATCCAGAATCTCCGCTCAGTCAACCGAGAGAAATACGACTATTCAGAGTTTCTTAAGAGATTTGCCGCTTCTCATGAGGATATGAAGGTCTCTGATGATGAGTTCGATTATATTTACTACACATACGGACTGTCGATGTATGGGCGTATGCCTCTGATAGAGCCACTTGAATACCGTGACAGCTCAAAGATACACGATTTTGTCATCGCTGTGGACACATCAGGATCAGTCGCCGGCGATAAAGTGCAGACTTTCATCCTCAAGACTTATAATATCCTGAAAGAACGCGATTCGTTTGCTTCCGGTGTCAATATACATATCATACAGTGTGATTCTGAGATCCAGTCCGACACTGTGATAACATCGACAGAAGATATGGACAGATACCTCTCTGAAATGGAGATCCGCGGCCTCGGCGGCACTGACTTCAGACCGGTTTTCAGATATGTGGACGATCTCATCTCACAAGGTCATTTTTCTGACCTGAGAGGTCTTATCTATTTTACCGATGGTCTCGGTATCTATCCCGATAAAATGCCGGAGTACAGAACTGCGTTCATATTCGTAGATGATGGATACAGCATACCGGAGGTCCCTGCGTGGGCGATGAAGATTGTGCTCAGAACAGAAGATATACAGGAGTGATCATATGAACATCAGCAAAGCCAAGGAACAAGTCAAAGGAGCGGTCAGAGCATATCTGACAAGAGATGAGCTCGGTAATTACGTTATTCCGGTCGAGAAGCAGAGACCGCTGCTCCTTATAGGCCCTCCGGGAATAGGCAAGACCGCTGTCATGGAACAGATATCTTCTGAACTGGGTATAGGTCTGATCTCGTATTCAATGACTCATCATACGCGTCAGAGCGCAATAGGACTGCCTTTCATCTCACGCAGAAATTTCGGCGGCAGAGAATATGACGTTACCGAATACACGATGAGTGAGATCATAGCGTCTGTATACGAACTCATGGAGGATACAGGAGTAAAAGAGGGGATACTCTTCCTCGATGAGATAAACTGTGTATCTGAGACACTTTCTCCTCTGATGCTCCAGTTTCTGCAGTATAAAGTGTTCGGTGGTCACCGTATCCCGGAAGGCTGGATAATCGTTACAGCCGGCAATCCTCCGGAATACAATGAGTCAGCGCGTGAATTCGATGTAGTTACTCTTGACAGACTCAAGAAGATCTGTGTTGAACCCGATTATGAGGCATGGAAGCAGTACGCAGTGCAGGCAGGTATACATCCGGCAGTCATGAGTTTTCTCAGAAGCAGACGAGACCGCTTCTATTCCGTTGAAACTACAGTTTCCGGCAAAACTATTGTGACTCCGAGAGGATGGGAGGATCTCAGCAAAATGCTCCTCCTGTATGAGAAGAACGGAATAGAGACAGATGAGGATCTGATCGTTCAGTATCTTCAGAATGAACGGACAGCCAGAGAATTCTCCGTCTACCTGGATCTGTACCACAAATACCGCACAGAATATCCTATTGAGGAGATGCTTTCAGGGCATCTGTCTGAAGAGATGAAAGACCGTATTGCAGGCGCCGGATTCGATGAGGTATACACTCTTATCGGCCTTCTGCTCGGCAGTGTTGATTCAGATATCAAAGGATGCATGGAGGAGAGAAGAGTCCTTGAGTCTGTGCGCTCATGTCTGAAGCAGTACAGACATGCCGACGGAAGTCTTCCGCCTAAGCAGTCTCTCGATGAGATCATAGATCGTATCGAGAAGGGAAGATCTGCCGGTATGAGAGCAAGATCACTTACCCGAGAGGAGGGTGACAGACTTCTGAAGACCGCAGGTGTACTGCATGATATCTCAGATAAGGTCTCAGACCGTCAGTCCTATGAAGATACATACGAAACAGTACGCGATGATTATTCAGAAAGGGTAAGTCGTCACGATGAACATGCTGCCGCTGTCCGCGCCAGGATCGACAATCTGTTTCATGTTGCAGAAGAGTGCTGGGGCGACGGAAAGGAGATGCTGCTCATACTGACTGAGATGACAGCCGACCCTGACAGCGTAAGTTTCATAAGCACATACGGAAGCGAAGCGTATTTCAGACACAACAAATCGCTTCTGTTCAACGAGAGAGATATTGAGATAGAAAAAGAGATAGAAGATCTGGAGCTGTAATACTCTGCCATATATCATCATCTTTACAGCAAACATCCCGCCCCTATTGTTTTATTGAATACCGGCGGGTTTTTGTATTGGTTAATCCAATAATTAAAAAATAAGTGCTCGGCTATAATTGATTTTGTAGGATATTGCACGGTTTCAAAGGGGATATCATGACATACGAAGAACTTAAACGTGAAATGGAAAAATACCCAGAGACTATGTCTCAGGGTGAGCGTGCGCAGAAATACGCGGCAGGTGAAGAAGTAGACCATATCCCGTTCTCGATCCAGAGCAACGAGGAAGCTATGGCTAACATTTTCGGATATACTACTGCTCAGTGGAGAAACGATGTCAAGGTACACATTGATGTTATCAGAAGAAGAAAAGAAGAATTCAATATCGTAGGCCTTGCATCCGGACTCAGACTGAGGACGATGGCGCAGGCTGTAGGATCTGAAATATATTTCCCGGAAGTAGGTATCGACAGAGTGATCAAGCCGGTCCTCACAGACTGGTCAATGCTTCCTGAACTGATGAAAGACAATCCGAAGAAGAATCCGGTATTCCTTTCCGTCCTTCAGAGAGGTATCGACCTTAAGGCAGCTTTCCCTGAAATGGGTATCGCTATGCCGGTAGCCGGACCATTTACGAATGCTTCATTGATCAGGCCGGTAGAAATGATCCTCAGGGATACTGTAAGACATCCGGATAAGCTGAATGATCTGCTGAAGTGGACCGTGGACTATACAGTTGCCTATGCTGAAATGTTTGCTGATGAGTTTGGCGGCGGCGGATGTACGATCTGTGATCCTATCAGCTGCGCGGACATTCTCGGCAAGAGGAACTACAAAAAATTCTCAGAGCCTTATCTTGAATATCTGATCGAGGGTCTTACACAGACACTCGGTAGGAAGCCTGGAATACATATCTGCGGCAAGACATCTCCTCTGTGGGATGATATGCTCAGGCTCAAAGTCGCCAGCTTCAGTGTAGATAACATGGAAGACCTGTCTGCGGCAAGAGACAAGATGGGTCCTGTTTTCGGGCTGGTCGGCAATGTCGCTCCGGTCGATGTAATGCTTAACGGTTCGATAGATGATGTCATCGAGACATGCAAGCAGTGCATTATCAAAGGCTCTGAAGCTGATAACGGATACACCCTCGGAACAGGATGTCAGGTACCGATCGGTACACCTAGAGAGAATTTCGATGCTTTCATCTATGCTGCATGCAAGTACGGAAGAGGAGCACGCAAGGGTATGCTTCCGCTCGGCATAGCAGAAGAAGCACTTAACGAAGCTGTGAATACCAAAGAGTGACAGCACGATAATAAACCAGTAAAAGGAGATAATACAGCAATGGCAAGCAAAGAAGAATTACTGCAGAAGATGTCCGACTATGTTTTTGAGATGGAGGATGAGGAGATCTCTGATGTCTGTGAAGAGTATATCGAAGCAGGCTATGATCCTCTTGACGGCATTCTTCACGGTCTCGTAGACGGAATGAACCGCGCGAGCGACATGTATGATCAGGAGGAGTATTTCGTCACAGACCTGCTTCTCTGCTCTGACGCTATGTATGCCGGTCTTGACGTTCTTCGTCCGCATCTTCCGGAAGACGCAAGTATGGGAGAGCAGAAGAAAGCGGTTATCGGCGTAGTTGAGGGTGACACTCACGACATCGGCAAGAACCTGGTCAAGATCATGATGGAAACTGCAGGCTTCGAGATGTATGACCTCGGCAGAGATGTTCCTCTCGACAGTTTTGTTGAGAAGGCAAAAGAAGTAGACGCGGACCTTATCATGATGTCCACGCTAATGACGACAACAATGCCAGGAATGAAGGAAGTCATTCAGAAGCTCAAGGATCAGGGAATCAGAGACAGCGTCAAAGTCATGGTAGGCGGAAGCCCTATCTCCATGAAGTACGCTGAAGATATCGGAGCTGACGGATATTCGCGCAATGCAGTCGAGGCAGTTGAAGTAGCCAAGAAGCTTTGCGGTATAACGGACTGATAATGGCTGTCAGTATACTATAGTTTCAGCAGTGATATTTACGTGGGTCAGTCATTTATGTATATTAAATGCATACAGAATGACTGACCCGTAATTTAGTATTTCAGGAGATAATTGATAATGCCGCTTCTAACAGTTTTACCGGAAGGAAAAATATACGAATACACTGCCGGCGGGAGCCTTATGAATATCATGCTCGATGCCGGACTTTTTATTGACAATGCGTGTGGAGGCAAAGGCCTCTGCGGCAAATGCAGAGTAAGGATCAAAGCCGGGGATGCCGGTGAGATCGGCGATACTGAACGCCGTATACTGAAAGAGGAGACTGAACAGGGTGTGAGACTGGCCTGTCTTGTCTATCCTTCATCTGATCTCTCCATAGAGCTCATGCAGAAGGAGAAGAAGCATGATGTGCTGGCTTCCGGATATATGCCTGACTTCACTTTTGATCAGGATATTATCAAAAGACCTGTTACGATCCATAAGCCTACGCTCGAAGACCAGACTCCGTTTGAAGATCAGATCCTTGCAGAGACAGGTGCTGAAGGATTCGAGTATGAAGCTCTTCACGAGCATCAGATGATGCCGGGAGAGTATACCGCTGTTCTCCATGGCAGCAGAGTCATCGCTCTCGAACCCGGCAGCACAGCAGACGCGCTTTACGGCGTAGCAGTCGATATAGGAACGACTACTGTAGTCTGCTCCCTTATAGATATGAATACAGGCGAAGAACTCGGCCACGCGTCAGAGATCAATGCTCAGAAATTCTTCGGCCTCGATGTCCTTACAAGGATCACTTATGAGATCGAACATCCTGAAGATGGTAAGGACAAACTGCAGAAAGCCATCGTCGGTTCCATCAATAAGATGGTCGCTTCCGTATGCAGCAAACACGGGATCAGCCAGGATCAGATATATGAATTCTCTGTGGGCGCCAACTGCACAATGATGCACATGCTCATGGGCGTGGACGCGAGACCGATCGGCAAAGCGCCGTTTGCGCCGGTATTCGTCAGAGCGAAAGATGTCCGCGCGGATTCGATAGGACTGATTGCAGCCCCGGGTGCAAGGCTTTACTGCCTTCCTTCAGTATCTGCTTATATTGGAGCGGATATTGTCGCGGGCGCGTATGTATGTGATCTGAAGTCTGAACCGGGCAATGTGATTTTCATAGATATCGGTACCAACGGTGAGATCGTGCTGGCCAGCCACGGAAAACTCATGTCCTGTTCCTGTGCTGCGGGTCCGGCGCTTGAGGGTATGAATATCAGCTCCGGTATGCGCGCTGCGGAAGGAGCTATAGAAGATATCCATATAGGAGAGGACGGCGTGGAGCTCGGGATCATAGGAGACTGCGAACCTGCCGGAATCTGCGGCAGCGGCATTCTTACAGTTACAAAAGAACTGCTGAGGACAGGCATTGTCCGCAAGACTGGCGCGTTTGTCAAAGCAGACAAGTTCGATGAGTCAGATTACAGATCAAAATATATCCGAGTCGATGAAGAAGGAAAGCGGTCATTCAGGATGACTGACGGAGGCAGCGGATCAGAACCTCTGTATATCACTCAGGGAGATATCCGCCAGGTACAGCTCGCCAAGGGTGCTATCCTGTCCGGCTTCATGGCGCTCATGAATCGTGCCGGAATAGGAATGGATGATCTGGACAAAGTCCTGATTGCAGGACAGTTCGGAGCGCATCTTCCTGCCGCCAGTATAACCGGGACCGGCATTCTGCCGTTCGAAGTGGAAGACCGCATCAAATATGTCGGAAACACTTCCAAGACCGGTGCTTACATGGCGCTGATGTCAGCAAAAGTAAAACGCGAAATGGAAAAGCTTGCGCATGAGATGGACTATCTCGAGCTCGGAGCCACCGATAACTACGAGAGACTGCTGTCCGAATGCCTGATTTTCCCGACATTCAAATAATGGAGTTAACGATATGATTACAGCTAACGAAAGACTTATCAAGATCCTTTCCGGGAAGAAGGTCGACAGACCTGCCTGCATCTGCCCGGGAGGAATGATGAATATGGTAACAAAATCTCTGCAGGATGTATGCGGGGTATATCTGCCGGAAGCTCATACAGATGCCAGAATGATGGCCGATCTGGCAAAAGCTATAGTAGATGAGAAGTGTTTTGAGAATTACGGAGTCCCGTTCTGCATGACCGTTGAGGCGGAAGGACTGGGCGCTGCCTGTACGATGGGTACACAGTTCTTTGAGCCACACGTTACAGGCTACGCGATCGACACCGTTGAGGATTACGGAAAACTCACTCCTATGGATCTCGAATCCGGAAGAGCCAAGGTTACACTTGATGCCATAAGGATCCTCAAAGCAGAAACAAGCGATTACCCGATCATCGGAAATGTTGTCGGTCCTGTAAGTGTAGCAAGTTCAGTATGTGAGCCTACCAGATACTACAAACAGCTGAGGCAGAAGAGAGAGCTCGCGCATGAGTATATGCAGTTTGTAACTGATGAGATCATCCGCTTTGCTGTTGCCGAAGTAGAGGCGGGCGCTGATGTTATTGCGCTTTCCGATCCAAGCGGGACCGGAGAAATCCTCGGACCGAAATTCTTTGACGAATACGCAGTCACATACATCAATCAGGTTGTAGACGCGGTCAGAGCTGCCGGAGCTAAGATCATTGTGCATATATGCGGTCAGATGAAATCTGTATATGACAAGGTGGCTAAGATCAACAGTGACGCCTTCAGCTTTGACGCAGTCGTATCTCTGCGCGAAGCAAGGAACAACCTTCCGGGCAAAGCCATCATGGGCAACGTCAGCACATTCGCGATAGAGATGCAGGACGAGAGCACAGTAGAGAAGCTTACAAGGGCATGCTACAGCAATGGTTCGGATATCATTTCACCTGCATGCGGCCTGGGAATGGGGTCAGAACTCCGAAATGTTCAGGCTGTACTCAGAACAGTAGAAACATTCGCAGAATAGCGGTTTTAACATAAAATGGCAACTGTAACGCAGGGAAATAAGTTAATACGATTCGGGAATGATACAGCTAAGTACTATGTTCCCGAAGAGATCACGGAGCTGGCTGATCTGGCTTTTGCTGACAGCGACAGGCTTATTTCTCTGCAGATCCCGGACAGTGTCTCAGTAATAGGCAACTATGTCTTCGCGAACTGTTATTCGCTCAGAGAAATCAGGCTGCCGGCGTCTGTCACAAGGATAGGTGCGGGCTTGTTCCAGAAATGCTGGAATATCCGGGATATTGCGCTGCCTGAAGGGATGACTGCGCTCGGGACGGATATGTTTGAGGGATGCCACGCACTGTATTCTATTCATATTCCTGACTCGCTTGATGTTGTTGAAAGGACAGCGTTCTCAAGCTGCAGGAGTCTTACGAAAGTATATATCGATCCCGCCCGGATCCGTCTGCTTCCGCCGTCCGCAAGGTATCTTGCCGCGCTCACATATATGGAAGAACATGCGCCCGGTGACGGCAATGATCTGATCGACGAGTTTTTCGACGGCAGGAGAAAATCACTGTTAGACCTTGCCATCAACAGACGCAGTACTGAAGCAGTCCGTTACATGCTTGGCAGGGGACTGATCAGTTATGAGGCTCTCAGAGAGTATCTCGGCAAGGCGGTCCGGACAGGCAGAGTAGAGATAACAGCTCTGATGCTTGACAGTTTCAGAGACAATCAGTCCGGAAGTATCGATCCGGATCCTTTTGCCTGATATCTGACCCGTTTAAAAGTATTGATCGTTCTGCACCTATACTTGATGATAATTATTTATCGTTTATTAATTGAGGTTCAAAATGGGAAATATAAGAGAATTCAAATGTACATACTCTAATTCCGTTGGTATCAGCGCAGAAACAACGGCAGGTCTCGGTCTTGAATTTCCTGACGCTTATATGCACAGCGAGACAATGCAGATCCTCGCGAAAGCGATCAAGGCACATGACGCTTCTGATTTTGTTCTGCTTCCTTTCTGCAGAACTGTAGAGGCGGAGTCAATGGGTGCTGTGCTGAATTACGGCGACGCCAATACCGGTCCCCGGGCCAAAGATCCTATATGCGCCAAGCCTGATGAGGTTCTGGCACTCCCAGATATCGATTTCAGCAGAAACAGAATTGCTGAGGTCCTTGATGCCTGCAGATCTCTTAAGCAGCAGGGCGAGAATGTATGTCTTGAGGTAACCGGGCCATTTACTATACTGAACGCTCTGATGGAACCGAGGCTCGTATTCAAAGCATACCGTAAGGACAGGGATAAGATGAAGGAGGTCTTCGAGAAGCTTGGAACACAGCTCCTCAGATACATCGAAGAGGGCAAGAAAGCCGGGGTCGATATCTTTATTTTTTCTGATTCCGCAGGCTCTCTTGATATACTCGGCCCAAAGTTCCTTACAAATGCCGTTGAAGACTTCTACGATCCTTTCCTGCGCAAGGTATCGGATCTTATTGATGATTCATGCATCTTTCTGCTCTGTCCGAAGTTCACATACGCCATGGTCGATACAGGGCACGCTGAATTTATTGACCATCAGCTTGAACCGGGCATAGACTTCATGCAGGCTATGCTGTCGATGAAGGGCAAGGCTAAGATTGCCGGGCAGGTCTGTATCAAGAACGTAGGGGTTAAACTTGCGCATGGAAAGTTCCGTGAAATAAAGCTGTAGCTTCCGCACGATCTTTCACTGAGGTTTCGCATAACCCGCTTATATGATCACTGCTTATGAAAAACCATTTCAGCCACAAAGTCTTAATAGCATGTTCGATGATCGAAGACGAGATCAATGACGTCTTCGATCGTTTTGAATGCAGCGATGTAGAAATAAGGTGGCAGGAGAGGGGTCATCACAATGATCCGGAAAAACTGAACCGGGTCATCCAGGATGCGATCCGCCAAGCGGAGGCGGACGGTGCTGATCTTATCATGCTCGCATACGGACTGTGCGGTAACGGAGCGGTCGGATGGCATACCGATCACGCAGTACTGGCTATGCCGGGATTTGACGACTGCTGCAACTTAATGCTGTGCATTGGCAAACGATCCCGGCGCAATCTGCTGGAGGCAGGAAATATGTATCTTACTCAAGGCTGGTCCAGGGATGAAGGCGCGCTGCTCTCAATGCTTGAAAGAGCACAGGAACGATATGGAGAGAAGCGGGGGCTCAAAGCGATGAAGCTCATGTTCGATTCCTATACTAAGGTCACTGTTATCGATACAGGGTGCTATGAGCTGCGACCTGTTGAAGAATATGCAGGTCAATGTGCCCGGCTGCTTGATCTCGAAAAATGCACGGTGCAGGGCAGCAACATTATTCTGAGAAAGCTTATCACCTGTGATTGGGACGAAGACATTATAGTCAAGATGCCCGGTGAGAAAGTGACCGCTGAAGATTTTGAGTATGGAGGAGAAGCACCTGTTGATTCTGAACAGTTCAGGAGAAAACAATATGAAGAAGAGAAAAGACCAGATGACATCGAATGAACGCATGCAGGCGTATTTTGAAGGAAAAGAAGTAGACCGGCTTCCGGCAATGCCTATGATAGATTCTGTAGGGCCGAGGCTGATAGGGGAGAAGAACAGATTCAAGAGACTTTCTGCTGAGAATCAGGTCATTGTCCAGAAACAATGCTATGAGCTTCTCGGACTTGACGGTCTTTCGATAGAATACGGTCTTCACGGTATCGGTCAGGCGTGCGGAACAGTACTGGGCGACCCGGAGAACTGCGCTCCTCCGGTTGTAAAGCACGTTCTTGACGATCTCAGGGATGTGGATAACCTTGACCCGGAATGTGTTCTCAGGAAAAATGATCCATGGATAGACATGTGTGCTACCGCATGCGAGATGCTCGTTGAACAGATGGGTGATACAGTAGGGACCAGCGCAAGCCTGACAGGTCCGCTCACAGCAGCGGCAAGCATCTACCCAATCACTAAACTGTTGGTAGCATCAAGGAAGAAACCTGAGCTTGTTCATAAACTGCTGAGATTCTCTACCGATGCGCTTATCGCTGTCAGCGAGGAATTTGCGAAGTGCGGAGTAGACATCTTCATCTGCGATCCTGTGGCATCAGGAGATATTATCAGTGAGAAAGCATACAGAGAGCTTGTGCTTCCTTATACTAAAGAACTTGCTCCTGCAATACATAAGCACGGAGTAGCTATGGGCTATCATATTTGCGGAAATACCAATAAGATAACTGCAGCGATGCTTGAGTCCGGGTGCGATATGCTGAGCGTAGATGTCAAAGTGCCTCTGCTCAGCGCCAAAGAGATCGCCGGATCGGTTGTTCCGATCATCGGTAATGTCGATCCGATCAACACAATGATGCTGGGAACTCCTGAAGAAGTAAGGGAAGAAGTACTTCGCAATATTGCCGACTGCGCAGACTCTCCTAATGGTTACATAGTAAGCACCGGCTGTGATATTCCGGTTGATGCGCCTGTAGAGAATGTGCTTGCGTTCATGGATGCTGTAAGGGAATGCGGTCCCGCAAAGCTTGGATCAGGCAATTATAAGATTAATTCTGATAAATAATTATGAACACAGAATTAACAGAATCTTAATTCCAATCTGGAGCTCTGCTTTTCTGTGATTGTTCACAAATAATTACAGGATCAATAGTGCCGTTTCATAATTATAGTTATATCGAATACAACCAGTTATTTTTGTAACAAATAATTATTCAACTTTTATTCGTGCTGCTGTATACTACCATATGCTGTTTCAATTAATTCAGTATATAAACTAATAATGTTTTTTTAATGTTTAAGGTTATTTAATAAGGAGTTTATTTATGGAAACACAGAAGAAAAGCAGCGGACTGGCGCTTGTACCTTTTGCGGTATTCATCGTCATCTATCTTGGAGCAGGCATCATCCTGCAGAACAAAGGCGTAGAGATGGCTTTCTACCAGTTCCCTGCAGTAGTAGCAATGTTTATTGCTGTACTTGTAGCATTCGCTATGAACTACAAGGAAGGAATCAACAAGAATTTCTCAATTTTCGCAAAAGGAGCTGCAAATGAGGACGTCATGGCTATGCTTATGATCTACCTCCTCGCAGGAGCCTTTTCCGCAGTAGCAGGCGCTATGGGCGGAGTCGACGCAACAGTCAACATGGGAGTTTCTATCATCCCTGCATCGCTGCTGACAGCCGGACTTTTCGTTATAGCAGCATTCCTCGCAACAGCTACAGGAACATCAATGGGAACCATCGGCGCTCTCGTTCCGATCGCTCTCGGTGTTGTTGACAAAGCCGGACTCAGCCTGCCTCTCGTTATGGCAGCCGTTGTTTCCGGAGCAATGTTCGGAGACAATCTCTCCATGATTTCAGATACAACTATCGCAGCAACAAGAACTCAGAAAGTTGAGCTCAAGGACAAGTTCCGCACAAACTTCTGGATCTCTTTCCCTGCAGCTGTAGTTACCATCGTTCTGCTCATAATATTCGGCAGACCTGACACAGCTCAGGCTCTGGCAGTTGAGCCGTTCTCATTCATCAAAGTCATCCCTTATCTGCTCGTACTTATTCTCGCTCTTATCGGAATGAACGTATTCGCAGTTCTGACGATCGGAATCTTCGCAGCAGGAATCATCGGCATGGCATATGGTGATATCACATTCATGGATTTTGCCGGCAACATCTGGGCCGGATTCCAGGGAATGATCGAAGTATTCCTTCTGTCAATGCTCTGCGGAGGTATCGCTGAGATGGCAAAGCATTACGGTGGCCTGAACTGGCTCATCGAGAAGCTGTCCAAGACATTCAAGGGCAAGAAGTCCGCTCAGGTTGGACTCTCCGCTCTCGCAGCACTCACAGATATGGCTACAGCTAACAACACAGTTGCTATTATCGTTGACGGACCTATGGCCAGAGAGATCAGCGAGAAGTATGACATCGACCCTCGCAAGACTGCTTCCATCCTCGACATGTTCACATGTATCATGCAGGGACTCATCCCTTACGGTGCTCAGTTCCTCGTAGTAGTAAGCATGTGTGAAGGAAGAGTCAGCCCTCTGGACATCATCCCTAACAACTGGTATCTCTTCCTGCTCGCAATATTCGCTATCCTGTCATACTTTGTTCCTTGGTATGAGAAGATCACTCTCAAGGGAAAGTGGAACTGGGAAGAGGATAAAGTCGTTAACGAATAATCTGAACGAACACTGTTATCACTATGCAATTCCGGATCTTATATAAGGTCCGGAATTGTTGACCTGACAGAGAGGTTCCTGAAAATGGGTATAATCGAACAATACGGACACGGACTGGAAATTCCGAAAGATGAACTGACCGCTCTCGAAAGAGACAGACTTCTCAGTGAAGGTAAGGAAGTCGACCGTATCATGTGCTGCATTGACACCGGGGAGACACTTGCTCCTATGATCGGTCTCAAGGTCAGAGACTATTACTTTTCTTCACAGAAAATGCTCGAGCTCGAAGAGTACATATATGAGACGTTCCACTCAGACGGAGCCGGACTGTCAACTACACTCCGCGGTATGGCCGAGGCAATGGGATCACAGATCAAGTATTTTGATCACAACATAGCTCAGCTTGAGAAGCCAGCTCTTGCAAGTCTTGACGAGGTAGATAAGGCTAAGCTTGTCGATGTTGACAAAGACGGAAGACTGCCTATCATCCTTGAAGGACTCAGACTTGTCAAGAAGAGTCTCGGAGACAAGGTCCCTGTCAGCGGTACAGTGACCGGACCGCTGACGATAGCCGCGATGGTCGTAGGTACAGAAAACCTTCTGATCGGGATGGTGAAAAAGCCTGACAAGGTCAAGCAGCTGATGGAAGTCATCACAGAGAACAACGAGAGATATATCGCGCGTATGCTCGAAATGGGCGTAGGTGTAGGCTTCGCCGATCCTGTAAGTACAACATCACTCCTTAGAGTCAAGCAGTATAAAGAATTCTCTCTTCCGTACTTCCAGCACAATGTTGATTTCATCAAGAAGAACGGGGGCGGATGCGGTCTTCATATATGCGGCGGATCCCGAAAGCTGTGGGAGACCCTCAATGAAACAGGGATAGGCTGCTTTGGTCTTGATAACATCGAAGATCTTGAGGAGGCAAAGCAGGTTCTCGGACCTCATATGGCTATTCAGGGCAATATACCTCCTGTAGACGTCATCAGACTCGGTACGCCTCAGGATGTCCTCAGATCAGGCAGGGAATGCATCCGCAAGGCATGGGATTCTCCTAATGGATTTACACTGACTTCCGGATGTCAGACACCTATGGATACACCGGCAGAAAATCTGCAGGCTCTTATGGATGCCGCAAGGATCTTCGGCCGTTATCCGATCGATCAGGAGCTTCTGAACACAGAAGACTGATCCTGACTAAGTATGATTCAATGGGAGTGACTTGCTTAAACAAAGCGGTCACTCCCGGCATTAAATTCAATACAATATTTTCTGAATTTCTGCTTGATTTTTCAGAATCATATCTCTATAATACATAATTGACGTGTGTATGTGGCGGAATTGTCAGACGCGCCGGATTCAAAATCCGGTGATGGCAACATCATGTGGGTTCGAGCCCCACCACCGGTACCAATTACATAAGTCATAATGCATAAGGCATTAAAACAAGGAGGGTATTATGCAGTCATCCATAGCTAACATTATGTTACTGGTCGTATTCATCGCCATGATCTATTTCATGATGATCAGACCTCAGAGGAAGAAAGACAAGGAAGACAGAGAGATGAGAGCTGCTCTTCAGGTAGGGGACGAAGTTGTCACCATCGGAGGAGTCGTCGGAAAGATCACCAAGATCTCTGAGAAGACAGTAGTTATCGAGACCGGAACTTCCAAGAATAAGATCGAGTTTCTCAAGACCGCTATCTCAAGCGTAACGAGAAGCGATGCTGCAAGAGACGCGGCTAAGAAGGATTCTCCGAAGGCTGAGCCAGAAGAAGAGAAGAAACCGGACAGAGACAAGAAGGTCACTCCTAAGAAGCTCACCAAGAAGTCAGACGCTCCGGAAGAGACTGCTGAAACTGAGTAATACAGCTGATATTACAGTATAGAAATTAATACATCAGGCACCTCCCGAGGGAGGTGCTTTTTTGTTGAAATTTCAATTGCAATCGAGTAAAATAGATTGAATTATTGTTTTAATGACATACTATGTCATTTTTCGTCATTCAGACAATCTACATTGAAAGGTTATTACGCGGAAATGAAAACAGGAAAAAAGAAAGTATTTGCAGTTCTCGTGATCATCATACTGATCGCTTCTTGGTGCATCTCATTCTTAGGAATCGGTGACAAAGTAGGAAATCTCGGCAAAGAGCTCAAGTATGGTCTGGACATCAACGGCGGTGTCTACGTCCTCCTCGAAGCTGATTCCAAGGAAACAGGAACTGATCTTCAGCAGATCATGAACCAGACCAAGAGCGTACTCGAGAACAGAGTCAATGCAATGGGTATCAGTGAAGCTCAGGTCTCCATCGAAGGAACCAACAGAATCAGAGTTGAGATGCCTGGTGTTGAGAACGCTGAAGAAGCGATCGAGCAGATCGGCAGGACAGCTCAGCTTCAGTTCTTCCTTGCTGACGGCACACTCGCTCTCACAGGTGAAGGTATCAGCGATTCACAGATAGCCACAGACACCACTAACGGAGGTTATAAGATCACAATTGACTTTACCAATGACGGAAGCAATCTCTTTGCAGACGCGACAGGTAAAGCTGTAACAGGAGAAGTGACTCCTACAATGACGGATGAGGCAGGAAACACTGTCGACAGCAGAGCAATCGTTATCTGCCTGGACGATGAAGTGATCTCAGCTCCGACAGTTCACGAGAAGATCAATTCAAGATCATGTGAGATCACCAGGCCCGGAGGATTCTCTGAAACGGAAGCTTCCGGTCTCTCCGCTCTTATCAGAGGCGGTGCTCTTCCGGCTAATCTCACAGAGATCAATTCA
>JAFRLN010000085.1 GCA_017431175.1 Mogibacterium sp.
CACTATGAAACCGCTGCAGTCGCAGCCGTTCGTAAGAGAGTTCCCACCCCAGACATAAGGATTTCCGACAAACTGGCGGCCGTAGGCGATCACGTCCTCGCCGTTGAGCGATCGACTGCTGCGATCCCTTTCCATTAAGATAATCGGTTACTGCAGATAACTTCAGTTCTGGAGGATATACCTGATTGTTCTTCCGCTCTATAAATCCAAGTTCTCCCTGATACTTAAAAGTATTTACCCAGCTTTGGACAGTTGCATGACTTACACCAGCTTGTCTGGAGGCAGCTCTTTGACTTAACTTCCCTGAGAGACACAGTCTAGCTATTCGTATTTTTTCGGCTGCGTCCAATTTTGTCTTTACCGGCATATTAAAACTCCCTTCATGATTAACAATGATTTTCTTTTTCACTGTCTCTCATAAAGGGAGCATATCATTGTGCGGCAGTCTTTTGAATTTCCGGATAGCTATGTAAACAGGCGCTAGATCCCGAGCATATCAGCGTATTCTCTGAGAGCTCCGTCTGTCTCGTGAGCGAGGACTCTCTTGGCAAGGACTTTGCCGAGCTGTACGCCTTCCTGGTCGAAGCTGTTCAGATTCCAGAGGAAGCCCTGGAACATGATCTTGTTCTCGAAATGCGCGAGCAGCGATCCGAGGGACTCCGGTGTCAGCTGATCGCCGATAATGATGCTCGAAGGTCTGCCTCCGTCAAAATTCTTGTTCAGGTTGTCGTCTTCCTTGCCGCACGCGAACGCGACGATCTGGGCGGCAACATTGGCGCCGAGCTTCTTCTGGCTCGTGCTGCCCTGGATATCGACGTCTATGCCGGTCTGGTTTTCTCTGAAGCCGATGAACTGCAGAGGAACGATATCCTTGCCCTGGTGGAGCAGCTGATAGAAAGAGTGCTGGCCGTTGGTTCCCGGTTCACCGAAGAGCACCGGGCCGGTCTTATAGTCTACCGGTTCGCCAAAACGGTTGACAGACTTGCCGTTCGACTCCATGTCTGCCTGCTGCAGATGAGCAGGGAATCTTGCAAGTGCCTGAGCGTATGGCAGCACTGCTGTGCTCTCATATCCGAGAATGTTGCGCTCATATACGCCGATCAGAGCGTCGAGCATAGCAGGGTTCTTCATCGGGTCAGCAAGAGCAGCAAGCTTGTCTGCCTCAGCAGCGCCGCAGAGGAAACGGTCAAAGACATCTGATCCGAATGCCAGGGACAGAACCGCTCCGCCTACCGCCGATGTCGAAGAATATCTGCCGCCGATATAGTCGTCCATGAAGAACGCTGCGAGATAATCGCTGCTGGAAGCCAGAGGAGAAGTCTCACTTGTTACAGCGATCATGTGACAGGAAGGATCGAGTCCTGCTTCTGTGAGTGCGTTCTTGACGAATGCCTCATTGGTCAGGGTCTCAAGAGTGGTTCCTGATTTGGATACAAGGATAAAGAGTGTATGCGCTACGTCGATTGTATTCAGTACGCTGACAGCGTCATCAGGATCGACATTGCTGATGAATTTCGCGTCCATGAGGAGACAGTCATTAGCGCGCGCCCAGTTCTCAAGAGCGATATACATAGCTCTTGGGCCGAGGTCGCTTCCGCCGATACCGATCTGGACAACGGTAGTAAACTTCTCGCCTGCAGCGTTGCAGATCTCGCCTGCGTGAACTTTGGCGGCAAATTCAGCTATCTTCGCCTGCTCGCCGGTATAAAACGCTCTCTTATCCACGCCGTCACTTACAACAGGATCGCCGAGCTGTCCGCGTGTCAGATGATGGAGTACCAGCCTCTTCTCACCTGTGTTGATCATCGCTCCGTTATAGAGTTCTTCGAATTTGCCTGCAAGTTCGGATTCTTCAGCAAGTGCTGCAAGCATTCCGAGGATCTCCTCATCCACCTGCTTTGAAGCGTAGTTGTACGCAAGGCCGCAAGCCATCGGAACACAGTACTTCTTAACGCGCTCAGCTCCTGCTTCGCCTGCCAGGACTTCTCTCAGGTCAACGCGGTGTTCAGATGCGGCAAGCGCTCTGTATGCCTCTAAAGTGTCAAGATTTTTCCATCCAGCCATGTTTACCCTCCTCCTTATCTTATCGTTGCTAACCGGGTATGTATATCAATTGTATTTATCAGCGATTGTTTTGACATCTTCTCCGTCAATGATGCGCTTCAGATCAGAAGCGAGAGCCGGGGATTCTCCTATGGATTCGGATTTTCCCTGACGGATCAGCTCTTCTGTAAGCTCCGCAAGCGCGTTGTAGTAATCGATGCTCTCGTCCCACTCGGCTCTGACAGAATCATCAAGCTCAGTAGGCCCTACATGCATTGTGTTCTGAATGTAGCTGCCGAGGAATTCGGTAACTTTCTTCTGCCCGCGGACATTGGTGTGTCCGTGATTATAGTAATCTTCGCGCTCTTTCAGCCCTATCTCGTGAAAACTCTTCTGCATGTTGAGTGAAGGATAACCGTACTCTTCCGCGATCTCGCAGATGCGGTTGGCCTTGAGATTGACCAGCAGCTCATCCGGGTCCTGCTGTGTCAGTACCGTAGGATACTTGACGAAGAGGACGCTGAGATCCTCGCTCTTGCAGTACTCCATGAATTCACGGACAACTCTTTCGGTCTCTTCATCAAGAGGCGTGGATTCTTCCGTGAAGCTGACAGCGTCGACCGGCGCCAGATTGCGGGTGCGGGTGCGCGTTTCCACTCCTTTGAGAGGGGACGGACCGAATCTCTCAACTTCAAGCCTCTCTTTCAGACGGAGCATATTGATCGGAACACGGCTGTGGCACTTGATGAAAGGAAAAACCATACTGGCGACGCTTACGTTGTCGACGTTACGGTTGATCTCTTTCGCCAGACGGACCTTGTCAGCTGAAAGTGGCATAGAGTTCATGATCAGATACAGCTGGCTGCTCCTTGTCGCGATCATGTCGCGTTCATAGCCGCCGCCGAAAACGTCAACGACAACGAGCTTAGGCCTCTGTGTGCGCAGAGTATCCTGCAGAGCAGGCTTCCACATCGTGCAGGTGCCGCCGCCTATCGCGTAAGGCCATGAGGTAAAACCGAACTTCTCATACGCGTAAGCCGAAGAGAATCCGGAGTATGTCGCGCTCGAACCGATAAGCAGCACATCGATGGTGTTCGCCGGCTCTTTGTGCAGCATAAGCACGCGGTTCTGATCGAGTGCCTGCGAGTCAGGTATGCAGAGGAAGAGTTCCATGAATACCAATGAGCCCGCAAGCGCCAGCACCATCGTGACTGTCGCGATCACTCTTCTTATTGTTAACTTTTTCTTGTCTGAATTCTCAGGCATCTATATATTACCTCTCTGAAAAGGACTGTATATCTTTCTAGAACTGCATGTAGACGAACTCTGCAGGATCATAGGCAGGTCCGTAAGCGCCTATCAGCAGTATGATCATGATCAGGCCGAACAGACAGATCCACTGGATCAGGCCGCAGCGTTTTTCGAGCAGCTCAGCAGGGGTATCGATCTTAGTCTGTTCAAGGCGAATGCTGATATACAGGAGCAGCATGGAACTGCACATGATCGCCAGGTATTCCACTTTGCGCATGCCGAGTGTAGGCAGCTGCTCGAGGAAAACGCCCGGATTCTGATCCGTGACTGTCAGGAACATCATCTGCATAGCATTGGTGAAATTATCCGCTATGTCGAATACATAACCGACGAGCACGATGATGAAAGTACGCAGCATCTGGAAGAGCTTCCACCACGCGGCGTCCTCGTTGATATGCAGAGCATTGCGCGAACCGGCGTATACAGGGCCGAGCATAGCTGAGAGCATGATGATCAGACCGTTCCATACACCGAATGCAATGTATTTGCTGTTGGCACCGTGCCATATACCTACGAAGAGGAATACGATGAACGAAGCTACCGCAGTCATGAAGACTTTGGACAGATGCTTTCCCGCGGCAGTCTTGCCGAACGATGAAGCAGCGATCGCCTTGCTCACGCGATTTGACAGTTCGGACATAGCGATCGGATAGAAGACATAGTTTTTCATCCACGCGCCGAGAGAGATATGCCATCTTCTCCAGTATTCGCTGATGGATCTGGAGAAATACGGCTGGCGGAAGTTGACCTCGAGGTCGATCCCTATCACGCGGCAGATGCCTCTGGAGATATCGATACCCCCGGAGAAGTCGGTATACAGCTGCAGCGCGTAGAGCAGCGTGATGAAGAGCACCATGGTCCCGCCGTATCCGCTGAAGCCTTCCGAGCCGTTGATGCCGCCGTTAGCATAGTAAGCCTTGATGGCTTTCCACGCGCAGTCAGCGGTGACCAGCTTCTTGAAGAGCCCCCATGTGATATTCATGATACCCTGCTTGAAATTGGTCCACTCAAAGCTGTGAGGTTCGATCAGCTGATCGTGCAGCTTGTTATACTGGCTGATCGGTCCCTGGATGATCTGAGGGAAGAATGACACGAACAGAGCGAATCTGAATATATTCCGCTCAGGCGTGACAGTCTCCCTGTATACGTCTATCAGGTAGCCGGTCGCAATGAACGTATAGAAAGAGATGCCGAGAGGGAGCAGCAGCCTGATCTGCGGCGCGCTTTCCGGAGAAGCGCCGAGGATGGAGGCGATGCTTCCTGAGAAGAAGTTGAAATATTTGAGCAGGAAGAGTATCCCGAAGTTCAGGATAAGAGCCAGCGCCATGATTCTCCTGCGTTTTCTGCCGGAAGCCTCTTTGAAAGCTTTCTTCTCTTCCCTCGTCCACTCGGATTTCTTCTCTTTGACCGTCTTGCGAGTCTCGGCGGATATGTCATCCATCTTCACGGACGCGAAGTAGACCGACAGTATCGTTACGAGGATAAATACCGCGTATCTGAAGCTGTTGTACAGATAAAAAAAGCAGCTGGCGATCAGCAGTATGACCCACCGGTGCTCTTTTTTCGGGTACACAAAATAGACGACCCCTGTGATGATTGCAAATAAAGCGAATGGCAGTGATGTCAGAGCCATGCAGTGATATCCTCCGGTTGATTGAACTGGGCGGTCTCGATCCTGCTCCTCATGAGGTGCAGCGTGCCTGCCTTGTCAAGAACGCAAATACTCGGGAGATCTCTTGACAGGAAGAGAGAGAATCCCTCATACAGCGAATACGCGCCTGTTCTGTGGAATACGAGCCTGTCTCCGATCGCAAGACCCGGCAGCGCGGCGTTGCGCGCTATGACATCCGCTGTAGTACACAGACTGCCGCAGAGTGTCCATTTATCTTCTGCCTGAACTTCGCTGCCGGCTGCGCTGCAGACAGTAAAGCCGTCATCAGTACTCTTAAGATGTGTGATAACAGGTATCTGCATGCCCTGGATCTGTCCGTCGTACTTGAGCTGATGCAGTCCGCCGTCGACGATAGCGTAGTTGAGGCCATCGTTGGTCTTCGCGTCCACGACTCCTGTGACATAATATCCGCACGGTGCCGCGAAGAATCTTCCCATCTCAACGGTTACATGTACTCTCGCGGAGAGCTCTCTGATGGACTCTGCGATCTCGCCGAGCCTTGCGGCTTCCTTGTCGTCGGCCTCGGATGTGAAATAGTCCACCGCAAGACCTGTTCCGTACTCGATCCTCTCAGGGACATATCCGAGCTCCTCCTCGAGTCTGTCAAGGATCTTGCCGAGCCTGGACATCTCTTTGATGATCTCTTTAGGTCTTGTCTTCTGTGTACCGGTGAAGTAGTGGATGCCGACGATGCGGATCCCGGCGTATGATGCTCTGTCAGCGATCACTTTGAAAACATCCGCCTTGTCCATACCGAACTGGCTCTCGCAGGAAAGGCGTACGAGAACGTCGACTGTGAGCCCTCTCTTCGAGGCTTCGCTGCTGATGCTGTCAAGATGACTGTAGCTTTCGGCTGTGAGGAGAGTCACGCCGTAGTCAAGCGCGCGCCCGACCTCTTCTGCAGACTTGTTGACACCCGAAAAGATGATCCTTGCGGGATCGATCCTGAATGCCTTGCATATCTCGAGCTCGCCCGGGCTGCATACTTCGATATTTGAAAACCCGTCAGGAAGGACTGCGAGCAGGAACGGATTCGCTTTGATGGAGTAGCAGATGTCGATCGTATCGCCGAACGCTTCCTTCACAAGCTGCATCCTTGCAATGAATCCTTCTTCATCAAAAACATAAGCAGGGGAAGAGACCTCTGCGAATGTCTTAATCAATGTGTTGTTCATAAAACCTCTATTCCTCGTCCTGCAGCGTCTCGATCAGCTCCAGCATAGCCTCAGCGGAATCAAAATTATCCGGTACAAGGTTGGCCGGTCTGATCGTGATGTCGTATTCATCGTTGAGCATGCCTACCAGAGAGATGATATCGAAAGAATCGAGTATGCCTCCGGTAACAAGTGACTTCTCATTTTCAAAATCAACATCAGGTCTGAGTTCACTCAGGATCTCCATTAACTGTTCCATGTGTTTTTCCTCCAAAATAGTAATATTTTTATAAAAATCGTAATTATCCTACAATTTCCTGCAGTGCTTTCATAGCGATCTTGCCGTTAGGCAGGTGCGGCATCTCCTCCATCTGCACGATCTTGCGCGGTACCATGAAGGCAGGCATGTCAGTACGGAAGCTGATCGTGATGTCTTTGGCTGTCGCAGGTCCCGCGTAGAAGAGATAGATCAGCTGGCGCTTCTTGTCATACAGCGAAGCGCACTCAGTGACACCGTCTATGGTCAGAGCGTAGGCTTCGACCTCGGCAAGTTCTACACGGTGACCCATGTGCTTGATCTGACGGTCTTTGCGTCCGTGGAAATACAGATTGCCGTCTTCGCCGATGTGGCCGATATCGCCTGTGTTGTAGATGCGCTCCGGATATTCATTGTTGAGCGGATTCTGCTTGAAGACTTTGTCAGTCTGATCAGGCGCGCGGTAGTATCCGATAGCCAGGCAAGGACCCTTGACCCAGATCTCACCGATCTCTCCCTGAGGCGTCTCGGAGTATACTCCGGTCTCTTCATCGTGAGTCAGCATCAGGATCTGATAGTGCTTGTACGGGATGCCGATAGGGATGACTGTATCATCATTCACTACATCCTTAAGGGTGTAGTATGTGCAGGACGCGGTCGCTTCTGTAGGCCCGTACTGGTTGACGAACATTACGTCCGGCAGATTCTCCTGCCAGATGCGCAGATACTTGTTCGAGATAACCGAGCCTGAGAAAACGATCCTCTTGATGAACTCCGGCCTTCCGTCCGCGAATCCGCCGAGCTTGGCAGGGATCTCAAGACCTGCAGCGCTCCAGCACAGAGTGGTGACCTTGTACTCGTTGAGTGTCCTGAACAGAGCGTCAGGCATCGCGAACTCATTCTTCGGTATCATTACGGTCGTCGCGCCTGTCATGAGAGGCAGATACATATCTCTGATGGCTGCGATATAGTCAAGAGGAGCCTGATTGCCGATAACATCTGTATCGTCGAGTCCGATGACTGCGTTCAGGCTGTCAAGATAGCATACCATCGAGTGATGCGATGTCAGAACGCCTTTTGGCACGCCTGTTGAGCCGGAAGTGAAGATCATGTACAGCGGCGACATCTCGGTAACTGCTGTTTCGCGCTCTAAGACCAGCTCATGATCCGGTTCTGTCGTGAAAACATCCTCCATGACAGCGATCTCATGGTCACCTTCAAGAGTCTTCGCGATATCCAGATGAGCTTTGTCGACTATGAGAAGTTTCGGCTGTGTAACGCTCATGATCTGCTCGAGCCTTGCGTGAGGCACCTCCGGATCCATAGCCGCGTAGAAGCAGCCTGCGCGGGCGACTCCCATGTAGCAGGCAGGTGTATAGACATTCCTGCCGCCCATTACAGCGATCGGGCGCTCGATCTCACTGCGCTGCGCGACCCATGTAGCGGCCGCTTCTGAAAGCCTTTCGAGATCTGCGAAGGTCACGATGTGATCGATGTCTGTGTAGGCAGTTTTGCTGCCGCGTGTGAGTGCGGATCCTCTGATCCAGTCGAAAAATACAGATGCCATACTTAGAACGACTCCTTCCTGCATCACATAGTTCTGCAATATATATAATGGTACAATATCAGCAACTTTCATGCAACGCTCATGACCGCAATTCAGCAAAAATAAGAATGAAGAACAGTCTTCTGCAGGGGTCTTGCATCCCGCTTGGATACGGCGAAGCTTCACTGAATACTGTAGGCTTAATAATCATGTAGATTTGATGAGAAGAGACCGTGACTGGAGTAAAATATACAGGAATACTATGGAATAAACCATGATGGGTGATGTATGCTCTGAAAATGGTCGAGGATATAGAGATATGAAGAAGAAAAGAAAGTCAAATACGAAAATACTGGTCTGCCTGATCATCGTCATGCTTGCGGCGATAGCTGCTTCTGTGTGGTGGCTCGGGCAGAGAGGAGAAGACCTGAACGAAGCTCAGAACATGGAGATAGCCGAGTCGGCCGCAGGGACTGTAGCCGGCGGCGCGAAGGAAGCAGCTCCTTCAGTGGAGGCTATGATCAATGCTGAGGCCGCTTCTCACGTGTATTCTCACAGAGGATCTGAAGGGGACAACGAGCACACCTTTGAGGCCTATGACGCAGCGATCGAGGCAGGCTCTCATAACATTGAACAGGATCTGGTCATATCTTCTGACGGTGTGCTGTATGTATCACACGATCTGAATACATACCGCATGACAGGCAGAGGCGCAAATTACTCCAGTCTGACTTCGGAGGAAATAGATCAGATACAGACCAGGGCAGGCAACAATATTCTGAAGATGAGCGATGTGTTCGACAGGTACGGACGCAGCGTCAATTATATAATAGAACTGAAAGCTTCAGGCTCAGATATAATAGAAGCTTTTGAAAACATCATCGATCAGTACGGGTATCAGGATATCGTCACTGTACAGTCTGAGGATACAGACGTACTGCAGACACTCGATGAAAAGTATCCTGATATGCCGAAACTGTTCCTCTGCAAGTCGTGGGATTCACTGCTCGGATGTCTTGACATGCCGTATGTCGACATCGTCTCTGT
Source organism: Mogibacterium sp. (assembly GCA_017431175.1). Lineage (GTDB taxonomy): Bacteria > Bacillota > Clostridia > Peptostreptococcales > Anaerovoracaceae > Crickella. The sequence continues at coordinate 9,030 of JAFRLN010000085.1, forward strand.
CAGGAAGAAGTCTAATCTGATGAATGAGAAGAGCTGTACAAGAGTCCACGATGCCGGGAAGATATTCAGCGTATGGACGCTCAACACCGAAAATGAAATACGAACGGCGATAGAGCTAGGCGTTGACACCTACTTCACGGATGACACAGCATTGGCGATCAGCCTTGAGAAAGAACTCAGAAGCAATATAAAAATGCCGCGTACGTCGGCATTTTTATTTGCGGCCTCTGACTTCCAGATCGAGCCCGGCTGGACGACTCCGGCAGACAATCTCACCGCGATACTCAGAAGCGTGAATGCCGCGGGCAAGTCTCCGGACAACGTGATATACTGCGGCGATTATACCAATGACCCGGAGCTGTACGATTATCAGCTGGCTCCGGATGACTCGATAGCAGAGATCCGGGAGATCGTCGGCAGAGAATGCGGCTACGTGGATCAGGATGATATGATCTTCATCCAGGGCAACCACGACAAGATGACTGACGCGATCTCAGCATCCGGCCTGCATGAGTATGACGACTATCTCGTGTATGTGCTGAACACGCAGAATGATTTCCCGTGGAAACAGGGAAGAGATACCGATTTCAGAGACAGAGTCGTAAAAGCGTCGGAGGAGATGAAGACTTGTTTCGACGGGCTGATAGCTGCCGGAGAGACCAGGCCGGTCTTCATCGCCGGACATGTGCCGCTGCATTTTACCGGAAGGACATCCTCTGTGCACGGAAGCGGAGACAACATGTATGCCGCGTATAAATTTGATGTGGTGAACAGCGCCGCGGAGGACCTGGACATCGTCTACTTCACAGGGCACAACCATAACAAAGGATGGGACTGCTATATGGGAGGCAGCTGCATTTTCAAGGCGCCGGGAGAAACGATACTGATCCCTGACGCCGGAGACAGCACATCATATACGGACAGCTTCAGTGAGGAGACTGTGAATTTTACCTACATGAATGCGGGCTACACCGGTTACTACATGAACTGCGGACAGGGCGAGGACCCGGATCAGTACCGCGCGGCGGATGAAACGCTGACCGGGACGGTATGCGAGATCACTCCGGAAGAGATCATTATCACGAGATATTCCGCGGATGGAGTACATCAGCTGAGAGACGAGGGAGAGGGCGACCCTTACAATGGGGGCGCAGATGCCGGTCTGATCGACAGCGGATATTACAGCACGGCAATGGACAGCCCGGCGCATATTGCCAGAAAAAACACGAAAAGCTGAGCTGACAGCTGATCCAGGCGAACTCTTCCGTCAATGACAAACAGCGGCAATCTATGTATAATAGTGAATAGCATTTGTCTGCAGTCTTTTGTTTTCAGCCAGAGATAAGGCTGATGACTGCGGGACTTTTCACATTGAAAGAGCGTGAAACTGTAACTGAACAGACGCAAAGGATAGTTATGAACAGTATCCCTGAAACATATCTCAATATCATTGACAGCCAGGGCAGATCACCAGGATCGATCTGGCCGGCTTCAGAAAGAACGAAATAACACTGGGAGTAGGAGCGGATAACGATATAGTCCTTCCGAAGCGGGATAATTACGTTTCACTGCATCATGGGGTCCTGTATCTGAAGAACGGGCAGGTCTTCTACAGGGATATCAACAACTCCAACGGAAGTTTTATCATAGCGCCTTCTTACAGCGGTTTTATTAAAAACTCAAATTATTATGTAGAACTTGATGACAATTCGGTCATCAAGATCGGCAATATGAGTAAGGCGGAGAGGATGACGGTCCTCTGGCTGACACATCTGAGAGACAGTGAAGATCTGAGACGGGTCGAGCTTAGGAAAGACCGCATAACGATAGGCAGAGACTCAGGCAATGATATCGTTCTCAGCAATCCTTATGTATCTAAGCTCCATGCAACAGTTGTCACCAGAGGGGACGGTGTAAAAGAGATCTGGGACAACAGCTCAAGAAGCGGTATCCTGATCAATGGAAAGCAGGTATGGGAGCAGAAGCCTCTCATGGACAAGGATGTTATCCAGATCCTCGGTTTTCAGCTGATCTATTCCCAGAATTGCATTTATTACAAAAGAAAGGCCTCCGGAATCGTACTCCGGGCTGTCGGAGTAAGCAAGGTCGTTGATAAAGGCAAGAAAATTCTTGATGATGTCAACCTTGAGATCAAGGGAAATGAGTTCGTTGCCATTATAGGCGGAAGCGGAGCGGGAAAGTCGACTCTTATGGGCGTGCTTAACGGCTTCGACAGAAACCGCACCGGCGACGTTTACTACAACAACATTTCAATTTCACAGAATTTCAACAGCATCAAAGATATTATCGGCTATGTTCCTCAGGAGGACATTGTCTATGAGAATCTGACGCTCAGGGACATGCTGAGATATTCTGCCGAGCTGAGAATGCCTGCAGATCAGACCGACAGAGAGATCGAGATGAGGATCGATGAGGTTCTCGCAACGCTCGATCTTACAGAGCATCAGCATACATATATAAGGACGATGTCGGGCGGGCAGAAAAAGCGCGCTAGTATTGCTGTTGAGCTGCTGGCAGACCCGAAAGTCTTTTTCCTTGATGAGCCGACATCAGGTCTTGATCCGGGTACGGAAAAGAATCTCATGCTCGCGATGAACAGACTCAGTAAGGAGCAGGAGCGTACTATTGTAATGGTCACGCATACCACGCAGAGTCTGCATCTGTGCGATAAAGTCATCTTCATGGGACCGGGAGGAAGGCTTTGCTTTGCGGGGAACGTAGAAGAAGCAAAGGCGTTCTTCGATATGGATGACCTGACAGAGATATACAATATGATAGCGGCTGATCCGCTCAAATGGGCAAACGCTTACGCGGAGATCAACAAAAGCCGTGATTTCAGGGGAGAAAGGGGATCCGGAGGATCTCTGCAAAGTAAAAAGAACAAGGTCTCAGGCCTGTATCAGTTTGAGATCGTCTTCAAACGGTATCTTAAGCTGTGCATGAATGACTGGCGGAAACTGGCGATCCAGCTGGTGACTCCGGTCATCATGGGACTGATCATATGGTTCATAGCTGATGAAAGATTCCTGAGAACTTATTCTGGTACAAAATCGATCCTGTTTACAATGAGCTGTGCCGCGATATGGATAGGTCTGTTTGCTGCTATCCAGGAGGTGTGCAAAGAGCGGAGTATTCTCAAGAGAGAATATATGGCCAATCTGCGTCTGCCGTCCTACATCTCGGCAAAGTTTTCGGTCCTGATGCTGCAGTGCATTGTACAGGCGGTATTGCTGACTTTAACAGGATTCGTAGGGCTTAGCCTGAAGTATTCCGGCGACGATGATATTGAGCTGACCGCGGGGAATACATTGTTAGGTGATGATAAAGGCATTACATGGGAAGTGTTTATCACTCTCTTGCTGACCATGCTCGCGTCGGTCGCGCTCGGGCTGCTGATATCTTCGTTCTTCAAGAACAGTGATAAAGCGACAACGATCGCACCTTTCGTACTCATCATCCAATTGGTGTTCTCGGGGATGCTGTTTGAGCTGGATGGCGCGAAAGAAACGATATCATATGTAACATTCAGCAGGTGGTCTGTCGATGCTCTGGGCAGAATAACGAATCTGAAACTGCTCGAAGGCGGAGAGCTTGTCGATACGGATGGATCCATGTTTGAGTGGGCGGCAGATAAACTCGTCAATGACTGGTGCATCCTGATCGCGATGACTCTGCTGTGCCTGATCATCAGTACGGTTGTACTCAGAAGGATCTCTAAAGACAGCAGGTAATATCAGAAAAAATAACGGAGATTATTTCAGATTTTTCTTGCTTTTAACTTTGCGATTGAGTAGAATATATGGGCGCGTCGTAAGAGACGCGCCTGTTAATTATTACTTTCTGCACCGGGCGAACCGGTGCCAATAAGACCACAGGAGGTGTCAACATGAGAGATTATGAACTTCTATTCGTGCTTGATCCAACCCTGGACGAGGAGAAGAAGGCAGCTATCGTTGAGACAGTCAAGACTGTAATCAACGCTGGCGGCGAGGCCGGAGAGGCTGATGTATGGGGCGAGAGAAGACTTGCTTACAGCATCAACAAGAAGAACACTGGTTACTATGTAGTTCTTCCTTTCAAGGCTGACGCAGAACTGCCTAAGGAACTCGACAGAAGACTCAGGATCAATGAGAACGTAATGAGACATATCATCGTATGTCAGGACGAAGAGTAGTGAAAGGCGGTCGGAAATGAACAGCGTAGTACTTATCGGAAGACTTGCAAGAGATCCGGAACTTAGTTATACGCCTAGCACACAGACTGCTGTATGCCGTTTTACACTTGCTGTCGACAGACCTAGGAGACAGGGAGAAGACAGAGGCGCGGATTTCCTCCGCATCACCGTTTTCGGAAGACAGGCTGAAAACTGTGACCGTTATCTGTCAAAGGGCAGGCAGGCTGCAGTTCATGGAAGGATTGAGACCGGAAGCTACAAGAACAGAGACGGTGTCACCGTATATACCACTGACATCATCGCGGACAACGTAGAGTTCCTCGGCAGCGGCCAGGGCGGTCAGAATAACGGCGGCCAGGGCGGCTATCAGGGAGGCGGCTCATATCAGGGCGGCAATAACTACGGACCGGCTAACAACGGCGGTTTTGGCGGACAGGACACCGGCTTCGGCGGAGCACAGGAGCGCGGCGGATCATCACAGAGCGGCGGACTTTTCGACGGCTTTGATGATCTCCCGGATACATTCCAGGCAGCCGAGGATGACATTCCATTCTAGAGAAAGGGGAAAGCACGAATCATGATGAACAACAGACCTAGACGTGCGAATACTGGCATGAGAAGAAGAAAAGTATGCCAGTTCTGCGCAGACAAGGACAAGAAGATCGATTATAAGGATGCTGAGACTCTGAAGAAGTACATCACAGAGAGAGGTAAGATCCTCCCTAGAAGAGTCACAGGTACCTGCGCTATGCATCAGAGAGCAGTTGCTAAGGCAATCAAGAGAGCAAGAGTTGTTGCTATCCTGCCGTTCGACGCAGAGCAGTAAGATCTGAAATGCCGGAGCTGTCACTGAAGAGTGGCAGCTCTATTTGTTTGCGTGTCAATAATGGACCGGTGACAGCGCTGTTTGCGTGCTCATTGATAAGGAGAAAATCGGGCAATATATCGGGCAAGTAGGTATTTATCTTTTTACGATCTTAGTGTATTCTATATGTATTAACATATATTAAGGTTATCTGGTGAGGTATGCGCATTTCTGCTATGCCTGTGAGCCGGATAATGCTGTTTATAGTATCGGCAAGGCAATTAACTGGTTCAGGATCGGAGCCTTTTCAGGGCAGTATCCCGCATACCAAGCGCGAGGTTCGAGTCAGATATTGCTTTTCCTGAAATAAAAGGAGGGGAACGCATACATGAAGAGAAGTTATCGAATAGTACTTGCGGTCATCATGATGCTGCTGATGGTGATCTCATCAGCGAGTATGGGGTTTGCCGCAAGCGGATCACAAGAACAGACCAAGGCGCCTGAAGCAATCTACGAGCAGCAGGGTATTCCTGATGCTGTACAGGGAAGTGAGCTGCTGACTGACGAAGAGATACTGGAGATCGCGAATGCGAGCGATGAACAGGTTGAAGACAGTGAGCCTACAAGATCATTGAATCACGATCTTCCTGTTCACAGGATCCTGAATTACAGTGACGTTACGCTTAATCCTGACGCGACGCTGAAGGCTACAACTTCCCGTAACGGAAAATACGTCGCGGAGAGTGATTATGTTCAGCTTAAGAAAGGAACTTTCTATCTTTCAGGATACGCTGATGAGAACTATGTTACCGTTGCTGTCATCGACCAGAACAACAACGTTCTGGGAAGCGGCGATTTTAACTACGCAAATTCGAGATATACAGTTTATTTCGAGATCCCAAGTACCGGATATTATTATGTTTTAGCGATCTGTAATACCTCCAACACATGGACATATCTCAGAGCTACTCTCGCTGTCGATCTGCAGGGACTGTATCTCGGAAACAATAAGCAGTATGTTGTTGGACACTCAGATCAGGCCATTACCAGAACATACAAGTTCTATCCGAAAGCGACCGGCTATATGCGGATCTATGCTGACGCACAGGCTAAGGTCACTCTCTGCAACGCAAGCGGTAAGGTCATAGCAAAGCAAGTCACTGTCAAATACCGGCCTGTATTCGGTGTAAGGGCAGACCGCACATACCTGATAAAAGTGTCCTGGCCAAGCGGGCAAAAAGGAATGAACCTGCTCAAGGTAGTGAACGGATCCTGGTGGCCTGCTAACGGAGTATCAAAAGCCAAAGCTACACCAATGAGCAAGGGCAAGCTCCAGAAAGGCCTGGTAGTAGCGGGAGAAAACAACGTCCGCTGGTTCAAGTACACCAACTGGTCGAGCACCCTCTCGATCAAGCTGACAGGCGGAACCAATGATCAGCTGGTATGGTACATCTATGAAGGCAGCACACAGAAGGAAAGGAGAATCCTTACACCTAGCCTTGCGAACATGACCACCACGATCTACGGTGCTAAGAGAGGTGTGACATATTATGTCAAGGTACAGAAACTCACCTCCACCAGCTCAGGCTACTATCACGTCATATTCAACTAATGACACGGGGACGGTTCTCCTGTCATATCCAGAGGACAGGATGATATCAGATCTGACCTGAGCATAAAGAATTAACAGCAAAAGGATCCGGAGCTTTCAGTTCCGGATCTTTTTCTTAAACGGTACCCGGAACATCTTGAACGGCTTCTGCGAACGCAAAACATACCATTATTGTGACTCTGCTGTTTGTCCGGCATTGTGGCGATAACTGGACAATAGATCCAATAAGGCTTGAAAACCTTGAAAAATAGGGCTTTTTCAATAGAATAGAAGGCATAGGGAAGGGATGGGCGGCTGCGAAGCAATTTCAGCAGCTGTTCCTATTGCAGGAGCGGCAGATGGTCAATATTTATCTCTGTGATAAGGATATTCAGTGGCTGGAAAAGGCCACTCAGGTGTTGAAAAAATATGCTGTGGAGAAGAGAACTGAGATACAGATAAAGTGTTTCAGCGATCCGCAGTCTCTTTTCGATGCCGACGTTACTGCGCCCGATGTACTTTTCTGCGATATAGTGTTCGAGCGCTGCCCGCCAGCAGAGGGGGATACGGATTCCCTGAAGCCTGCGGGAATCGACGCTGTGAACGAGATCAACCGGATTTTTCCGAACTGCCAGGTCGTATACGTGACGGATACACTCGACTACGTACTCGATGTGTATCAGACTGATCATATGTGGTATGTGCTGAAGGATCAGTTCAAAGACCGTCTGCCGGGCATCGTGGACAAATATGAAAGAATCGACAGGAAACGCAAATCTGATCTGGTCATCAGAACTGCAGACGGCCTGACTGCGATGATACCGTGCAGGGATATCCTGTATCTCGAGAGAAGAGACAGAAAGACCGTCATAGTGACATACAACCGCAGATATGAGGTCAGAGACAGGATCTCAGATATACTAGGAAAACTGACACCCGGCCGTTTTGTCCGTTGCCACAACAGCTTTGCCGTCAACATGGAGAAGATCCGGGAGATCAGATCGCGCAGTGTCCTGATGAAGAACGGCGCTGAGATAATCATAAGCAGGGGATACAGCAAATCCTTCAGAAACGAATACCACGACTGGGCTGAAAGCAGAACCGTAAAATAACTATTAACAGCAGCTTTTTTACAGCATTTCCGACGAGCCGATTGTGATAATAACCGCGCGTTCAGGATCATGTAAAGCGCGCTTTACAAAGCGGTGCTTTTTTTGTGAGTAAAACTGCAGTTTTTGCAGGTGAATTGATGACCTGCACAAGCCGAGAGCATACTTTTCTTAATATA
>JAFRLN010000086.1 GCA_017431175.1 Mogibacterium sp.
CAGGGTGTAGGTCCAGTTGTTGGCCGCATTGAGAACGATGTTGGGGGACGTGGTGCCGCCCTGGGGGACGGGATAGTCGACAAACACACCCGGCGTCGCCTGGTTGGCGTCTCTCCGCTTCAGGACCAGAGTGACCTGGGTCTCCCGGTCCTCGCCGGCGGTCAGATCGTCCTCAAACACCTTCTTGATGGTGAGCTGCATGGACTCCAGGGTCATATTTTCGATCGTGCCCTCGTGATACGTGGCTTCAATGGGAGTATTATCCGAAATGGTCACCACGTCGCCGGACTCGGTGGTCTTTTTATAGGTGGCGCTGACCTCATGGGTGTTGGTCTTCAGAGCATAGCTGCCTTGAGAGGTGGCCGTGGGTACCCTCTTACGAACGTCATGTCGCGATACCTGATGAACTCCCCGTTACGCCAGTAACATCCGGGCGGGAAAGGCATTATTCTGCCGCATATCCCAAGGAGACTCTTCGGCTCACTCGCGAACGCGATACACCCTTCTCCGTCGTAACCGTAATAGAGCGGTCTGATCCCTATCGGATCCCTTGCTGCTATGAACTCGTCAGTCCTGCCGTCATAGATGACGCAGGCAAACTCAGCATCAAGCATGTTGAACATATCTGTACCGTGCTCGAACCACAGAGGCAGCAGAAGCTCACAGTCTGACCCGGACATGAAAGTATAACCTTCTGATTCAAGCTCCCTCTTCATCTTTTCGAACCCGTACAGCTCACCGTTGCAGACGACGCTGCATCCGTTTTTCAAAAATGGCTGCATGCCTTCAGGAGTAAGACCCATGATGGACAGTCTGTGGAAGCCCATGATTCCCCTTCGGCATGAACCCGATATGCCCCGGTCCCGGGCTTCCGCCGGCAGCACCCTCTGTTCAGCGGTATCGACCAGACGCGTATCATCCGGTCCTCTGTATTTCGTACGGGCAAAAGCCTCTTCAAATTCAGGTACAGTCGTGAGACTGCCTGTAGTAGTCATTATCGTACACATGATCACACCCCCTTACTTCTCACCGAACATAAGCAGTCCGTAGTTCGGGAGAGGCCAGCATGTCTTTGCTGTAACTCTCTCAGCCGCGTCACTGTCAGCCCTGAGCTGCTCCATCGCCGGAATGAGTCTGTCCCTGATGATCTCAGCATCCTGCATATAGTCTTTTCCGAAGAGCAGATCCAGGACTTCCTGAATCGCAGCCACATCATCAAAGATGCGGTCCGTCTGCTGTGAGAGGAACCTGATCATCTTCTCTTCAAATCTGCATGAAACATCCGGTACAGCGTTTTTCTTATCGGCAAGATTCCGGGCGAGCTCTGCAGTATACCTTTCTACAGCAGGAGCAATTCTCTTCACGGCCATCGATCTCATCGTCCTTGCCTCTATGCAAATCGACTTACAGTAGTTCTCCAGCATTACCTCGCATCTCGACTCCAGCTCAGACCGGGTGAATACGCCCTGGCGCAAAAGCATATCTACATTCCTGTCATCGAGAAGATGCGGCACACAGTCAGCTGTTGTCCTGTAGTTGGACAAACCCCTTCTCTCTGCTTCTCTGATCCACTCGTCTGTATAACCGTCGCCGTTGAAAATGATCCTTCCGTGATCTTTCAGAGTCTCTCTGACCAGTATATAGATATCAGCGGCGGCGTCCTTCGTGCCTTCGAGGCGGTCCGCGAAGTATTCAAGCGCGTCAGCGACAGCGCTGTTGATCACTGTGTTAGGAAAAGAGATACCACCCATTGATCCGGGCATTCTGAATTCAAACTTATTGCCTGTAAAAGCAAAAGGTGAGGTCCTGTTCCGGTCGGTGTTGTCCCTTCTGAATCCGGGAAGAACCGCCGTGCCCAGTCTCATCAGTACATCGCCGCCCTTCTCATACGGCAGATCCTCCTCGATCGACTTCAGCACTTCTGTCAGTTCGTCTCCAAGAAACATGGATATTACAGCAGGCGGAGCTTCATTCGCTCCGAGTCTGTGATCGTTGCTTGCAGACGCGACAGAGATCCTCAGCAGGTCCTGATATTCGTCGACAGCACGGATGACCGCAGCGAGGAACAGGAGAAACTGCACGTTATCATGAGGTGTATCCCCCGGAGCTATAAGATTGACGCCTCTGTCCGTTGCCAGCGACCAGTTGTTATGCTTTCCGCTGCCATTCACACCAGCGAACGGCTTCTCATGAAGCAGCGCAACGAATCCGTGGCGCTCGGCAACTTTTTTGATCATCTCCATCACAAGCTGATTCTGATCAGCAGTAACATTGACTTTCTGGTATATACACGCAAGCTCGTGCTGTGAAGGCGCGACCTCGTTGTGTTCTGTTTTGGCAAGCACTCCGAGTTTCCACAGCTCGTCATTGAGTTCTTCCATGAACCTTGTGATCTCAGGCTTGATCGGTCCGAAATAGTGATCATCGAGTTCCTGCCCTTTTGGCGGCATCACCCCGAACAGGGTCCTTCCGGTGAATCTCAGATCGGGTCTCTGCTCATAGAGCTCGTGCGGTACAAGGAAATACTCCTGCTCTGCTCCTGCGACTGCCTGGACTCTTTTGACAGAATCATTGCCGAGTATATGAAGCACTCTCAGAGCCTGCCTGTTAAGAGCATCCATCGATCTCAGCAGAGAAGTCTTCTCATCCATAGTCTCTCCGCTGTAGGAACAGAATGCTGTAGGAATGCAGAGTGTTTTGCCTTTGATAAAAGCATATGAGGTCGGATCCCAGGCTGTGTACCCTCTGGCTTCAAAAGTCGCTCTCAGCCCGCCTGACGGAAAGGATGAGGCATCAGGCTCTCCCTTGATGAGCTCCTTGCCCGAGAAGTCCATGATCACGCCGCCGTCAGGAGATGCCTGTATAAAGCTGTCATGCTTTTCAGCAGTGACCCCGTTGAGCGGCTGGAACCAGTGGGTAAAATGAGTCGCGCCCCTGGACACCGCCCAGTTCTTCATTGCCTGGGCGACAGCATTCGCTATTTCCGGATTCAGAGGATCCCCCTGATTGATCGTTTTGCGCATGGAACGGTATACGTCTGCTGAAAGCATAGAACGCATAACCTTATCGTCAAACACCATTGAACCGAAGTAGTCAGATACTGTACTCATAAGTTCCCCCTTTCCGTGTCCCTGCAGCCGCAGATACATCTCCGGCTGAAAAAATATACTCTTAAGATAATCCTTTCTTTTTCCCGAATGAAATATATATATCATTGGAGATTCCATATGTTTTGCGTATGAAAAACGCCCGCATAAAATGCGAGCGCTCTACTGCAGGACACGTTCCGTTCCGTGTCCTTTCATACTGTTTTTTTCATTCCGAAGCCTATTCGGAAGGCACCATAGCCTTGACAAAATCTATGAAGTGTTCCTCTATCACCGGAAGAGTATGACCCTTGCGCCAGACAAAGAGGTACTCCATATTCTTGTTCCGTCCGGCGATTTCTTTAAAGACCAGAGAATCGTTAGGAATATATGCGGTCCTCGGATAGATACTGATCCCTACCTGTCTGCCTGCAAGCGCTGCAGCGTCCAGATAGCTGTCCATTTCACAAACGATCCTCGGTTCAGCATCCACCTCTCTGAACCACTTGTATATTGTCTCGATCAGAGCCTTCCTGCTCGGAACGATGAGATTCTCTCCTACGAGATCAGCAACTCTTACCTTTCTCTCGTTCACCTGAGCCAGTGGATGGGATTTGCTCATCAGAGCTGCCATCTTTTCCTCGCCTACATGAAAGCTGTGCAGAAGTGAATGGTCGCAAGGTGAAGTAATAACTGCCAGACTGATAATCCCGCTGCGCAGCTTTTCCAGCAAGTCATCTGTGCTGCCGTCGAGTATCCTGAACCTGACATTAGGATGCTTCAGCCTGAAACCGGCGAACCACTCCGCCGCTATATCCGGGGCCATACCCTCTACAAGCCCGATAGAGATGGTCCCGCGCATCCCTTCTCCCATCGAGAGCAACTCTGCCTTGGTGCTTTCGGCAAGGCTCAGTATATCTTTGGCCCGCCTGTACAGCAGCTGTCCCGATTCGGTCAGTTTGAGATGTCTCTTGCCGCGTATGAACAGAACTGTATCGAGCTCTGTTTCCAGATTCTTAATCTGCGCGCTGAGAGGGGGCTGGCTCATATGCAGTTTTTCTGCCGCCCTTGTTATATTCAGTTCTTCTGCTACAGTTACAAAATACTGCAGGGTTCTGAGTTCCATTTACACCACCATTTATCCCGCATCAAATCGCAGTGTGATCTGATTTTCAACTATATTCTGACAATCCAGTTGCCCATCTCATCAGGGAGCTTGCCTGTCTGCATTCCGTACAGGCTGTCGTACCGACGCTGGCTGACATCGCCTACGATCCCGTTGTTGATCTCGTAGTCTTCTCCCTTGTAGTTGAGGACTCCGATCGGCGAGATCACGCACGCAGTTCCTGTTGCCCATGCCTCCCTGAGTGAGCCGTCCCTGATAGCGTCAAAGATCTCCTGAAGTTCCAGCCTGCGCTCTTCTACCTCATAACCCCACTTGCGCAGGAGCTGAATAGTGCTGTCACGCGTTACTCCAGGAAGGATCGATCCGCAGAGATCAGGTGTGACTATTTTATCGCCTATCATGAAGAATGCATTGGATGTACCGACTTCTTCAACGTACTTGTGTTCATAGGAGTCGAGCCAGAGCACTTCTTCGCAGCCATGTTCTTTCGCCTTGTAAGACGCGATCATACCGCAAGCGTAGTTTCCTGCTGTTTTGGCATATCCTGTGCCGCCGATCGCAGCGCGGATGTATTGCTCCTCTACCAGAATGCGGCTGCCGTGGAGTTTGCTCTCATTACCCTCATAGTATGCTCCTACAGCGCAGAGTATGATTATGAACCAGTACTTCTTGGCCGGCAGTACCGAGAAGCTGACCTCAGGAGACACGATAAACGGTCTGACATACAGAGAAGTTCCCGGATCTGTAGGGGTCCAGTCTTCGTCCACTTTGACGATAGCCTTTACCGCAGCAAGGAACAAGTCTTCGTCCATCGGAGGTATGCACATACGCTCGTTGGTTCTGTTAAGACGCTTCGCGTTCATATCAGGGCGGAACAGGTTGAGCCCGCCTTCAGGATTACGGTATGCCTTAAGTCCCTCGAACATCATCTGTCCGTAGTGGAGTGTCGTTGAGCCGGGATCAAAACATATCGGTCCGTAAGGCACGATCCTTCCGTCATGCCATCCCTGCCCCTCATCGTAGTCCATAATAAGCATATGATCTGTGAAGTACTTGCCGAATCCCAGCGACTTGCAGTCAGTCGGCTTTTTCTTTGGGTTTGTTGTTCTTGTTACAGGAAAACTATATTCCATCTCTACCCTCCATCCCTTTTAAATAATGATTCTTAACTGTGCGGTTTATACAGCCTGCACAATACTGCTATTTATTAATTATTAATAATTAATGATACACTTATAAAAATAATCTTTATAATACATATAACATATCCCTTATCATACGCAAAACATATGATAAGGGATATCTGTTTTTTCCGTACTTTTATTGTCTGAAGCTGTTTTCAGTATGCAGAATGCGCATCCGTGTCCGTGATCAGATGGATGGCAAGCGCTGTCAGGAGAACTTCTTATGGATCAGCTCAAGGGCTGAGAGGGTATATCCGTCATTGATTCTTCCGGTGCTGATACTGTCAGAGATTTCTTCCTCTGACATCAATACAACTCTATGGATTCCTTCATACCCCTCTTTTAATACAGGCCTGCTCACCTCGCAGTAATACACATCCACAGGATTGCCGCTGAGGCCGCTGTCAGCTACCACTTTACCGATATACTCCGCTTTATGTACCGCTACACCCAGCTCCTCGTCAAGTTCCTTCACTGCGTTTTCAGAGCCGCTCAGCCCCTGCTCAGCGTATCCTCTCGGGAATGCCAGCTGATAATCCCTCATTGAATGCCGGAACTGCTGGATCAGTACATATTTGTTTTCATACACCGGCGCACAGACAACAGCGCCGTCAGGTACTGCCGGAAGTACTCTCTCATAAGGGATCAGGGATCCGTCAGGCGTTCTTACCAGATCAACAACCAGCATAGAATACGGGCTGTGATAGCGGACGCCGATCCTGACATCCTCATGCTCCATTTCAAATCTGCAGACTTCCTCAAGATCAGTGACGATCATCAGCATTTCATTCTGCCTGAAATCTCTCTGCCGGTCATTTCTGATCCTGAGATACCACAGCCATTCCTCTGAACTGACTTTAGTCCGTACATATCTGAAGAGATCTTCACGGTCCTCTTCCGGATCTGTCTGTTCACTTGCCTTCTGGATCAGTTCGATGTATGTCCGCCACTCAGGGCTGTCTGCCTTTGCTTTATAGTTTCTTTCCAGCTGCAGCTCTTCAGGAGTCTTATTGTTCCATCGCAGTGTGATCTGTCCTGCTTTTTCCATGGAATACAGCCGGTCCATGATACCTCTGTACACTGCAGACAGTTTTTCGGCTGACATTCCTTTGAAAAGTCTGTGCTCTGTCAGGATGACATTATTCCTGATATCGCATTCAAGGATATCTGCGCATACATAATCAACCGTTACAAGGACAGTATGGTCTTCCGGCGAAGGAATCCCGGCTGCATCATCGATAGACGACCTGACAGTGATTTCGTTGGAGTCCGAGTGATAAACGGTTATTACCTCATGCCTGCCCAGTCTGTATATCAGAGATACTGCGCCCGGTAATGACTGCCACCTGACTCTGCTGCTGATATCCATACGCTCTTTTGCCGCGTGCATCCATTCGTGAAAACGGTTCCATACATATGCGATATCATAGAAATCGACTTCCTGCAGATGCGCCCGCTTCTGTCCGTTAGTGACCGTCCGGATATATCTTTTCCACTCTGTCAGCTGCCTCAGCATAGCGACTTCACTGAGCGAAACTGTATCTATCGCAGGATAGTCCCATGCATCTTCTGACCTTATGAAATCAGGCCAGAATTCGCCGATCGCGCAGGAAAGCTCCTCCACGGTGATCTCCCGCGCGCCATGTTCAAGCATCTGCCCGGATCTGTAGAAGTCTCTGAGATTGCCGTATGCGGGGAAGACCGGCCTTGCACCCAGCGCCTCAGGAAGATTCAGACCATACTGCAGATCGACGATCTCTTTGAGTTCCGGAGCAAAAGCTTTATTGATGTCCAGGATACCGTCACTGACCGCCGTATTCTTCCTGATGAGAAACTCATCATAGAAAATGTCTCTGGTATACGATGGCTTCTCCCTTCTGTCTCTTGCCGCCGCGCGGATCTGGACCTCATACCAGATATCTGAAAAAGCCTGCCTTTGATTTTCATCAAAGCCGAACGCCTCTGCCATGTCTTCCTGGAGATGCTTGTTTTCAGCCATGGAAAGACAGAAGTTCTCAAAGCGGTGAAACAGCAGCTGGTCTGTTTTCAATATGTTCGTTGCTTCATCGGTCCAGTCCATTCTTACACAGTACACTGCGACTTTGCTGCACACATCTCCCCATTCATGATAATTAGCGGTTGCGAATCCAGGCAGTACCGCCGGGTCATATGGTTTTTTCTCAGTGGTCAGGTATACCAGAATCGATCCATCCTCAAGCAGCTCCTCAAAAGCCCGGTGATCGTCATGAGTCTGAGAATACCATTGCTCGAAAACATGACTGTTATAAAGAAACGCGCGGTTGATTATGAGCTGCCTGTGATGCAGGAGCGCTCTGTAGATCTCTTTTGTCTGATAGTCCCTCTGGATACGCTGTCCTTCATGCCAGTTCAGTCCTTCTGCCCAGAACTCCGGAGCATTGTAGAATTCCGGAGGACACCACTGATTATCAAGACAGATCAGGCACACAGCGTCAGGATCGATCTGATCGGTCCTGACTTTATAGAAATCATTCTCATGATCCTTTTCCGGGAAAAACGTCTCGCAGATATAAGTGTTCTCCGGGAAAAGACCCTTCTCATCGATCTTAAGAGGCTCGGTTTTTCTTGCCTGCCAGCTTTCAAGATACTGTCTCCTGACAAGCCTGTCCGGGATAACATCTTCAGCAAAAATCTGCCGTATAAAACGATCCGTGATCCCGTTGTACATAATATACTGGTTTTCCCGGATGAACTCTTCAATTGACCTGAACCCTGCGTTGGAAAAGGATGCGGCAGGGATCTTCTCAAGAAGAATAAACAGTACTTTGAAATTATCGTCTTTCTTCTTCCTGTCTATTGCTTCTTCTATCTCATTGAGAACTTCTCTTCGCTGCTCACTGCCATTTGAAAGGAAGCATATGAACATCGAGCACTTCTCCAGCCGGTCTTTCACCCATTCTTTCCATTTTGATCCGCCGCCTATTCCTGCTCCCATCTGGTCATACCAGAAGCGGATACCGGCTCTTTCCAATATCCGTAAAATACCCTCAACTTTAACCGCCTCGTCATGTGAATAGCTGATAAACGCAAAAGGTTCAGGGTTCTTTTCATTATATGGAACCAGTTCCGCAGAATAAGCCTCAGCTCTTGCCATAGTCATTTCTCCTTTTCAGTGACTGTAAGGATCATTAAGTGTCTGTTTTGCCTGTAATGATACCATACTTCTGTTTTCGCGCGGTAGAGCATAAGGCCGGGACTTCCTTCAGGGAAGCATAGGAAAACCGCGTCAACGAAAAAATGCCGGAGCGGTATTTGTACGTACCGCTCCGGCTCTGTTGTTTCTTACTGCTCTACTTTCAGCGCTTCAACCATGTCAATATGACGGTTCTTCCGCGCTATCATGAGTCCTACGATCAGCGATGTTCCCAGATTAAGCGCGGAAGCCAGCAATATGCTCACAGGTCCCACCACCGTCTCCATCTCGTATTCGCCGGCAAGCAGCTGCATCAGCACCTTCAGTGCCCATATACCGGCAGGTATGCCGAGCAGAGTGCCTGCCGCTGAGATCCACAGGTTCTGTGACATCAGGAGGCGTCCTATGGCCTTGTTTCTGAAGCCCAGCACCTTGAGGGTGGCCATTTCACGGTATCGCTCCATATAGCTCATAGTCCCGAGGTTGTACAGGACGATAAGGCAGAGAAGTACCGACGCGACAATAAGAACGATCACGAAGAAGTAGAATATCTGCATGAACGAATCGAACGAGTCTATGATATCCTGCTTGCTCTGGACACTTGTGACAGTGCTGTCAGTGCTTATCTGTTCCTTGTCCGTCATCGTATAAACGGCGTTGATCTTATACTCCTCACTGCCTGTCAGTCCGAGAGCATCTGCATACTCCTCCGTCATGGAGATGCTTTCCGTAAGCGATCTGTTGATACCGGCGATCGCGATATCGTAGCTCTCGCTGGTGCCATACGGCTCGACCGTTACGGTGTCTCCCGGTCCGGCACCGAACTCGTCAGCAAGGCGCTTGCATATGAACGCGCCGTTTTCAGGGAGCTGCACTATGTTCGAATCCTCATCAATAAACTGATAGGTCCCGTGAGAGATATTGTAAACGTCAACAGAAATGGCCTTGTCTCCGACCTTCGAGCTGACGGACGCGCTGTAGTCTCCGTCAAGTTCCTCCGCAAGACTGATCGCGTCATCGTTGTCTGCGTCCGCTGAAATGAACACCTTGGATGAATACAGCGTTGTCTCATCATAGAAAGTATTCAGGAAGTTCGTCATTGTCTTGTTTATTCCGAAAGAAGCAACGAGCATCAGCATGCATCCGAAAGTTCCGACAAAAGACATTGCGCTGCGCGATCTGTGCCGGAAGATGTCTCTCAGATTCCATTTTGTGCCGAATCTCATCCTGTTCCAGACCGCTGTCTTCTCGAGCGCCACCCGGTGGATATGTCTCGGAGTGTACGGGCGCAGGGACTCTGCTGCCGTTCCCCTGAGAAGATCTCTGACTGACAGGTAGCCTACAAGGATCGTCAGCGCGATGATGACCGCAACGATTACCCATATCCAGACAGGTATGCGCACTGTCCAGTCAGGCATGACAAAATAAGTCCCCATCATTCCGTCCTGCGACATTATCACCTTGCAGAACAGATAGCCGATCACCATACCCAGCACGGATCCGATCAGAGATATGACTACTGCATAAGAAGTATAATGCCTGAGTATCCTTTTGTCCCTGAAGCCAAGTGCCTTGAGCGTACCGATCTGTGTCTTCTCACTGATGGTTATCCTGTTCATCGTTGTGATCATCGTCAGGATCGCTATCGCGAGGAAGAGCACAGGAAGAATAGAGCCCATGGTTTTGCCCTCGTTCATCTCGCCTCTTGATTGGGAATAGGATACGTTCTCATCTTTCGACAGTATCAGCAGTGTACGTCCGAGCGCCTTGTCTACAGCTGCCTGGATCTCCTCTTTGTCCAGTGATGAATTTACATTGATCTGCGGGAAAACTTCATCATAGACCTCCTTGACAGCAATGCTCATCACATCGTCGTCGATGTCCGGCTCTTCCTCCCTGATCCGCTTCTCTATCACGTTCCTCAGCATCGCAGGTGTGGCGAAAACATACCCGTATGTATTGAAATCCGGCATCACCTGAGATTCGTCACGCACACATATGAGGTATTCAGCCGACTCGATCAGGCCCCTGACGGTACCTGTGAATTCCATATCTTCAAAAGTAACTGTCAGCTTGTCACCGATGCTGATATTATTCAGCTCGGCGTACTTGTCCATCAGCCAGAATCCTTCTTCATCCCAGCGGTCATATTCTTCGCCTTCCATCAGAACAAAACCTGACGTGTGTTCACTCTCGCTTACCGTGAGAGCGAGCTGGTCAGACGTTCCTTTGACATCAGCGTTGACGGACAGAAATCTGCTGACCCCGCTGACAGAGTCAAGGTCTCTTATTTTGTCTACATCCGCTGAAGATATGCCTTCTGTATCTATGATTCTGTAGTCGGCGAATCCACAGTCATCGAAAAATGATTCTGTATCGACTTTGATGGTCACCCATTCGGCGTTAAAGCCGACAAACACTCCGACACCGAGAGCGATGAGCAGAATCATGGATATGAACTGGACCTTATATATCCCCGCGGTCCTCCATAATTTACGTCTCAGCATTACCAATCCACCTCATCAGCCGCCAGCGGATGTGCCTGTTCATTGACAGAAGTGACTTTGCCGCTCCTTATGTGAATAACGACGTCCGCCATTTTCGCGATATTCTGGTTATGAGTCACGATGATTATCGTCTTGCCGTAATCTCTGGCCATTTTCAGCAGCAGCTTAAGAACGACAACTCCGGTTTCGGAATCGAGTGCTCCTGTCGGCTCGTCGCAGAGGAGTATCTTGGGATTCTTCGCAAGCGCTCTGCAGATCGATACTCTCTGCTGCTCGCCTCCTGACAGCTCATGCGGGAACTGATGAGTGTGATCATCCAGGCCTACTTCAGCCAGCAGTTCTTCCGCACTCATGTGGTCCGGCGCAATCTCCTCGACAAGCGAGACGTTTTCCAGCACGGTAAGGGTCGGTATCAGATTGTATGACTGAAAGATGAAGCCGACCTTGACTACTCTGTAGTCAGCGAGTTCATCGCTTGAGAGAGTGGATATATCTGTATTATCAACAATGATCTGTCCGCTGGTAGGATTGTCCAGGCCTCCGAGCAGATTGAGGAAAGTACTCTTGCCCGCTCCTGACGGTCCCAGGATGACTACGAATTTGCCCTCTTCGAGCTCCAGATTGACATCGGACAGCGCATTCTGAGAGTGTGTACCTGTTACATATGTCCTTGTAACATTCCTGAATTGAACAACTTTCATAAAAATCTCCGATAAAGTATAATCAGCAGTTAGTTAACTCTAACTAACTATACCACTTTCTGTCCTGCCATGAAAGACTATTTTTTGACAGGCACAATTCTTCGCCGTAAATAAAAGTGTGGACCGCCGAAACGTCCACACCGCAGTATCCTTATGCGTATTTTACCTGCCAGACGGAATCCATCTGCGGCAAGCCTGGGATCCGCCTCACAGATCGCTGTATTTACTGCCCGGTTCCCATGGCTGCATGGCGCCGCCCTCTTCCGCAGGTCTGCACATTCTCGCGTAGATGTTCAGACAGCCTTTGCCTTCCTTGAGCGGCGGCTGCACCCAGCTTTTGCGTCTTTCCGCAGTAGTGCCCTGCCTGCATAGGTCCGCCTGTTATGACTATAGAAGGAATATCAAGCCTCATTGCCGCAAGATAGCATCCGGCTATGATATTATCGCAGGTAGCCACCATTGCCAGTCCGTCAAAATTGTGGACCTTGGACACGAACTCGACGGACATGCAGACGATATCTCTGCCGACCTGCTCATATTTCATCTCTTCGACACCGTTAGCAATATTACCGCATGTAGCCGGTATGCCGAATTCCACAGGGATCCCGCCTGCCGCCCATATACCCTGCTTTACCGCCTCAGCGATCTGCCTGAGGTGCGCAGATCCGGGCGAGCCTTCCATATATGAGTTCGGTACTCCGATAACAGGCTTTCTCCGGAGATCATCATCGGAATAACCGGCAGCTTTCATCATTACACGTCTGTGAGCGGCATCTGCGCCATTCCAGAATTCTTTATTAATACCCATATTCTGTCGCACGATCCGGCCGTTATGACGGCAGGATCTTATCCTTTCTGTATCGTCTGTTACAATCATCAATACAGTTAGTATAACATATGGTAATGACTGTTAAGAGAGCATCGGCAGACATCTTGTCACGGTTGACACAGACATCGATAAGGATGATATACTTGTTGAAACTGCACGGGGTGATGTTCCTGCTGCAGCAACAGGTTTTTGCTGATTATGTATGGGTATGAGACATGAATGTATTGATTTGTAACGTAGGCAGCACTTCACTTAAGTATAAGCTGTTTGATATGGACCACGGCGAGCATGTGCTTGCTTCCGGCGGCGCGGAGAGAGTCGGAACAGACAAGAGCATTTTCAATCACAGGAACAATATCAGCTCCACCGCATGGAGGAACGATATACCGATGCCGACGCACCGTGAGGCGATCTCTGAGATGCTTGAAGCCCTGCTTCAATGCGCAGTCTCCTCCCTGGATGAAATATCCTGTGTAGGCTTCAAGGTCGTCCATGGCGGACCGGTTACAGGCACGCAGTATCTGACTGAAGATGTTCTCCGGACAATGGAGAGCTTTAATTCTGTGGCACCGGCGCACAACCCGCCTTATATCGCTGCAGTCAGGCAGTTCCGCGAGCTCATGCCGGATACTCCTCTGATCGGGTCTTTTGAAACGGCTTTTCATTCCGGCATGTCTCCGGAGGCCAGTCTCTATTCGATCCCGCTGGAGATCTCAAGGAAGTATAACATCAGACGCTATGGTTTTCACGGCGCGTCTCATGAATATATGACAGACTGGGTCTCGGAAACTATGGGGCGAAGCGATCTCAGGATCATCTCCTGCCATCTCGGCGGCAGCGGCAGTCTTGCTGCTGTAAGAAACGGTGTCAGTATCGACACCACAATGGGTATGAGCCTGCAGTGCGGCGTTCTGCACAACAACCGGATCGGGGACATCGATCCATATGTCATTTTCTATCTTAATGAGAAGTGCGGAATGGATCTTCCGGATATCAAGCAGATGCTGCAGACAGAAAGCGGTCTGTATGGCCTGTCCGGCGGTATTTCGAACGATCTGAGAGATATAGAGACTGCGGCAGAGCAGGGAAACAGGGACGCAGAGACAGCGCTGAACGCGTATGCGTATACGGTGAAGAAATACATAGGTTCCTATGCGGCAGCCCTGAACGGTGTCGACGCGATCGTGTTCGGCGGCGGGATCGGGCAGAACAGCAGCACAATAAGGCGGCTTGCGCTGGATGGCCTTGACTTCATGGGAATAGCACTTGACGAGTCTAAGAACCTTGCTGCCTTGGCCGGTGAGGATATCTCCGCGGAACGGAGTCACACGAGGATCTTCGTTGTTGAGACGAATGAGGAGCTGGTCGTTGCCCGTAAAGCCATGCAGCTCCTGCTCAGGAATTCCACGCACAGATGATTGATCAGAATGCACAAATCAGTCCGAAGATGCTTCACTGCGAAGCATCTTTTTTCTTGTCTTTCTATCTTACCCGGCAGTATTTGTGCAGGGATGACAATTGCTCTCGGTTGTTTTGGTAACAATGAATATTGTGCAGACTGCACGATTGAACACATTATTAAGTTAAGATCAAAAGCTATTGTCTGAAGCTTATGAGCTGAAAAATCCGGGCATAAAAGAAGCATCTTAAAAGCAGGAGGTAAAGTCATTATGAAAGATTTCAAAGGCAGGACAGCACTCATTACAGGTGCGGCGCATGGATTCGGAAAAGAATTCGTCAAGCAGGCGGCGCAGCGCGGCATGAAGATCGCGGCAGTGGATATCATGGAAGACGCGCTTAAGGAAATCGAGCCGCTGGCAATGGAACTCGGCGCAGAGAGCGTACTGCTCTTCCCATGCGATGTTACTGAGTATGAGCAGGTCAAATGCGTAGTAAGCAAGGTGGTCGAGGAATTCGGAAGTATCGATCTTCTGATGAACAACGCAGGCGTAGCTACATTCGGCGCAGTATGGGCTGTTCCGCCGATCGAATACGAGTGGATCCTCGACACTAACATCAAATCCCATGTCTACTTCATGCACGAAGTCATTCCTGTCATGATGAAGCAGGGAACACACTGCAACATTGTCAATACATGTTCAGCCGCGGGTACTTTCACATCCAAGAGCGCGGCTGCGTATCAGGCATCCAAGTTCGGAGCACTTGCGCTCGCTGAATCTGTTCACTATGACCTCATAGACGCAGGCGCAGACATCCACATGAGCGTATACTGCCCTGGATTTATCCAGACACACCTGGATCACTCTGAAGAGTACAAGCAGGAAAAATACCAGATCGATGATCCGTACTACGGAAGCAAGTATCACCAGGCAATGCAGGGAGCCGCAGCATACTTCATCAAGACCGGACGTCCGATCGATGAATCAGGACCGATCGTATTCCAGGCCATCGAGGATGACCAGTTCTACATCATCACCCACGAACATTATGACCCGTATATCAAGGCTCGCTGCGAAAACATGCTCGCAAGAAAGAATCCTGAACTCGTTCCTATAGATCACAATATCAGACAGTAAAGTTTTTCCTGTCTGTCTGACCACCAACAGCCAAGGAGGTATATATGTACGATATTCTATTTCAGAAAGGTAAGATCGGAAATGTCGAGCTGAAGAACAGACTCGTCATGTCCCCTATGGGCAGCAACCTCGCTGAACTTGACGGATCCTGCGGGGATGCAATGATCGCTTATTATGAAGAGAGAGCTAAGGGCGGCTGCGGACTGATCATACCTGAGATCTGCCGTGTCAACGACGCGACAGGAGCAGGTTCCTTCAGACAGCTTTCAGTAACCAAGGACCGCCATATCGATGGTCTTGCCAAGCTCGCTGCAGCTATCCATAAGCACGGCTCCAAGATCTTCATCCAGCTCCATCACCCAGGCAGAGAAGGCGTTTCCAAGCTGATCGGCGGCAAGCCTTGCGTTTCAGCTTCAGACAGGATGTGCCTGTATTCGAGACAGGAGACAAGAGCTCTTACTCATGATGAAGTGCTTGAGCTGATCGAACAGTTCAGTGACGGTGCTGTAAGATGCCAGAAAGCAGGCATCGACGGTATCGAGCTGCACTGTGCTCACGGATATCTGCTTGAGCAGTTCCTCTCGCCATACACCAACTTCCGTGAAGACGAGTACGGCGGCAGCTTCGAGAACAGAATGCGTTTTGTCAAAGAGATCATCGGGAAAATCCGCGAAAAGTGCGGCCCTGACTATGTAGTAGGTATGAGGCTTTCTGTAGATGAAATGCTTGCGCACAATGGCGTAACGGAACCATTCATCGACCTCGAGGAAGGCGTCAGGATCGTAAAGTATTTTGAGGAGGTTGGCATAGACTTCATCGATGTCAGCTGCGGTATCTATGAGACACTCAACTGGGCTATCGAGCCTACATCATTCCCTGAAGGCTGGAGAAGACCTATGATCCAGGCGGTCAAGGATGCTGTAGATATCCCTGTCATGGCTGTATCCGCTATCAGGAGCCCTGAGATCGCTGCGCAGTTCATGGAAGAAGGCGTATATGACTTCGCTGAATTCGGAAGAACATGGCTCGCAGAGCCGGAATGGGGCGTCAAGGTACAGGAAGGACGCATCGACGAGCTCAACAAGTGTATCAACTGCCTGCGCTGCTTCGAGACGCTCCTTACGATCAACGCTCAGCTCCAGCCGTTTCAGTGCGCAGTCAACCCTCGCATGGGAAGAGAGCTCAGGCTCGGCGACCTTGAACCTGTTACAGACGGCAAGTGCGCAGTCGTAGTAGGCGGCGGCCCGGGCGGAATGCAGGCTGCCAAAACTCTCGCAGAGAGAGGTGTCAAGGTCACTCTCGTTGACAGAAAAGAAGAACTCGGCGGTACCATCAACCTCGCTAAGCTCCCTCCTCTCAAAGAGAGAATGCAGAACTATATCGACTACATGGGCAATCAGCTCTGCAAGCTCGGCGTAGACGTACAGCTCGGCAAGGAAGTTTCTGCTGACGATATCGCTGCCATGAACCCTGACGCGGTAGTACTCGCTACCGGTTCAAAGAGCATCGTTCCTGCAAGCATCCCTGGTGCTGACGGAGCTAATGTTTTCACAGTTGAGGAAGCTCTTACAGGCAAAGCCGATCTCACGGGCAAGCATGTCGCCATGATCGGCGCCGGACTCACAGGACTTGAAGCAGCTGAGTTCCTCGGCGAAAAAGGCAGCAAAGTCACCATCGTTGATATGGTAGACAGACCTGCTCCTACAGCATATATCGCCAATGTGATCGACGTCATGGGCAGAATCAAACAGATGGATATCACCCTCGAGCTCAAGAACGCTCTGAAGGCTGTTGAAGCTGACGGAGTATGCATTGAAAATGTCGAGACCGGTGAGCAGAAGAAGATCGAATGCGATGCTGTAGTAATGTCTCTCGGCTATAAGCCTGATCAGAGCCTCAAGGCCGCTCTTGAGGAGAAAGGTCTGTGCGTTAAGCTGGTCGGTTCCGCTGTCAAGGACGGAACTATGGGTCCTGCAACAAGATCC
>JAFRLN010000087.1 GCA_017431175.1 Mogibacterium sp.
GACTGTGACATCGTGTTCAATGGGGTTTTGACTGATGTGTATCAGCGTACTATGACGACTGAGCAGCTGGAGGTACACATAGATTAACGTTTATGCCTGGCAGCGATAACATCCGTTCGGGACCGCTCGCGCTTAGTCCTCGTGCAGCGGTACTAAGCTCACACTTCGCCAGTGGCTCGTGTTCGCTAAGGACCGGCACTGCGGAAGTCCCTCAGGATGCGATCACTGCCGTGCAAAAGGATCATATATGGTCAATATCTACTACGGGCGGGAATCCGTCGATAAGGAAAAGTTCATATATGAAATGATAAAGGAGAGGGGTTTCAGCGCTGCCTCTCCTGTTTTAGTACTGGTTCCGGATCAGTACACACTGGAGGCTGAGAGGCAGGCGTTCCGCGTGACGGGAAGAGATGCTCTGATCGGCCTGGACGTATACAGCATTTCCAGACTTGAGCATAATGTGATAGCGGACCTGGGTCAGGGCAGCGTCAGGTTCATCGATAAATATGGCCGTCAAATGCTGCTGACAGGCGTTCTGGCAGGACTGAAAGAGGATCTTGAGGTATATGGCGGAAACGTCAGAAAGCCTGCGTTCATCGAGATGCTGAACGATTATATATCTCAGCTCAAGCAGTACGATGTGACGCCGGAGCTGTACAGAGAGACGGCATACAGCCTTCCGGAGGACGATGCTCTGGGCCTCAAGATGCGCGACATCAGCAAAATCTATACGGCATATGATGAAAAGATTGCCGGCAAATACACTGATTCAGAGGACTATGTGGAGCTCTTCCTTGATAAGGCGGACGAGTCTCCGCTTCTCAGGAAGGCAGTCGTCTGGGTATACGGATTCGACAGCTTTGCGCCTAAATCATTAAAGGTGCTCGGGAAGCTCATGGCATTATGCCGTGAAGTCAACATCGTGCTCACATATGACAGAGGAGCAGCCGATGAGGCTTTGTTCGGACTCACAGAGGCTGTGAAGGATAATCTTCTAGCCGCAGCCGCAGAGAACGGAGCAGCGAAGGGCGCTGTCAGATCGATAAGCAGCATGTATCCTGACGGCAGATACAATGTGAAAAAGGCTTCCGGCGAGATCGGTCATCTGGAGCACGAGCTGTATTCAGTGATGCCGCAGCCGATGAGCAGCGGGAGCACTGGAGGAGCATGTGAGGGAGTCACGATAATAGAATCGGCGAACTACTACAATGAAGCAGAGTCTGCCGCGGCATATATACTGCATCTTGTTCGTGATAAAGGTTACAGATACAGGGATATCGCCGTGATCTGCAATGATGCGGACAGAAGGGGAGCAGCTCTTGAGCATGCATTCAGCGAGTATGGGCTCCCGTCGTTCGTTGATAAGAAGAGAAGCATCTCGGGATCAGGGATCGCGGTATACATCTCCGCTATGATAACGGCATGCATAAAGGGGATGCGGACGCAGGACATCTTCAGAGCGCTCAAGACGGGACTCTGCATCCTGGACCAGGATGAGACAGAGAAGCTTGAGAACTACGCGATATGCTACAGGATAGACAGGAAACTGTGGAACAGAGCTTTTACATATGGCAGAGACAGATACAGCGACGAAGAGCTGGCGCAGATCGAGAGCTCGAGGAAACAGATAGCCGGGCTGTTTGGCAGGCTGTCGGCGATACTCAGGAAAAAGCAGACATATATGGAATTCCTCGGTAACTTCTACAGATTCCTTACAGAAGACGCGTTGCTGACGGCAAAGCTTGATATACTTGCTTCCGCGCAGGAGAGCTCCGGACTGAGAGACCTTGCGGAAGAGACTGTACAGATCTGGCGCCAGATAGTAAGCATACTTGACCAGATAGGTGCGATCCTCGGCGATGAGATGTTCGATGCGGAAGAGTTCCTTAACATATTCACTGTCGGACTCAGGCAGTCAGAGATAGGAATAATGCCGACGTCGCCGGATGACCTCATCGTAGGTACGATGCAGAGGACAAGAGTCGGCTCAATAAAAGCGATAGTCGTGGTCGGAGCGAATGACGGGGTGATACCGCAGGGCGGCTCAGGCTCGGGACTGTTTGCTGAACAGGAAGAAGCCAGACTTGCCGAGAACGGATTCGAAGCATGCAAATCTGAACAAGTGAGGCGTGAGGAAGAGCGGCTCGCCATTTACAGAAATCTTTCCAGGCCTGATGCGGAGCTGTGGATCAGCTATACGGCGTCCGATGAGAACGGCTCAGCTCTGAGACCTTCAGAGCTGATAGAAGATATATTGAGGATATTCCCGGATAAGAAGATCGGAAAAGACATACTCAATACAGGGGAGCCGGCGGATCTTGTCGGAGGCAGGACGAGTACTCTGAGGCATCTTGCAGACGCAAAAGTAAAGGCAAAAGAAAATGCCGGAATAGATCCGATGTGGGACAGCGTGCTCGAATGGTATAAGTGTAACGAGCCGGAAACTGCGGCGAGCATGATGGGCGGTCTGGGTTTTGATAACAGAGCATACCCGGTAGGAGAGGGACTGTCAGACATCATGTTCTCCGGGAGATCGGCAGATTCAGTGAGCGCGTCGAGACTTGAGAGCTACGCCGGATGTCCGTTCAGATACTTCATAGACTATGGGCTCAGGCCTGAAGAAAGACGGGTCTTCGAGACTGGCTCGCGTGAGATCGGCGATGTGTACCATGA
>JAFRLN010000088.1 GCA_017431175.1 Mogibacterium sp.
CTATATTATGGATCTCATCGATGAACAGTATGATCCTGCCGTCCGAATTTTCTATCTCGTTGAGCACGGCTTTGAGTCTCTCTTCGAACTCGCCTCTGAACTTGGCGCCCGCGATAAGAGAGCCCATGTCGAGCGCGTAGATCGTTTTGTCCTTGAGTCCTTCAGGCACATCGCCGTTGAGAATTCTCTGAGCAAGGCCTTCTACTACAGCAGTCTTACCTACTCCCGGTTCGCCTATGAGGACAGGGTTGTTCTTCGTCCTTCTTGACAGTATCTGGATGGCGTGTCTGATCTCAGAGTCTCTTCCGATGACCGGGTCGAGTTTCCCGTCGCGGGCCATGTCAACAAGATCTCTGCCGTACTTGGCGAGGGCTTCGTAGTTGTCTTCAGGATTCTGGCTCGTTACACGCTGGTTGCCTCTGACGCTTGTCAGAGCCTGCAGGAATCTCTCTCTAGTGATGCCGTACTTCTTGAAGATCCTGTCGCTCGGAGTGCCGTTCTCGGCGATCAGAGCGAGATAGATATGCTCTACGCTCACATACTCGTCCGTAAACTGTTCCGCGATCTTCTCCGCATTGACGAAGATGTTGTTGAAACGTCTTGTGCCGTACATAGTGTCAGCATTTCCGCTGACTTTAGGCAGCTTGTCTACCTCGGCCTGGACGTCCTTCGTCACCCGGTCAGGATCAATGCCCATGCCCTTGATGAGTTTCGGTATCAGGCCGTCTTTCTGTGTCAGCAGCGCGAGATGGACATGCTCACCGTCGACCATCTGATGTCCCATCGAGGTCGCGATGTTCTGGCATTCCAAAACGACTTGCTGCGCATTCTGTGTATATTTATCTATATTCATGCAATTACCCTCCTTTAAGGATCATTTTTTAACTGATTTATGTATCCGCGGAGATGTGTCCGCGGATCTGTATGTTACTGCTCTGCGTGATCAGCAGGCACAGATCATTCCGGTTCTTAATTTTTCCACACATATAATACTACAAACAGAAACGCTTGTAAACAAAAATTTAGCACTCTCTTGCCGAGAGTGCTAACAATTATCATTTTTGTCCAAACCCGTCTACCGTACTGATCATCAGCGTTTCAGGATTTTCAGCCAGATATTTCATCGTCCTTTTTTTCTTCAATAGGACGAATTGCTTTTGAAATGCGGCGGAGAACACGCTCAGTGATGTAGACTGCGACGGATCCTACTATTGCCCCTTCGTAGAAGCCGATACCGATCGCGAGCCCTATACATGCTGAAGCCCACAGGCCCGCGGCTGTCGTCAGACCCTGGATGCGGTTTCCTCTGGTGATTATTATGGAACCTGCTCCGAGAAAACCGATTCCGGAAACGACCTGGGCTCCGATACGAGTCGGGTCTACCGTTCCGTAATACATGAAAGCAAACTGTCCTGTCGTCATCGCGAGCATAGCTCCGAGGCAGACCAGGATATGTGTACGCATGCCGGCAGCGGCACCGTGCAGATTGCGGTCGTAACCAATTGCGCCGGCGCAGATAAGTGCCAGCACGGTCCTTACAACAACAGTCAGCAGATTCGGCTCAAGCAGAGATGGAAAAAGATCTGCTATCATAGCAAGCCTCCTTTCCGAAAAGAACTATTTCATACGGATCAGATCCGGGAGTGTCTCCTCAAAGTTCACACCATACCATGGTTTCTTAGGATCCTTCATCGTTACTTCTATTGTGTGGGCTGTATATCTGCAGGCAAGCCTCATCGCGTCCTGCCAGCTTCTGCCCTGAAGCATGCCGCCGACACATGTGCTCGCGAAGAGATCGCCCGTTCCGTGGAATGTCACATTGACTTTGTCATTCTGGAATATATAGTACTCGCCTGTCTCTTTGTCGAACCCCATGACGCCGGTCTTGCCCGGCTCGAGGGATACGCCGGTAAGGACATTGATCCTGGCGCCGAGCTGTGCGAGTCTGTCAAGCATCTCTCTTATATATGCCTCGTCATGGTCCTTCTCTTCTCTGTATTCCATATCCGTCATCAATGAAGCTTCGGTAATATTCGGAACAATAATATCCGCGGCAGCGCAGAGTTCCGCGTTCTTCCTCGCGTATGCCATATCGAAGCCCGGATAGAGTTTGCCGTTGTCGGCCATGACAGGATCCACGAATATGAACGTGTCATCTCCTCCGAATGTGCGGAACAGTTCTTTCATCATATCGATCTGCTCAGCTGTGCCGAGATATCCGGTGTAAATTGCGTCAAACTTCACGCCCTCGCTGAGCCAGTGCCTGGTGATAGGCTCTATCTGGTCTGACAGGTCTTTGACTGTAAAGCCATTGAACATGGTATGCGTTGACAGCAGCGCGGTCGGCAGTATCACCGTCTCGGCGCCGAGCGCAGAAATGACAGGGAGTGCTATTGTTATAGAGCATTTTCCGAGACATGAGATATCCTGTATAGTCAATACTCTCTTCATTGGCATATATAAAACCTTCCTTACGAATCAATTACGTGATTGTGTAATTGTAATAGCATAAAGCTTTGTTTTCAAGACTATGTGACAAGATACGGCGGCATAAGCAAAAAATAACTATTCCGCAGGATACGATGCAGTACACTGAATGAGCGAAGGCGGAACGGCTGGAATCAGCGACCACGCAGCGAAGCGGAGCTTGCTGATTCCCCGTTTCCGGCAAGCGAATGATGATGTAATGCACATATCCGAGGACTGTTATTTTTTGCTTATGCCGCCCGTATCTGATCCCATTCCTTGGTCAGAAGCAGGTTTTTATCATCTGCTCATCAGGTTCTTTTACTGTCAGCATTCCTGCGACGAAATAAGCGATCCCGCTGACGATCAGTCCCGCTATGATCTCATGGATACCGAAAGGCAGTATCTTGACACGGTTGAAGAAGATGAATGTCGCGAGACCCAGCACTGTCGATGCCAGGCACGCTGTGCTGTTGCCTTTCTTCCAGTACAGTCCGCCGATCACAGGCCAGAAGAATGTGGCCTCCAGTCCGCCGAAAGCGAAGAGGTTGATCCATACGATAATGTCAGGCGGATTGAGCGCAAGGAGGCACCCGATCACTCCGATCACGGCAGTCAGCGCGAAACTGTATCCCGGCACTTTCTCGTAGGCCTTGTCATAGCTGTGATCTCCGGAAGCAGCCGCGTCAAACGGCACCTTCTTGACGTAATGAATGTAGATATCCTTGATGATCGTCGCTGAAGCGAGTATCAGGAGCGAGTCTATCGTTGACATGACCGCTGCGAGCGGAGCCGCGAGGAAAAGCCCTGCTGCCCACGCCGGCATGTAGTTCATGACTACGTACGGAATGACCTGATCAGTGCTTGCGAGTCCTTCCGCCGGAAGCAGAGGGAAAGCAAGGGTGCCGGCAAGGTGCATTCCTATCATCAGGATACCGATGACTACGGTTCCGTATATCATCGCCTTGTGCATCGATTCTGTATCTTTGAAACCCATGCAGCGTACAGCGGTCTGAGGCAGACCGAGCACCGCGATACCTACAAGCACCCAGAAGGATATCAGCGCTCCCGGGCGAAGCGCGGCGATCTCTGCGCCGTACTGTCCTTTGCCCATGAGGTCCCATCCAGGGTTACCCGCGTCGAGCGAGCCGATGATGTTTTCCATGCCGCCTCCCTGACGGATCACGAAGAAGAGCAGCAGGAATGTACCGCATGCCATGATGAATCCCTGTATCGTATCAGTCGTGACTACGGCCTTGAAACCGCCGACTGATGTGTAAACTATGACAACTGCTCCGAAGAGAAGCAGACCTGCCCAGTACGGAAGACCCGTAACTGTCTGAAGCAGGGTGGCGCCGCCTATGAACTGCGCGATCATCTGCGTAGTGAAGAATATGACCATAGCGACACCGCATATGATGACTACCGCAGGAGAATTATAGCGCGCTCTCAGGTAGTCGTTTATCGTTACTGAATTCGTCCTGCGCGAGATCATGGCGAATTTCTTGCCGAGGACACCCAGGGTCAGGAATGTAGCGCCGATCTGTACGCCCGCGACCCAGGACCATGACATGCCGAAGCTTGACGCGAGTCCCGGTCCTCCGAGGAATGAGCTCGCGCTCGTATAAGTAGCAACAAGTGTCATCGCAAGGACAACTCCGCCCATACTTCTCGACCCGACGAAATAGTTGGACATGAATCCGCTGTCTGCGTTTGCTTTCGCGGACTTACGGCTGACCCTGATTCCGAGGAACAGATTGATCAGGAGATACGCGATCAGAATGATCAGTACTGCAGTATTCTTACTAAGCATTCTCTGCACCTCCTTCCTCTTCATCTTCAAGGCTGAAGTCAGTGAACACTTTCTTAAGGATATACACAACGCCGATCACTGCCAGCACGAACATTCCCGGGGTGCTGACGAGCCACCATACCGGCAGGCCGCCTATCCGGAGGCTGCCCGGAATGATGTAAGCAAAAGCGATGTTCCAGACGCAGCATACTGCGAAGAGTATCAGAGTCGCTCTGGCTTCTCTGCGGATCTGGATGTCCTTTTCTTCTCTGGTTACAGGTCTTTTCATTTCTTTTCCCTTTCTTCGATGCCCCGGAAAGGATCCCGCCCGTCGGGATGACTGAAAAAGATCTCTCAGGGCCGTTATGGCAATCCCGCACACATTGCCGGGCAGCGCGGTCCGCGAAAGCATATAAAAATCCTGATCACTGTCAAAGTAAAAAGTAATCAGGATGGTCTGCCCTCAGGATCTGCGCCAGGCGCTCTTATGCAGTTTTGCCGGGTATAGTTTCCGTAGGAATACCATCCTCGGGAACAATATATCATAAAGTCTTACTTTTTTAAAAGATTTTTTTTCGGTCCATCTATGTGGTATTATTGCAATATGGATTTTGAGTATATTCTTGCAGACCCGACGGGCAATATCACGGTCCTCGTAACTTCACCGTACACAGAGGATACACGCAGTGAGATCATTCGAGAATCATTTGAAAGAGAACCTTCCTGCGAGCAGGTGGGTTTTATAATGCCTGTATCTGACAGTGCTGTCAAAGTCGAGATGATGGGTTATGAGTTCTGCGGCAACGCGACTTTGTCCGCGGCCGCGTGGCACGCTCTGACTCATGGGCTCATGCCGGGCGGTCAGACACATGTCACTGTAGACTCTTCAGGTGCTGCAAGCCTTCTGGATGTGAAGATCAGCAGGCTTGCTGACAGATCCGGACATCCTGCTTCCATAGGGACGGTATGTATGCCTGTGCCTTCTGCCAGCACATTCAGAGGATATCCGCTCGTACAGTTCGACGGCATCTCCCATCTTCTGGTTCCTGCCGGCAGATGGGACGACGAAGAAGCGGAACAGGCAGTCAGGTCATTCGCGGATGAGCTCGGAGTACCGGCGCTCGGTATGATGCTGTGTCCGGAATATGACAGCCTTGTATCCGGAAGTCCGGATTCAGGATGTCTGAATATCCGGCCGCTTGTCTATGTCCCTTCCTCACAGACTCTTTTCTGGGAAAAAGGCTGCGCGACCGGCAGCACCGCGGTCGGCTGGTACCGCTGCAGTCTTGACGCGTCCCATACTCACACAGAAATAAAACAGCCCGGAGGCGTCATCCGCGTGGATGTCACCGGCGGGCAGCCGTTTCTTACAGGCACCGTAGTGCTTCTGTCGTTATAGTATCCTCTTCTTTTTTACAGTACCCTTTTCTCTCTGGAGCAATAGCTTTTCTTAAGAATGCGCTCTTCTCAATACAGCATTCTCATCTCTTCAGAGTATTTCCAATTCTTCGAGGATCTCTCTTGTATCCTCCGCACCGGTATTGATGATACCGGTTCCGCCGATCTCCTCCCAGGCTTTAATGTTCGCCGGAAGATCGTCGATCAGTATACAGTCAGTTCCGAAACAGTAATCGGGTTTATCTTCCTTGTAGACTATATTGACCCTGATATCCTCTGAAAGCATTCTTCTGACCCAGGATATCTTATCCTCTCCCGCAGTTGTGATCCCGCGTCTTGGCTTCGGTATGCCGCTCAGGATCTCGCACTTGTCACCGTATTTTGTGTAAACATCACTGAACAGCTCTCTGGCGCCCGGCATGAGTTCAAGCTTGTCGTAGAAGTGGTCGACTTTCTTGATCTCCGCCCACATTGCGTCATCATAATTATAAGACGGATCGTCTTCATGTGAAAACGCGTCCATCCCGCACAGTTCGTGGACTCCCCTGTCAAAATCCGCGAGAACACCATCAAGATCGAAATATATTTTCCTTACTTCCACTTGCTGTCTCCTGTTGCGCGCCGGCAAAGATCCGTACTGCCGGATGCATTAATCCTCATACTGACAATTATTTTAACATACTTTTCGTGAAGTTGTGCTATAATCATTAATGCAGCGGCAATACTGCCTATCTTCTCCGGTCTGTTAGCTCAGCTGGGAGAGCGCATGGGTCACAACCATGATGTCGAGGGTTCGAGCCCCCCACAGACCACCAGAGAAGCCACCGTGAAATGTATGAAATTTCAGCATTTCCGGTGGTTTTTGCTTTTTGTGGATCCGGCGAAACTACCACAAATGGGACCTATGGCACTAAGATGCAACCCGAAAAGGTTGCTCCCGAGGTTATTCCCCCGGTCTCACCGGTAAACAAAAGGCCTCCGGGACGGGGCGTATCGGAGGCAGTTGATATACTTTGACTTGTAGGTCATTCCGGAAACTGCGGCGCCCACGAGGCAGCCGGGAAGATTTGGCGTGTTATTCCTTTTGATGCCAGATATGAGTCATAGGTAATAACAAGTTATTCCTTAACAGCCATATCAGGCATATGAAGGAATAACTGTCAGCAAACATAAGAACTATACAAGGTCCGCAGCGGTGTGGGTTGCATATGTATTCAAAGGATCGAATACATATGCGGGAGTTATTCATTCATGGAACGATTTGCTGCCAGTAATTGAAGATATTGACCTGAAAAACGGATTGAAGTAAGCTCATCATATAGTCGCTGGCGAGAGAATTATTCCTTCGACTGCCTAATGCGGGTCAAGAGGAATGAAAGGTTATTCCTTCAGAGCCGTAATCGTCATTTCAGGGAATAACAACTCGAATGAATAAGCATTCATCTGAATCCGGGTCTGGGAAAGAGCAATGATATGAAAAAACTTTTTACTGCTATAAGATCATCTGACATTGAAACGGTAAGGAAGATCATCGAGAAGAAACCGACGCTGGTCAACTGTGTGGCAAAGCAGCCGCCCAAGAAGGATGACGGACAGTCACCTTTGCAGGTCGCGCTCAAGACAGGGAATACTGCCATTGCCGACTATTTGCTGGACATGGGTGCAGATGTAAACTTCATCGAAGATGAGTCCTGCTGCAACAACTGGAGAACACCGGTTCTCCATGATGCTATTAACTGTGCGGTGATGTTCTGCAGATGGAATACAGATGATAAATATATGGGCTTCCGGGTTTTCTCAACAAAAGAGAGAGCTGCTCATGCGCTCGGCATTCTGAAAAGGATGCTCGATATGGGAGCGGATGTGAACGCGTTGGATTCCTACGGCAATTCCGGGCTGAACCGTTTTGCGCTTCAGGCAAAACAGATACTGCCTGCATTCAATTATGCGGAGCATCGCGAAGAGGCAGACAGGATTTTCACAGAGGAATTGCACGAAGATCTCAGGAGTGTGCTGAATGCACTGAAAGAAGCCGGCGCGGACGCTTCATATAAAGCTCCGAATCTGGGGTATTCTGTCAGAGAATTCTGCAGTGAAGGATCGATATCGGTCCTGTTCGATGAAGTATTTGGATGCGACGTATAGGCAGGCAGTCCATTGCTTCGACTGTCCTTCGACTGCTTTCCGATTGTTCTCTGACTGTTCTTTGACTGTTCCGACTTTTTATTTTTCCTGCAAAAAAGACGTAATGCCTGTCGCCGGGACACTACGTCTTTTTCAGTGCTTTTGTTTATTGCTGCAGATATGACCTGCCGGATTCTTCAGAAGTTATTTCTTTTCCGTGCTTATGAGGAATCTGAGTTCGTAGTCGCGGTCTGCCGGATACCTGTACTGCTCAGCGGTTTCAGGTCCGCAGATGCCTGTTCCTATTCCCATCTGGAAAGCAGAGATCGTCACATATGTGCCGGTCACCTTCTCGTCCTCTCTGTGTTTCATTGTCAGAAGCTCTCTGTCGCTGTACGGCTTGACTCCGAGCTCGAACGGACTGTCTATCGCTGTGAACCTGACCGATTCGCTGCCGTTCCCGATGCTGACCCATCTGCAGTCCATGCGGTTGCCGCTCTCCTGAGGCCTTATGTTCGGCTCTGTCATCTCGCGGACGCTGCAGCTTATCTGCTCGATCTGAGTCTGGTCCTTCATGTCCGCATATGATTCACCATTCCTGCCATAATAGCTGATCTGATCAAACGATGCGTCGAGTCTGAAAGCCTTGCCGAACCGAGGCAGATCTCCTTTTCCCTTCGTGCAGTGAAGCCTGCTCGTGACCACAATGCCCTCTTCACATGCTTCAAAAGTATCCGTGCATATGAAAGCCATCCCCCTGCAGCTGACTAGTGTTTTGATCACTGCGGTGTTCTCACCTTTCTCGATGCTGAGGATGTCCTCTTCTGCATGACAAAACGCTTCATGGCGTTTTCATTCCGAGGAGGACGAGGTCATTATCCGTCGGCGCGCGGAACAGAATCGTATAAGGATCTGCAGGACTGATCCTTATTCCGCCTATAGTAAACTCCCTGCCGTCCTGTTCAGTAACAATACCGCTGAGAGCAACACTGCCGGCATCAGCCGGAGCTGTATCTATATGCTCATAGAGAGCGATCTGTTCACGGGAGACGATCCTGCCCGAACGTTTTTTCACTGTTATCACGTCAAGCAGGCAGTCTCTTCCTGCTTTAGCAGCAGCGCTGATCTTCTCTTCCGCGTTCAGTTCAATGATCCCGGTCTGAAGCGGCCCCACGTGAGCTTCGAGCTGCACCTCAGTGCCGTCATTCCAGTTCATATCCAGGATATACGCGTCAGCGTCTGTGAAAGCTTTTGTGTTGAACACTTCGAAAGAATTGCCGCCGAGATATCTGACCCTGAGCGGTCTGTATATGAACTTAGTGATCCTGGCCCCTGTCGATGGAGTGCGGTCAGGATAGAACAATCCGTCAACACAGAAATTGCCGTCATGCTCCCACTCACCGTGGTCTCCTCCGTATGTATAGGAGCCGTCATCGTGGAGAACGGCATGGTCGACCATCTCCCACACGCAGCCGCCCATAAGGCTGTCATGTGAATAGATCTCTTTCCAGTAAGACTCCATATCTCCCGGTCCGACACCCATGGCATGAGAGTACTCGCACAGAAAATACGGCCTGTTACACATTTTTTTGATCTTGTAAGTCTTCTCCCCGATCTCATGCACCCTTTCTACAGGCGGATACATTTCACTGGCGATGTCATATGCCTGCCTTCTGCAGTGTACCGCGCTCTCATAATGCACAGGCAGGGTCGAATGAGCCTTGATATAGTCATACATTTTGTCAGTATTCCTGTAACCGCCGGACTCATTGCCCAGGCTCCACATTATGACCGAAGGGTGAAGCTTGTCTCTCTGATACAGATGCTCCACACGGTCAAGATACCGCGGCGCCCATTTCGGATCGTGACTCAGAGTATTATACGTAGGCGGTATCTGCATGGAATATGTCGCGTGAGTCTCGAGATCGGCCTCATCGACTACATAGATGCCGAGTTCATCACAGACCTCCAGGAGATAAGGATCCGGTGGATAGTGTGATGTACGCACGGTGTCTATGTTGTACTCCCTGCACAGCTTCATATCTCTTTCGATTTCGGCAGGGGTCAGAGTATAGCCGTTCACGCAGCTGGTGTCGTGGTGATTCACTCCGTGCAGCTTGACGAGTCTGCCGTTCAGGAGGAAAAGGTCGCCCTGCACCTTCACTTCTCTGAAGCCTACACGCTGCCTGATGCATGTATCCGCAGTCTCAAAGTACAGATCGTAGAGCACCGGATCTTCGGCAGTCCACTCCTTTACCTCAAGCCTGTCAAAGCGGGCTTCCGCTGTCCCGCCGGAAGTTACTGCAGTGCGCTTCAGTTCTATTCCGTGACCGCGGAGTGTGAAAGTTACCTCATTATCCCCGTACGTGGCTGCGCTTGCGACTGCAGAGTAACCGGCATCTGTTCTGCGTGTGCGGAAGTCTATATCCCGGATATCATTCTTCTCTTCGATCCTGAGAAGGACGTCGCGGAAGATCCCGTTGTTCCTGAACATGTCCTGGCACTCGAGATATGACCCGGTACACCATCTGTGTACCACTACCACCAGTTCATTAGCGCCCTCACGCAGATAAGGCGACACGTAGAATTCGGCGGTATTATGCGAGCCTTCCGTATAACCGGCAAATCTGCCGTTGATGTAGACATCTGCGCAGCTTGCGACTCCGAGAAATGAAATCACATAGCGTTTTGACAGGTCGTCCGCATCAAAAAAAGTGCGGTATACTCCGGCGAAGTTATACTCTTCTCCGGGATCTTTCCACACCGGTCCGATGCCGCGGTCAGCACCGATCCAGAAAAAAGTGCGGGGCACTTTGTCTTCCTGCGGGATCTTCGGAGGGTTGAACGGGAACTGGTATCTCATATTTACGTAAAAAGGTTTATCGTAACCTCTGAACTGCCAGCACGAAGGTACATCTATCCTGTTCCATTCTGTTTCATCTGTATCCAGAACATCCGGAAGATCTGCAGGTCTCGGATAAAATCTGAAATCCCAGCTTCCGCTGAGACATTTTACCTTAGGTGATTCATATCTCTTTCTTGCAGGACTGACCCTGTCTGCCTGCTCCATTTTCTCATAAGGGATAAAATAGCTCCTCGAAGGGAGCTTATTTATCTTATAAATATTAAATTCGTGATAGTTGGTCTTGTTGATCCTGTATTTCAATTCTGATCTCCTTAGTGATCGCATTGACTGATCATATGATATCAGTCTCTGACTATTCTTCTGACATCAAGTATCGATCTGCCCCAGACCGGTTCAATGCACACACCCTTGCGCGGGTTGGCTGCATGCACCATCATTCCGTCACCGATATACATCCCGAAATGCCCCGGGAAGTAGAGAATGTCGCCCGGCTGAGCATCGCCGTAGGACACGCTTCTGCCCTCGTTCTCGAGAGGATAGTGAAGGTTCTCACCGTACAGTCTGTATACTGCCATAACGAATCCCGAGCAGTCAACACCCGTCTCAAGGCTCTTGCCGCCCCAGACGTAATTTAGCCCGACATACTGCTTAGCAGTTGTAGCTACGTCATCACCGCTGTTGCAGACAGGGTCTCCTTCATAAGTCGACCATTCCTCGCCGTCAGGCAGTCCGAGAACGCCTTTCTCAACGACAGCAGGGACACCGGCATTCAGGACTTTGAGATCAGCGACATCTGTGTCCTCTGTCTCGCCGTTGACAGTCTTATAAGCGACTGAGACCATCTTCTCTCCGTCTTCCCCCTCGCTTATGATATCTGCGTCGCCTGCAAGCATCAGCAAATTCTTCTCGTAGTCAGGATCAGGGGTGTATGTCACGTTCTCTGTTCTTGTAGAGACGATCGTGACTTCAGCCTCTCCTTCATCAGCAGACTGAAGGACCGCGTCATAGGCCGCTTCAGTAGAGATGACTTCAGATCCCGGTGCCTTCATGACCTGATAATCCGAACTGACAGCCGCTATCCTTGAATCCTCTTCCGCAAGGTCCGAAAACACATTCCTGAGAACGTCTCTTGCATTGCTCCGGCCTCTGACACAGCAGACTACATCTTCGCCGTTCGTGATCGCGTATGGTGTCAGCGCGCTGATATGAGCGCTCCACATTATGACATCCGCGACAAGGATCGCCGCGAACATCGTCAGGATCGCGAAAAGTCTGTGTGGTTTTTTAAGAAATTCCCGAATTTTCATAAGTTTACCGATAATATTTCTCCGTTATATCTATATACAAGTAAAGTTTAACATATTTTAAGGAAAGTTTTTTGTTCATTTAGTTAAAATATATGGCTTTTAAAAAAAACGCGCCTCGTGTTGAACTGAACCCAGGATGTCAGACTCATTCCGGATTCAGCTTAGAGGCGGGGGACATCCGGCGCGTGTTATATTTCAGACTGCATAAAAAAGCACAGGACGAACCTGTGCTTTCAGAGTTTATGTCAGCCAGATCGTTCTGCTCTTATTCCTGCCAGAGGAACGGCATGAAGATCCCGAGCTGCTTCTCCCAGTCGGCCTCACAGTGATGTCCTCCGACCTGGCAGTAGAGTTTTGCTTTTCCGCCGGCAGCTATGACTTTGTTGGCAGTTGCCCTGCATGTCCTGTAGATCCAGCTGGAGGTATCCTCTCTGTCAGGATCAGCGATCTTGCCGTAGCCTTCCATTGTTCCCCACGACAGATAAATCCTGGTGTCCGGACTCATCTCAGTGTTATTCATATCATGCCACAGACTGCCGCTTACACCGCCCAGAGACGGCGACACGCATGCTCCCTTGGATATATACTGATTGTACTTTACAAGCCCGTAAGCGGCCATCAGGCCCCCCATGCTCGATCCGCCGATCGCGGTGCATTCGCGGAACGGGATCGTCGGAAATACGGAATCGATGTACGGCTTAAGCTCGTATATGATGCCCTGCATCGTCCTGTCTCCCAGCGGTTCATAACCGCTCAGCCATCCGGATGATCTTCCGTAAGGAAGGTATTCAGACATTCTCTCTCCCGGTCCGTGGGCACACTCTATACCTACTATGATGATCTGCTTGTCCCATCCGGCACAGTATTCGTCCAGCCCCCAGGACTTGCCGTACGTCGCGTCCTCATCCCGGAACAGGTTGTGTCCGTCGAAGAAGTAAAACACCGGAAACGGCCCCTCTCCGCTGTCCGGAATACGAATGTGTAGCGGTCTGTTCGCTCCCAGTGACTCAAAATAAAAATCCTGTTTCAATAACATCTGCTTAGCTCTACTCCCTCTCTTTCCTGTATGATATTCCGGTATCCTGCGCCCGGATCAGAGGAGTATGATCTTCCTCTTGTCCGGATCCGGAGCCTGCCTGTACAGGACGAATTTCTTTCCAATAGCCTGCACAAAATCCGCGCCCAGCTCTTCGGCGATCTCATTCGCAGTCTCCTTAGGATCCAGTATCGCGCCGTCCTGAAGCTGCACTTTGATCAGCTCATGCGCGTTCAGATAGTCATCAATAGACGCGAGTACGGTATCTGTGACTTCTTCCTTGCCTATCATGACTGCCGGTCTTAATTCCTGCGCCATCTTCTTAAGAACACTTCTCTGTTTTCCTGTGATCATTATCCTGTTCCTTTCTGTCTGTCAGCATCAGTCTCTCGGAGGAAGCACTTCAAGCCAGTATCCGTCAGGGTCCGTAATGAAGTATATTCCCATGTCATGATTCTCGAAAGCGATACAGCCCATGCTCTCATGGAGTGCGTGCGCAGCTTCGAAGTCATCCGTCCGGAATGCCAGATGGAATTCCTCCTCTCCGAGATCGTATTTCTGAGGATGTTCCTCGAGCCAGGTCAGTTCCAGCTCGAAGTCAGTTTCATCGTTGCCCAGATACACAATGATGAAAGAACCGTCCCCTGCGGTCTTTCTTCTGATCTCTCTGAGCCCAAGAGCTTTCTCATAGAATGCAAGCGACACACCCAGATCGCTTACGTTAAAGTTTTCATGGATCATTCTGAATTTCATATTATTCCCTCCCCTTTTTCGTTATCCAAAGTATTTCCGGCGGGTTTTTTTCCTGATTGATCATACTCACATATGCCGCGTGATAACGGCTCTGATCGAGTGCTTCCGCCCATTCCAGGACCATTTTCTTCTCTTCCGCGCCTGCCTCATGTCCGTCATACATCACGACTGTAACGATGCCTCCCGGGCGGATCGTTCTCAGCGCCGCTTCCAGGCCTTCTGCAGTCGTCTCTGCTGTAGTGGTGATGCTGTGGTCCCCTCCCGGTAGATATCCGAGATTGAAAACAACTGCAGCGGCACTGTTCTCCGCAATATGAGAACTCATGGAGACAAATGACTCCCGGATGAGACGGACATTGCTGATCCCATGTGAGCGAAGTCTGCTTTCTGTCATGATGAGAGCTTTCTTCTGTATGTCAAAAGCATACACCCTGCCTTCCGGTCCGACCGCCCTCGCAAGAGCCGCAGTATCGTATCCGCCGCCGCAAGTCGCGTCAACAGCGACATCACCCTTTCTGACATACGAAAGTGTGACCGTCATCGCAAGTTCCGTTGTTTTGGTAATAAGATTAGCCATATCAGTTACTGTATTTCATCTTTTTTTAACTCGCTGCCTGTTCTGATCGTCGCGGCATAAGCGCTGTTGCACAGTCCCAGTACTGCCGACATGATGAACAGGGTCTCTATTCCGAGAGTCTTCCAGATCCAGCCGCCGAACAGGGCAACAAGTATCGTAATAAAATGATTCACCGACACTCCGGTAGAAATCGTCGCTCTCACCTCATCCGCATTGTCCGCGAGGTCCTGCACATATACATTGGATGCCATCGAGGCCAGAGAGATGACCGCATCCAGCACATAATTGGCACAGCATATGATGAAGGCTATCCGCATCGGGAATATGTGATGCGCGAATCCGTAGAAGAAACAGACGATCACGAGTATCAGGGTATCGCTGATCATCACGATCTTATAGCCAAAACGGTCTATTATTTTGCCTACGATCGGCGACGCGAAGTACGAACACACTGAGGTGATTGCGAAAAGCGTGCTGATCGTCATCGCGCTTGCCCCGTAGAAGAGCACCAGTACATATGGTCCGAAAGTGAAGAACACCTGCTTTCTCGCGCCGTAGAACAGCTCGAGCATGTAGTATTTGGTGTATTTCCGGTGGAAATAGAATCTTCTCTTGGAAGGGTCCGGTTTGCTGTCTCCCCTTATCCTCAGTGATGAGAGCAGCCCTATGAGGATTACTGACGAGCTCATCCAGAATACCGGCCTGAAAAGCGATGTCCTGTTGCCCAGCACGAGGAAGAGCAGGATCACGATGATATATCCGGAAAGCGTCCCTATCTGATACACAGCGTTCTGCCGTCCCAGAGCGACTCCGCTCTTGCCCTCCCGGGCATATTCAAGTGTGATCGTGTTTCTCATTCCGAGCTGGATATGTTCTCCCAGTGAATAGATGAAGATAGCCATGATCACGAGAGCTTTTTCCGATGGTATGACCGCCTGCATGGACATGCCCGCGAGCATTATGACGGCTCCGATCTGATAGATCCTCTCTGCAGAGAACATATAGAAGACTGCCAGAACAAGTATCAGGGCAAAACCGGGCAGTTCCCGGAAGAACTCAGATACCCCTTTGTCGAATTCAGACATGCCGGCGACCTCTGCCAGGTAGTTATCGATAACACCTTTGTACAGGCCGTAAGCCAGCGCGAAGGTCATTATAGACAGAAAAAAAGCCCTGTAGCTCGATTCCGGTCTGAATGCTTCTCTGAGTTTCCCTCTCATACCTGCCTCTTCGCCCCCCGAACTTCGATTTCACATTAGTATACCACAGCCGGTCAGTATCAGACCATTGCGCCGGACCACAAAAAGAGGAACAGCCCTCTGCGCTGCTCCTCTATCATGTCCTGTCCGTCTCTGTTCAACCAGGAGCGAAGCTCCTGAGAGCGTCTGTTATCTGTAGAATTCCGTGAAATACTGAATATTCGCCAGCATCGGTTTCAGCTCTCCGGCCTGCTCCTTTCTGATCACTTCTAC
Source organism: Mogibacterium sp. (assembly GCA_017431175.1). GTDB lineage: Bacteria > Bacillota > Clostridia > Peptostreptococcales > Anaerovoracaceae > Crickella. The sequence goes on from JAFRLN010000088.1 coordinate 15,792, forward strand.
GATCCTGTCATTGACAGGCGTAGGCACGCCGTATTTTCTTCCCCATTCGCATACGACGCCGTTGATCGCATCGACTTCGCAAGGTTTTCCTTTATCAAGATCCTGAAGCATCGAAGGATAAATGCTGTAATGCTTCTTCATCGCGACAGGCAGGATCTTCTCTACAAAAAGCTGTTTTGCTCTGGTATTGTAATCGAACAGTTTTGTGATGTTCTTGCCCTGTACCGGCGCGAACGCGACGCCTCCCGCATGCCCTGCATCGATGCACTCTTTCATGCACCTTACTGCGACCCTGCGGGCAGGCCGCCAGCCGGCAACGTCACCGAAAGTTCCTCCAATCACCGTACCCAGGCCGGAGAACACTGCGTTGATCAGAAGCTTGGACCAGCGGGCTCCGATCAGGTTCTCTTCTATATCCACAGGGCACATGTGCTCGAGCACTTTTCTGACACGGTCAAGCTTATCTTCCGAAACACCGCTCATGCCGCCCATATGAAAAGACAGACTGTCAGGCTCACTTGTCAGGACGCAGCAGCCCGGCTCGGTCATCGTAGCTCCCCATTCAACTGTGCATCCAATGGTCCTGTCCTCCCCTATGATCTCTGCGATTCCCGGTTCAGGAATGCCGTTCTGCAGTGTCACGATCACTCCGTCATCAGAGAGCATCGGCTTGAGCATCGTTACGACCTCCGGATTGTGAAGCTGCTTAGTCATCAGGAATATGATGTCATACGGTCCCTGCATCTGATCAGGCAGTATCGCGTTGACCGGTGTCGTAAAGTCAACAGTCCCGGTAATGTGTGCTCCGTTTTTCTGAAGAGCTTCAACATGCCTGACATTGCGGTTGACCAGCTCGACCGGAAAACCGTTCTTCGTCAGATAAGCGCCCAGTATCGTCCCGAGAGAACCTGCTCCGTATATTGCGCACTTCATACTGATTACCCCTTTCTGGTTGCTGTTGTGTCTCTGTCAGTTCAGTAATATGTATTGAATCGATGATCGTCTGCCTTGCCGAAAAGAACGCCGCGGCATCTGATCAGCAGGCTCCGGATTATTCAAATTCCACATCTACATCCAGTATGCATCTGTAGAAGAAGTCTATGATACCCTCCTCAACGTCATCTTTGAGTTCGTCATAATTGTGGATCTCGTGACGGTAGCCTGAATACAGCATCGTCTCAACTTCGCAGCCTGCTTCTGTAAGCCAGTTGGAGACTTTGTACACGCCCTCGCCGTACTGTCCGACAGGATCCTGATCACCCGCGATGTTGTAGACCGGAAGTTCAGGCGGCACCTTCGCTGCCCACTCTGGTCCTGTGATCAGTTCCATCATCCTGCAGAAATCCAGGAATGAGCGGTTGCTGGTAGGTTTTGTGAACGCGTCGAACGGATCCTCCGCGTGGTCTTTCTGTACATATTCATCGTGGCAGATCCACTCATTTCCGAGTTTTACTCCCTCATCACAGCGCGCGAACATCCATCCCATTACGACAGCTCCGACATCCGGATCAGACTCTGTACCTTTGCCCGCATCCACGAGTTTCTGAAGATAATCGATGCTGTTGTCCAGTCCCGGGAAAACTCCTGATGTACCGCACAGTGTGACACCGTCGAGTTCATAGCCATACTTGGTGATATAGTCCCGCGCTATGAATGACCCCATGCTGTGGCCGAACATGAAATAAGGCAGATCCGGATACATTTCCTTGACCAGCTCTGTCAGGCTGTGTTCATCCTCCATCATGGTGTGAGGTCCCATGCTGCCCCAATCTCCCCAGATTCCGTTCTCAAGCGCGGTCTTGCCATGTCCGACATGATCATCTGCGGCAACGATAAATCCCGCGTCCATGAATTTTACGATCATATGCAGGTATCTGCGCGAATGCTCGCCAAAGCCGTGGACCAGCTGAATGATACCCACAGGAGCCGCAGCCGGAACATACACCCAGCCGTAGACTCTGTCTCTCTTGTTATACGAGTCAAAACTTACTTCGTGAAGCATAACCAGTCCTCCATTTCCGGGTCAGAAGCCCCTTCCAGCACCAATAATCATCATCATTATCATATCACCATATGCCGCAGCATATGTGATCATCAGATCAATCATTCATCAGCCAGCGGTTCGATTCTGTAAATCCTGAGACCGTCATATTTCCTTATGAGCTTCAGCATGCTCTGCATCGGTTTCCAGTCCTTACCCTGCTCTGAAAGCGGCAGCAGTTCATAATGAGCGCGGATCTCTTCTGATGTCGGATTGCCTTCCATACTGAGAACGTGCCTTCTCATCTGTTCCCTCAGTGCCCCTCTCAGATCATCTTCTGAAATATCCGGAGCGAGTCCGTACGCGGCAGGATCTCCGAGGCATGTGAGCGGTATCGTCTTATACTCATCTCCGCAGCTCCATGCCATAGCGATATGATCTCTTACCCATCTTTCATGCTCCAGCGGAGCTATGATATCGAGCTCCTCCTGGGTGAATTGTTTCAGAATATCGAAATCGACAGGCTTATCAGTGTAGAAACAGTCTATAGCATGCAGGCACCGGTCAAGATTCCTGGCCTGATGTATATTGGAAAGCTTGTATTCAAGCGACATCTCGTTGAACTCATCTTCGAGCTGTTCTGTCTTGACCTTCTCCTCCTGGCCCTGATGACTGTATCTTCCGTTCAGAGATACTGCAAAATCATACAGATGCAGGAAGTTGCTCTCAGACAGGTATATCTGTTTTCTCTTTCTGTTGACGCGTCTTACGGCAGGCACGGCGTCAAGCGGCATGATCGATGTATCGACTATATGTCTGATCTCTTTCAGGAAGATCTTTTCTTTCTCGTTCATATCGCTGTAGGCTTTGAGTCTCGGAGCCTCCCCCGCAGCCTCACGGCCTTTCTTCTTCCTGACTTCAGCCCACCTGTCATATTTTGTCCGGAAAGCATTGATTTTCGCTGATTCTTCTGCGTCATAGTAGTAGACCGCGTTTATTCTGCCGTCGCTGAAGTCGAAATCCGCTGCCATCGGATGCAACTCTGTCCTGGAATTGCGTCCGTATGCGGTCCTGTCCCAGCACTGCAGCTCGTCGCATAACATCAGCATATACGCGAGCGGATGGAGGCTGGCTCTGAGAGGCGGCTTGCGCGTTTTCTCCTGGTAGAACGCTATCGAAAACTTGAACAGGCTGTTATGCAGCATGATCGCTGAGAGCACATCGACGTGAGCCGCTGTGATGCTCTTCACACCTGTCGTCTTCCCGATCGTGTCGAAGAGTTCCCTGCACAGCCTGGCGCAGCTGAAATACGCGTGATCCATGAAATAGCTGTTTTTCTGAGGCTGGCCCGGTTTGCTTTTCAGCTTATCCACCATGTATTCTTCGTCAAAGCCGTAGAATTTCCCCAGTTTTCCGGTCAGATCGCAGGCGATCAGTTCGTCTGTAGTGGCAAAGTCCCTGTGATAGATCTCCCTGAATCTCGCTCTTGCGTCCCCGCTGAGTGCTGTCATCGCATCGGAGTTTCTGTAGGCCAGATATATGTTTCCCTCGCCTCTGTCCTTCTTGTCAACTTCGAAGTAAGACATCACCTGCTCGAACGGGATCTCGAACGGATATCCGATATCGTGGAAAAGTGACGTGAGTCCCCAGTATTTGAGGAAAAAGCATGCAGTCTTAGCTGCCTTGCTCTCTTCTGTCTCTCCTTTGCGGAACCCTATCTGATCCTTATAGAACCTGCGGAATGCTCTGCGGTATTTCTCATTGGTCTCGTATATTGCAAGGCCCAGCGCAAACACATATACAGAATGCGAATAATGGTCGCGGTGTTTCATCAGAAGTGAGCTCGCGTTCGACTCGAACTCAGACAGCAGCTCGATCATACTGTGCGATGCCCCGTATTTCCCTATGAACATCTCGAGGAAACAGTAATACACAGTATAGGCGTCTTCCGCGTTGCCTGAATCTATGAAAGTTTCCAGCTCACGTTCAAGGCACAGACGGTCTGTGTCCATCTCCAGATTATAAGGTACCTGACCGGCTGAAATACTCCTGCCGGTACACGGATCGCCGCTGAACTCGCCTTCAGTTCCCGCAGCGAACCGCAGGCCCTCGCAGCGGTCATGGAGAAATCTGAGTGCCGAAGATTTCAGGTCATACGGGTTTTTCCTGCTGCAGTACAGCACAGGCTCAAATGGTCCGAGATCCTTGCCGAATCTCTCTTGATTGACCTCTCTCATAGCTTTATATGCAGTATATGCCATGTCTATACCCCCTGTCTGATGCCGCTGAGAATCTTTTCAGCGCTGCTGTATTCACTCAGAGCTATGTCTGCCATATCCTCTATCTGATAAGACAGGCCTGTCTCATCACCGCCGAACTGTGAGATATACTGGAGGAAAGAATGAACAGATCCCGATGATTTTCCGAATCTCTCCCATTCCGCCTCTGACTCCTGCACATCTTCAGCAGCGCAGCTGAATGATATCCTCTCATATCTGAATGCTATCCTCGCGAACTGTATCGTTTCGTAGAACAGGTCTCTGAACCGGAAGAATTCTGAAGGATCTTCCTTAGCCCTTAACGCCGTGCATTTCGGAGCGTAAGGATGCGGATAGAGCCTGCCGATCACACCAAGATTGTCTGCAGCCTTTCCAAGGAATATCTCCGCCAGCGTTCTGTATCTCTCTCTGTCCTCCGGGATCATCGGGTCAAGTGAGAATCCGACCGGAAGATCAGTATCCTTCAGACCCTGACAGCCGAAAAGGTCTCTGTGGTCTCTGAAGATCACTCCGTTCCTGTATCCTCCGCGGTACTCATCAGGACTGAGATTGCGGAATATCTCAGGATTGGTCAGCGCGTAACGTATGCTGTCCCATTCGCCCAGGATCTCCAGCTGGTACAGCAGCTCATGGGATCCGTGAACGTCATTCCACTCATTCGGGATCTGATCAGGCGCAGTTCTGAGGTTCTCTTCGTAGATATGGACCAGTGCATTTCTGTATTCAGGCTCAAGATCTCCGTATCTCAGCTTTACCGCATCCGCAAGGGACCTGATCACTATGGAATACCTGCGGCCGGCTCTGACCAGATACGGTCTCAGCCTCCGCATCAGCATTCTCAGACTGTGAAGCATTCCGCTTCTCTCAGTATCCGTGTACAGCCCCAGCATCTTGAGTCCGGACATTAACTCCTCCTCGTCAAGTCCGTCCCTTGAATACACGAGCATACCCAGAACCGCGCCGAGGAGAATGCTGCCATGCTCTTTGCCGACAGTATAGATCATCTCAGAAAACGCTGTCTCCAGAGAATCCCCGAACCTGAGGATCTTATCTGCCAGATCTGCAAAAGTTCCATAATTCTTCAGCTCATTGAGAACGACCCTGAGATACAGAGGATAGGCCGCGCCCGGTGCTGTTATGATCTCGTTCTTCTCAAGGAAATCCAGTTTCTTGAGTGTTCTCAGCAGATACTGATCGATCACATCCAGTCTTTCCTCTGCGCTGTACAGACCGTTCAGACTGAGTGTCTGGTAGAAGAATCTGTAATTTCTCCATTCCTCCGGATCATCAGAAGATATGATCAGGTGAAATCCGCCCGGGATCTTTGCGAGTGATGTCAGGCCGTCCCGTCCTGAAACATGATCGATCCCGTCGAGGATCAGAGTGTCGTATCCTCTCCCCGCCAGATCACTGAGAAAAGCAGTATCGATCACACATGACATCTGCGGATCTCTGTCAGATGCCCTGAAAAGCCCTGCTTCATTGCCTATGCTGAGGAACAGCTCTCTTAATGTCATGCTCTTGCCTGTCACTCCGCATGAGCGCATCAGGACCTTATGGCCTCTGCTCTGCAGTATCTGACAGGCTTTGGAGAGCAGAGCTGTCTTGCCGGTACCCTCCGGGCCGGAAACCAGCATCGCCTCGCTTTCGCCTCCAGTCCAGCTTATGAGGTCTTTTTCCGTATGACTGAGTATGGTGAGGATCTCTTTGCCGCGGCCTGTAAAATCAAAACAAGCAGTCTGCGCATAGAGCTGCTGCTCCAAAGCGTCCTCATCATAAGGATCCTGATGTACGACCGGGACATTGTCAGGGAACTCTTCCGTTATCCTCTTCTTCATCTCGCTTATGATGATTTCTCTGAGCGGCTTCCCCTCTACAGTGAAGTCCGTGAGACGTCCTCTGCTGACTTCGCCGAGGAGAGCAAGCTCAGAGGTAACACCCTCTGCATCCCATCTGCAGTCATAGTGATAAGGTTCCCATTCTTTGCTGATCCATTCCTTGGATCCCTGAAGTCTGCGGTCTTCCGCTGCCTCATCTCTTGCCGCTGCGTTAGTGTATATCTTCTTCTGTTCGTCAGTAAGCGTGTCTTCACCGAACGGATCATTCCGGAAGAAAAACAATGCTTTGCCTTTCTCCGGAACGCACGGACCGCCCTGAAGCAGCAGGGTCATAGGCGCAAGCGCGGCATGCTCAACTTCCATCTCTGTTATGGAGTATTTGCCGAGTTTGCTCCTGAGTTCCCGGTACTGAGTGATCGTATCTGCCCCGATCTCAGCATTCAGTTCCGGCACCCAGCCTCTTCTCTGTCCGAGGAAACACAGGAAGAAAGGCCTGCACTCATCAATGCAGTTAAGACAGGCTCTTACGGTATTGCCTGACTCTGAGTCCTCCCGGGTAACTCCCCACCTCAGGTCTATATCTGTCAGGCGTATCCGCCTTTCTTCACACCATTCGCTGAGTTCCGGGAAGACCTCGGTCACGAGGTAATCCCTCTCAGCATGCATATCATTGAACGTCGAACTGACGAATACTTTAACTTCTTTCCATTCCATTTCTTCACCGTAAATGAAAACTGATATCCAGTCCCTTCTGTTCCTGATTCTTATTTCAGCAGTTTTTTGTAATAAGCGCCTGCCTGGTACAGCGCGCCTGCAGGATTGTGCGCCAGGACTCTGTCCTTGGCAACCAGTGTAGTGACCAGTGCTTCTGAATATTTGTAGAACAGACTGTCGTGACCGACACAGAGTCCCATAACAACATTGAAATCCGTCCCTTCCTGATTGAGCAGTTCAGCCTGCATGACCGGGTTGCACATCACCGCTCCGGTTCTTGTTATGTCTTCTTCCGGGACTCCGACCTCAGTCTTGAGAAACGCGCCCGTTTTGCATACCGCGCCGAATACCTCAAAGCCATTCTTCCTGAGTATCCTTGCCAGTATCCTGCTCTCATCGATCAGCCCTACGCAGGTGGCTATCCCGATCTTCTTATATTCCATCCGGCGGGCGAATTCGACCACTTCCTCTACTCTTGTGTATCTGAGGTAAAACTCATTTTCTATCTGTGCCGAGATGACAGATACCTTCCTGTTCTCTTCTTCTTCATACAAACTGCGTACTTTTTCAATGGTATCAGCAGATAACGCAGCTGTAGGGCAGAACTCAGGATATTCTGACTCACCTGTATGGCAGTTGAGTACACCGCAGTCTACACATGATCTCTGTTCGCTCATATCTTTCTCCCTGTTTCTTTCAATTCATAATTCTCTGCCTCTGATTGTATCATACGTCTGCTCAGTCTATGTATGGTTCTTTGTGTTGTTCTTCACGAAATTACGCTGTCTTGCCGCGGTCCGATTGTACTTATGCAAATACAGCGCAGATTATTGTTGCCAACCAAAATAGACTCATATTAAAATCGTAGAAATTAGTTTTTTTCACGAATAGTTGTCACATTTTTGTATTTTAGCATAAAAACAATTCATAAATAAAAAATGCGGAGACTTGACTTCGCAGGAAAGGCACAGCATGAATTTCATTATTATTTCCCCGAATTTCCCAGAGAACTACAGGTTTTTCTGTGACCGTCTCAGCCGCAACGGCGTGAATGTTCTCGGCATCGGCGACTCACCTTATGACGGGCTCAGCGACATGCTGAAATCCTCACTGACAGAGTACTACAAAGTAAGCACTCTTGAGGACTACGATCAGGTGTACAGAGCTGTTGCTTTCTTTGCGCATAAATACGGCAAGCCTGACTGGCTGGAATCCAATAATGAGTACTGGCTCAGACAGGATGCTGCTCTCCGCAGAGATTTTCATATTACGACCGGAGTCATGCCTGAACAGCTGGCCTCCTGGCAGAGCAAGTCAGCTATGAAGCCTGTATACAGAGAAGCCGGGATCCCGACTGCCCGCGAGCATCTGGTCACTGACATAGATGCCGCCATGGCATTTATCGACGATATCGGCGGTTATCCGGTTTTCGCAAAGCCTAATACAGGTGTAGGCGCGTCAGATACTTTCAAGATCGAAAACCACGATGACCTTGTCGACTTCTTTGAGAATAAGCCGGACGCGCAGTATATCATGGAAGAATTCGTCTTCGGCGACATATACTCATATGACGCGATCTGTGACTCAGCAGGCAATGTTCTCTTCGAATCTTCTTTCATGTGTCCTAATGTCGCAGAGACTGTCAATGAAGATCAGGAGATGATGTACTATGTTCTCCCTGAAGTGCCTGCGCAGCTGAAAGATTACGGCCGCAGGGCTGTCAAAGCTTTCCATGTAACCAGCAGATTCATCCATTTTGAATTCTTCAGGCTGAGAAAAGCGAAGAAAGGCCTCGGCGCTGCCGATGATTTTGTCGGACTGGAAGTGAATATGCGGCCTGCGGGAGGATACACACCGGACCTCATCAACATAGCTCACTCCATAGATGTATACCAGTTATGGGCTGATATGGTCACCACGGACAGCCGTGTCCTGCCGGAGAGCGGCTTTGATCAGTACTGTGTATTCGTAGGCAGAAAGGACTCTCACTCTCACAGCGTCAGCGATCAGGATATCATCGACAGATACGGACAGATGCTCATCATGCACGGGAGGATGCCGGATGCATTTTCGGGCGCAATGGGCAATCAGATGTATGTGGCCAATTTCGATGACTTTGCGGATCTGATGGAATTCGCCGGTTATATTCTCGAAGGAGATGTGCCTGATTTCGTTACTCACTACGCATCGATCATAGGCGCGTGACCAATAGCGGCCGCCTGAGGCGTAACGGCACCGCAGGGTCTGTACTACGGTCCTTCCCTGCACTCCAATATCTTAATCAAACAACAGAAAAAGCCGCGGCACTGCGAATGTGCAGAGCCGCGGCTTTTTATTACTGTGTCAGTTTATTTCAGGATTCCGAACAAGCTTATCAATAAGGCTTCAGTTCAAGGTAGAGTTCTCTGTACTGCTCAGCTGATACTTCCCATGATACATCCTTGGCCATATCGCGCTGTACCATCTCATCCCAGTGCCAGCGGTCAGTGAAATAGAGGGTCTTCGCGCGGTTGACGGCGTCATAGAGAAGACCGGCTTCATAACGGTCAAAAGTGAATCCATTACCTTCGTTGGTGAACTCATTGTATGGTTCTACGGTATCCTTCAGGCCGCCGGTCTCACGTACGACCGGAACAGTACCATAGCGCATAGCGATCAGCTGTGTCAGGCCGCATGGCTCGAACAGCGACGGAACGAGGAGCGCGTCTGCTCCTGCGTAGATCCTGTGTGCTCTTCCCTCATCATACATGATGCATGAACATACACTGCCCTTGAATCCTGCTTCAAACCCTCTGAAAGAGTCTTCGTAGCGAATGTCTCCGGTACCGAGCACGACTACCTGTGTGTTGCCGTCCACGAGTGAAGGCAGGATCTCATTGACAAGGTCCAGGCCTTTCTGATCAGTAAGACGGGAGATCAGGCCGATAACGAATTTGCCTTCATCTACTTCAAGGCCCAGTTCCTCCTGAAGAGCTCTCTTGTTGGCTTTCTTCTTATCAAGAACATCTGTGAGATCGTAAGGAGCCGCGATCCTTGCGTCTGTCGCAGGGTTCCACTGAACTACATCGATACCATTGACTATGCCGCGCAGTTTTCCTGAATGATAACGCAGATGCGCGTCAAGGTTCTCTCCGAAGAACGGTGTCTCGATCTCATCCGCGTAAGTATTGCTGACTGTCGTGATGATATCTGAATATGTCAGGCCGCCCTTCATCATGTTGGCATCGTCGTAACCTGTTTTGAACACATCCTTATTGAATATATAATCCGGAAGATTGGTCCAGTAACGGATCGTCTCAATATTGTATACTCCCTGGAAACGCAGGTTGTGGATCGTCAGTACGGTCTTTGCGTCTTTGATTGCCGTGTCTGCAAACTGAGTGCGGAGGAATACCGGCACGAGGCTCGCCTGCCAGTCATGGCAGTGGATAACGTCAGGAATCCAGTCCATATAATTGAGCGCCGCCAGTGCTGCCTTGCTGAAATAGCAGAATTTCGGAATGTCATCTACCAGATTGGTATACGGATTGCCCTCTGTGAAGAACTCCTCGTTGTCAATGAAGTCATATACGACTCCATCCCATACATATTCCATGATGCCTACATAGAAAGATTTTCCGTCTTCGCAGAGATCCATCTCGAAAGAACCGCGGTAGACCATCTTCTCCTGATATTCCTGCGAAATACATCTGTAGCGCGGAATGATTACTTTGACATCGCAGTTCAGTTCTGCAAGCGCCTTAGGCAGTGCATACATTACATCGCCGAGTCCTCCGGTCTTGACGAACGGATAGCACTCCGAACCTATGAAAGCGATGCTTCTTCTCGGACCATTCACATTTTCTCTGATTACGTTGTTTTCTGTTGTCATATCTCTTGTCTCCTGTACTATGATCATCTGAAGCTTCTTACCCAGTTAAGCAGAGAATCCCGATACGTATTCTCCTGTACTTCTCTCTTCATCCGGTCAGTCAGCGGCCCGTTAGCCGCCAGTCTTGCCAGTACTTCAGCCTGAAGCTCTTCCACAGTCATTTCCTCAATGGATTTTCCCGCGGGAGCTCTCATCGGTTCCCCGGCTTCACCGGACTCCTGTTTTACTTCTTCTATTTTCCTTTTCAGCGGCTCGTAATGCTTTCTGTCTGCAGCAGGGATCCAGATCTCTCCGCTGTTTCCGCTCTGGACAAAACGCAGTCTGCCTTCGTCGCTGCTTATCTCTCTTCCGTGAAGAGCGCCTGTATACGTCCCCTGAAGCTCCAGGTCAAACGTTTCTTCCTCGTTACTGTTTGTTACCGTCACCAGCACATCGCCACGCATAAAGGCGAATTTTGTCGTTGTGAGTGCCATCTCGCGGTAATCACCATACCAGAGAGCGGATTCTTCCCGGTGGATACTGCCGAGCGCTTTGATCAGTTCAAGCGGCGCGCTTTCGCATGCCCTGAGTTCCTCCAGCGACAGCTTCGGACGAAGCGACGCGTCTGAGCCTCTCTCCTTTCTGCCCTCTGTTCCGAACTCTGATCCGTAATATACCGACGGAATACCCGGCAGAGTGTAGAGGAGCACATGGAGAGGAAGAAAGTGTTCTCTGGTTCTGAGTCTGGTCATGATCCTCTCTACATCATGATTGTCAGCAAAATTATACAGACGCACATTTCCGCCGAGGCCCATCTGTGTCTGACGGCGTATCGTATGTGCTATCTCGAAATAGTTATGATCGTTGTGCGCGCTGTAAAGGGCTTTGTGCAGAGCGTAATTCGTGACGGAATGCAGAGTTTTTTCATTGACCCATCTGGAGTAATCTCCGTGGATCACCTCTCCCATCAGCCAGAAGTCATCTTTCAGCCCGCGGGTATAACTTCGCATCTCCTGCAGGAATCCAAGATCCATCACATCCGCCGCGTCAAGGCGCAGACCGTCAATACCGAACTCCCCGATCCAGAAACCTATCGTCTCAAGCAGATAATGTCTGACTTCAGAGTTATACAGATTCAGTTTAGGGAGCATATTGTGACCGCCCCAGTTTTCATACGAAAAACCGTCACCGTATTCGTTGTTGCCGCCAAAGTCCACATTGCAGTACCAGTCGCGGTAACTGCTGTTTTCTCTGTTGTATCTGAGATCGCCGAAAGCGAAGAAATCTCTTCCTGTGTGATTGAACACTCCGTCCAGTATTACATGGATGCCTTTCACATGACAGTAACTGACAAGTTCTTTCAGATCCTCATTCGTTCCCAGTCTCTCGTCCACTCTCCGGTAGTCGGTCGTATCATAGCCGTGAGATCCTGAAGAGAAACAAGGCCCCAGATACAGAGCGGTAAAACCGCAGTCACTCATATGATCTGCCCAGGCTTTCAGTTCCCGGAGTCTGTGAACAGGCTGACTGTAGTCATTGTATTCCGGCGCACCTGTCAGCCCTAACGGATATATATGATAAAATACAGCTTCTTCATACCATGCCATTATTCATTCTCCTTTTGCTCTGAAGCATAATACTCCAAAAAATCAAAATGTCAATGGCTTGTTTTAATTGTATTGTACCATTTGAGCACTGCCATGAGGATTATGATCACATATCCTAAGATGCTCCAGCCGTCAGGGACCTCCCCGAAAGCAAGCACTCCCCACATAGACGTGAACAGGACATTGGTATAATCAAATACTGAAATCTCCTTAGCCGGAGCAAATGTATACGCCGCTGTGATCGTCAGCTGTCCCCCGGTCGCCGCAGCTCCCGCGCACAGGAGTATCAGGAGCTGCCTGCCGGTCATCGGATGAAAGTCAAAGATCATGGACGGCAGACACACCAGACAAGAGAAGAGTGAAAACACCATGATGATCACAGGTCCGCGTTCCCCGCTTTTCCCGAGTTTCCGCACATATGTATAGGCGGCGCCGGCGCCGAAGCCTGAAGCAAGCCCTGCCAGCGCAGGAAAGCTTGCAATGCCTGCAGTCGGCTTGATCACGAGTGCAGCGCCCAGGAACGCGATCACCACGATGATCCATTCCCTGCCTGACGCTTTCTCCTTAAGGATCAGGGCAGACATGATAATAGCGAAGAACGGTGACATTTTATTGAGAACGCTTGCGTCAGCGATGGCTATATGATCTATCGCCCAGAAGTTCAGTATGACACCCGCAGTTCCGAAAGCAGATCTCTTCAGGAGATCCGGCCAGCTCTCACGTCTGATATAAAATCTCTCCGGTGTTCCGGACAGGATGATCAGCGCCATACCGGCTGCTATGGCGTTTCTGAAGAAAGCCTTCTCCATAGTAGGCAGATCACCTGACATACGCACAAAAAGAGACATCAGCGAGAAGAAAAACGCCGATGCTATAATGCAGGCTATTCCCTTGATATGATTATTTGTTATTTTCAATCTTGCTGTATTCTATCCCTTCGGACATCCGGAGCGTTATAGCGAAAAACAGAAAACCGGAGCAGTTCTTCTCAGGACTGCTCCAGTATTCTTAAGATGCTATTGGTCACTGCTTCTTTCGACCCTCTCCAGCTTCTGTGTCTCTCCTCTCTTAGGAAGGAACAGAGGCACATACTCATAGAGTACCCGGGAAGTCTCAAGACCGAACCACTGCGCAGGGTTTCCGGCCATCCTGCGGATATAGTATTTTGTATGTATCAGCATATTGTCGAAAGAAGAGAGTTCTCCTTCAAGAGGCATCATCTTGCGTATCATGCAGAATTTGAATGATCCGATAGCAGACGGCCCGTAGACGGAATAATCCTTGTTCTGAGGAGGCAGTTCTCCTGTTTTCATCAGATCGTTAACGATCTGCCTCAGATATACGTTTACGCTCTGTCTTACTTTGAAGCCCAGATACAGATTGACTCTGAAGATAAAGTCTGTTCCGAGAGTGTTGACTTCATACTCTCTCTGGAATGGTATATCTGTAGTAATCACACTTATGAACCAGTAAGCGTCAGCTCTCTTCGGGTCTTTGTCAAGTATTGAGTACAGGATATCCCGGTCTACCTCTTCAAAGTCTCCTCCTTTGGAAAGATATACCAGATTGTTCGCGCAGTATGGTACCGTGCTGTCATTCTGCAGTGTCCTTATGGCAGTGGCGTAATCGAGTATACGGAGTTTGACGCTCTGCATTCCTTCGATCTGTGTGCCTCTGTACCAGCTGATCATTACATGCAGTATGACCAGTGAAATGATGATAGCGACATAACCGCCGACGGTGAACTTTCCGAGACTGGAAATGAAGAAAATACTTTCTATCGCGAAGAATACTAAAGCGAACAGCAATGCCGCTAACTTCTTCCCATGCAGGACGCCGATATATACAGTAAACAGGATCGTCATCATCAGCATGCTGATCGTGATAGCGAGACCGTATGCGTTCTCCATGCGCGAACCGCTGCGGAAATACAGGATGACTATGATACACATGATCCACAGAAGCTTATTGATTACAGGGATATATATCTGTCCCTTGGTATCTGACGGATATCTGACGTTGAGATGAGGCATCAGATCCAGGCTCGCAGCCTCATGGACAAGTGTATAGCTTCCGCTGATAAGCGCCTGGCTGGCAATGATCGCGGCGAGCGCGCTGAGTACGATCGCCACAGGCCTCATAGCTACAGGCAGCATCATGTAGAACGGGTTGAGATCATGGATAGCAGCAAGTTCTGCGTTGTCCTGATTGTTTATGATCCAGGTGCACTGTCCCATATAGTTCAGTATCAGGCACACTTTGACGAACGGCCAGCTGATAAGGATGTTTTCCTTTCCTACGTGGCCCATATCTGTATACAGGGCCTCTGCTCCGGTCGTACACAGAAATACGCTTCCGAGAATCATCAGGCCTGCCTTGTTGCCCGGGCTGAACAGCACA
>JAFRLN010000089.1 GCA_017431175.1 Mogibacterium sp.
AGACCATCGGGAACAGAGCCTAAGATCAAGACTTATGTAATGGCTCAGGGCGCAACAGCAGAAGAAGCAGAGAAAAACCGCAAGGCAGTAAGAGAAGCTGTAGACGCTCTGCTCGCATAAAAAACCGTATTAGAAGGAGATCTTATCTCACATGAAAGAAGATAAAGCGATTACCGCAGTCGGTGTCCTTGCAGTGATCCTGGGGCTGCTCATGATGTCTGTAGGCAGATTCATCATGGGCGGCATAACCCTGCTGTTGGCGTTCGGTATATTCTGGAACCGCGGCGGAGGAACGCGTAATGACCGCAGCATTTATGAAAAGGTCGTAAAGACGGATATGAGCATAGCTGAGATCTATGAGAAGCTCAAAGATCTCGACACTCCGCTCGGCAGACCGTGGATAGCTGAACACAAAGGCTTCCCGGGTGACAGCATCGTATTCGGACCCTGCAGTTTCAAGGACTGTGTTGTGATTTCGCGTGTAAAAAACAACATCGATGTAAAACACGTCACCAGGCTCGAGAACATCATAAGAAAAGGGGAAGACGAATACCGCTTCGAAAACCTAGTGGATACAAATGAAGCAGAAGTGACGCCTGCCAGATATGCCGTATTTGCGGGGTTCAAACTGGCTTCCGTGATGCTTGTAAGGCATCTCGCAGAGCTGATCGGGAAGATGAGCGGTGAAAGAGGCGCGGCTGTACCGGAAGACCTCGATATGTACAGGTTTTACTATCACAACTCCTCAGAAGGGTACTTCAGGGACTCTGACGGCAATGACGTTCTCAGGGTGGAGACTTCGCTGCGGCCGTTCACGGCTAAGGTGTTTGACACTGACGGCAATGAGATGGCTTCGGTAGTGCCTCACGCCTTTGACAAGAAGGGCTATCCTCTGGAATCAGCCGGTTTTGAACTGTTCTCTGACGGTGAACACTTCGGTGAGATCAAAAGGTTCAGGGACTCCGGCGGAGAGGGCTTCGTAGCTGATACTGATGCAGGAGTTTTCAGGATCAGCCTTTTCCCGTCATGCATGAAGGCAAGGATATCCAACAACTACACGCTAGAGCACGAGGGGAAGCTTAAGGCTGTCATCGGGGGTTCACCTAATCTTCTGTTTGACGAATACGGCAGGTGCAGAAACGACATCATAAATTCCTACGATGACGATTATCTGGTGTTTTATGCGATCGCTGAAGTATTCATTCTTACGAACAACAGCAAGTTCCTTAAATAGGATTAATTAAATTGATATATTCAATATCAGCGTGATACAATTAATCAGTTAAAATATTGGGAATATAGAAGAGGACAAACTGATGAAAAAGATACTCATCCCGATCGAAGAAACACAGCGGAGTCTGAAAGCGGTCGCATATGTTAAGAAGCACTATACGCCTGAAGAGGCTGAGATAGTGCTCATGATGATAGATGAGAGACTCGGATATTCAGTAAGGACCGATGTAGAAAGTGCTGCAATCAAGCAGCTCGATGAGAAGCTCGATCTCATAGCCGAAGCATTCGAGGGATACAAGGTAACCAAGCTGTCTGCTGTCGGAAAGGCAGGCGTGAGGATAACCAGAGCTGTACGCGAGACCGGAGCAGATTTTGTAATAATGACAAAGTCTTCCAAGGAAGACATGCTCAACTCCATCGGAACGACTGCCGAGTACGTGATAAACAACTCGCCTTGCGATGTAGTTATCGTAAGCGAGCAGGCCGGCTCACGCAATGAGTACAGAGGACTCGTCTACAAGACGGCAAGGGGGACTGTCAATCTCAGAGGACAGCTGGGCGACAAGCAGAGCGAATGCCTCCTCCCGAGTGTCAATCAGGACTGCATATATCACATAAACGTTACGGTAGGAAAGATCAGATTCTTCCACACCGCTTATAATCCGGATACCAGAAACTGGGATCTCCCGCCTATCCCGGGACAGGATGTAACGCTTGACATAGCTGCCGGTGAGACAAGAGACATTCTCGTCAAGGCTGACAGCACTGACGGCAAGGCAGACAGGATCAGGATAGTCAAC
>JAFRLN010000090.1 GCA_017431175.1 Mogibacterium sp.
GCATCCGCCAGCCCCACCGGCATCATTTCAATGAAACGGACATCTATGCCGTATCTGAAAGCCATTCCTGCAATCAGCTCCAACTCATCCTCATTGAAGCCCTTCTGAGGAAGACAGTTGATTTTGGTTTTTATTCCTGGAGCAGCAGCGAGTTCGATTCCCTTCAGAGTTTTTTCAAGGACCCCTCTTCCGGTAATGTATGTAAATCGTTCAGGATCCAGAGTATCAAGACTTATGTTTATGCCGTCAATGCCTGCGTCACGCAGCTCGTCAATATAACGCTCAAGTGTCTGGCCATTCGTTGTTACCGTTACTTCCTTTATTCCGTCAACGGCCTTTATCTCTTTTATCAGGCCGGTGCAGCCCAATCTGACAAATGGTTCTCCTCCTGTAATCTTGATACGGTCTATCCCGAGTCCGGATGCCGCCCTGCATATCCGCAGGATCTCTTCATATGTAAGGATCTGGCTCATGGATACTTTGTCGCATCCTTCAGGCATGCAATACCTGCACCGCAGGTCGCACCTGTCGGTGATCGATACACGCATATAATTAATTTTCCGGCCATACATATCGTTCATGGGGGAATTTTATCACCGTTTGCTTATAGTCTTACTATGATTTGGAAAATCGCATATTCCAATATTTCATAAGAACAAAAAAGCTGCGCTTTCGCGCAGCCTCTTGAAATCCAGTCAGAATTTAAAATCTCCGCTTTTACCTCCTGTCTTTTCAACAAGATGTATGTCGCTGAACACCATTCTTTTATCTATTGCCTTGCACATGTCATAAATGGTCAGCAGAGCAACGCTCACCCCCGTAAGAGCTTCCATCTCCACTCCCGTCTTGCCATCTGTGACAGCTGTACAGTAAGATGTGTAAATCCACTCATTGCTGATCCCCCTTTGCCAGTATATCCATTATGCGTCTGCGGCAGCGGCTGCCCTGGCACCTGCCGAAGCCGGCTCCTGTCCGCCTCTTGACAGACTCAATGTCATGTGCGCCTCTTTCCGCCGCCTGCAGCACTTCTGATTCTGTAACATGCATGCAGGGACATACTATCTCCCCGTAGGTGCTGTCCTTTTCTATCAGTGCTGCCAGTTCTTCATCGGTCAGGTCTCTAGCTCTGATTATCGCCTTCCTGTGCGGATCGAAATCCGGGTTATTCCCGGTTCTGCCCGCGCAGGATGCTGCCCGGTCAGCGATCTGCATCCCCAGCGCATTCGAGAATGTCAATCCCGGAGTCTTGATCCCTATCAGGCTGAAAAGTCCGTCCTCTTCAATGATCCGGATGTCCCGTATTCCTTTTTCCTGTCTTACCACATCGTCCCCGTCAGATACTACATAGTATGGATCCGGTCTCAGAGACCCGAAGGTCCTTATCTGCTTAGTCATATCCAGATCAGGCACGAATTCATCACACATTTCCATCAGAAGACCGAGGCCGTCTGAGTCAGTTCTCATTTCCTGCACATATGCAGCTTCTTCATCAGGCTCTCTGTTGGTCGGGCCGACCAACAGGTTGCCGTCTGCAGTAGGGACCAGCGTTAGTCCCTTTCCGTCTTCTCCCTCGTGAAGGATAATATGATCCACGATGCTGCCGCAGGACCTGTCCATCACTATATAATCTGCTGCGGAAGGAAACAGTCTGATCAGAGGCTTTTCTGTCATCTCTCTTATCCGGTCGGATGACAGCCCCGCAGTGTTGACAATGACTTTTGAATAATAGGTTCCGTCTGAAGATTCTGTAAAGAACCCTCCGTCCTCTCTCCTGATATCCGCCACCTTGCTCCCGAACCTGAACTCTGCTCCATTGCATGCAGCGTTCTCATATGCGGCGATACACAGGTCCCATGGATCGATCGTTCCCGTTTCTGTTGAAAGCAGCGCTGAAGTGATCCCGTGTGCCAGTGCAGGCTCCATCTCTTCTGCCTCTTTTCCGTCCAGCATTTTAAGGCCCTTTACTCCGCCCCGCATGCCGTCACGGAACTTCCGTGCTATGATCTCATCCGATACCGGTCCGTAGCCTATCATCAGCGAGCCGGGACGTCTGAACGGAACTTCCAGTTCCTGACACAGTTCGTCAAAATCCCCGTTAGCCTGTACGCACAGCTTCTGCTTGAGTGTGCCCGGTCTGTTGTTGTAGCCACTGTAGATGATGCCGGTATTCGCTTTGGAAATCCCCCGGCATACATCGTTTTCCTTTTCCAGTACGATGACATCGATATTATATCTTTTTAGATTTCTTGCCGTGAAGCATCCCAGAAGGCCTGCCCCTATTATCAATACATCTGTTCTGGTCATCTCGGTCCGTCCTCCTGCCTCAGGCAGCACCCGGAAATACAGCATCTGCTTATTCTGTCTGTTAATATATCTCATTTGCAGATATGCTTCAATCATGTTAGCATTTTAAAAATGATACAGAGGAGAGAGTGCATGCCGTTTATCAGAGACTTTTCAACTGACATACTGATCATAGGCTGCGGTGCCGCCGGAATGGCAGCCGCTGTGGCTGCAGCGGATTCGGGTGCTGAAGTTATTGTCGCTGATGACAGGCCTGTTCCGGGCGGTATACTTCCTCAGTGTGTACACAGCGGCTTCGGCCTTGGCCGGTACGGGCAGGAGCTTACAGGACCGGAATATTCTGAACGGGAATTCCGCCGTTTCAGGGCTTCTTCTGCGGTCTATTTCCCCGGATGCCGCGTCCTTTCACTGTCACCTGACAGGACCGCAATGGTTTCTTCCTCTGACGGTCTGAAAAGCATCCGCTTCAGAGAGTGTATCCTTGCAGCCGGATGCCGTGAAAGATCGATCTGGTCCCTTCCGGTTTCAGGCACAAGGCCGGAAGGTGTATATACCGCAGGAGAAGCGCAGGAAATGACAGAGCTGGGCGGATATGACATCGGCAGCCGGGTCTTTATACTCGGAAGCGGTGATATCGGACAGATCATGGCCCGCAGGTTCGTGCAGCTCGGCAAGACAGTCGTCGGCATGGCGGAGCAGCGCGGAGAGCTCGGGGGCATGAAGCGGAACCAGGAGGAATGTATAAGGGCATTCAGCATACCCGTCATTCTGAACTCCACGGTCTCAGCGATACATGGATATCCCCGTCTGACAGGGGTCACGCTTCACCATCTTGACAGCGGTTCTGATGAACTGATTGAATGCGACACTCTGATCTCGGCTCTGGGGCTTGAGCCAGACAGGGAACTTGCAGAAAGTCTGCGGAACGAGTCCGGGTATTCGGCATGGCTTCATTTCTGCGGTAACGCAGACTTTGTGCACGAGATCGCCGACAGCGCTTCTGCACAGGGTGAGAAGACCGGGAAAATTGCCGCAGAAAGCGCACTTAACAGTCGAAACGGGGGTTTGTGATGTACAGCATAAGAGAGAGACACAGCAGGAATATACCTGCGCTGTCAGTTGAAGACATGGAAAAGTTGTCACGCAGCACTGTGTTAGTTGTCGGATGCGGAGGACTGGGCGGAAATATCATCGAGCATCTTGCCAGAGCCGGAGTAGGCTCCATCATTGCCGTAGATGGCGATGTATTTGAAGAATCCAATCTTAACCGTCAGATACTCAGCACAGCAGAGAATATAGGGACTGCGAAGGCGCTTGCAGCTGCCGGACGTGTGCATGCAATTGATCCTGCTGTCAGCATCAGACCTGTCTGTGAATTTCTGACAAAAGAAAACGCCGCCGGTCTTATGGCGGACGCTGATCTTGTTGTGGATGCTCTTGACAATGCTTCAGCAAGGCTTGTTCTTGAAGATGCCGCTGCCGAAGCCGGACTTACGATAGTTCACGGAGCAATATGCGGATGGGACCTTCAGGCCATGCTTGTCCCTCCGGGATCCGGTCTTCTCCACCAGCTGTATTCAGAAGACTATAAGCCTTCGACCAAGACTTCACTTCCTGTTACGCCTGCGATATGCGCTGCCATAGAAGCATCTGAAGCCATAAGATACCTCTGCGGTCTGGAGACTCCTCTGAAGCAGAATCTCCTTGTAGGTTCACTCTCAGACATGAGTTTTGATATCATTCACTTTGAAGATTGAAGTACTCAATCATAGATTTTCTGAAGGCACCTCCTGTAACAGAGAGGTGCTTTTCTCTTTTGAAGCAGACTTTCATCTGCCTTGTAAACCTGTCGTCTGTCAGATGCAGCAGCTTGATCCTGCTGTCATTGCGGTATATCTCAGCACAGCCTTCCGGAACGAATCCGCATGCAATGCCGTTAGATATGATCTGTCTGTGCAGGTCTCTTGAGTCCACATAATTGACCGATGACATCTTCACATTCTGTGCAAGGCATACATGATAAGGATATTCAAACTGCAGCTTGTGGTTAAGGAACACCATCGGCAGGCCGTTCATCATTTTGACCGGAACGGAAACTCTGTCAGCGAGCGGATTATCATTCCGTACGGCAAACAGATATTTTTCAGTATAGAAGTCTATCCCCTTGAACTTGCGGTATTTAAGTTCATCAGGATATATCACAAGATCATATCTGTTGATATCAGGCAGGTCGTCGCTGTCCGGAACAGAGTCGACTGCATATTCCACATTGGGATATGAAATCTTGAACGCCGACATGAATGCAAACAGATGAGGGTCCAGTCCCACAGCTCTTATTCTGATCAGATTATCATCTCCCGATGACATATGTCTGAGATCCTTCGCTACAGTCTCTGTCTCCTGAAGAATGCGGTCGCAGCTCTGGAGAAATCTCTTGCCGGCATCATTGAGCATAAGCTTCTTGCCGTGTCTGTCAAA
>JAFRLN010000091.1 GCA_017431175.1 Mogibacterium sp.
CTGTTGTTGAGAAGAAGGGCGCTGATACATTCCTGGATGTTGCCGGATTCCCGATCAAGCTCCCTGCTGACAAGGCAGAAGCAGTCAAGGATTACGTAGGCAAGACCGTAGTAATGGGTATCAGACCTGAGCACCTCCTCGACGGAAGAGGCAAGGAGAAGGACTTCTGCACGATCAAGGCTCCTATCGAAGTCCGTGAGCTCCTCGGAGCAGAAGCTTATCTGTACTTCACTCTCGGAGGCAAGCAGTGCACAGCAAGAGTTGCTTCAGACGTTGACCTCTATGTTGGTATGGAGGGAACAATGGCTCTTGATCTTAACAAGCTCCAGCTCTTCGACAAGGAGACAGAGCTCAGCCTTCTCTGGGAAGAGTAATCGATCAAGTTAAAAAATTTCTGCAGGGCTGCCGCATTATGTGGAAGCCCTGCATTTATTTTGGTATCATTTGCTTGGTACATTTTTTATCATTTAAACAAAACTGAACCGGGGATGACAGCATATGAGCATACGTTACGATGAGAAAACAAGACAGCTGGTACTTGAGACTGCGGGCACCAGCTATATCATGAGAATAGAAGAGACCGGATATCTCAAGCATCTGTACTACGGACCTAAGGTCGGTCAGAGCGATATGACATATCCGTTTCGCATATATGACCGCGGCTTCTCGGGCAATCCGTATGACCAGCGGCTCAACCGGGCCTACTCGCTCGACTCTATGCCGCAGGAGTATACATCATACGGTGTAGGAGATTTCAGGATCAATACGATCACGGCTTCTTACGCAGACGGCAGCCGCTGCGCTGAATACAAGTATGAGAGCCATGAGATCACGGATGGTAAGTACCGCATCCCGGGACTTCCTTCCGTATATGACAATGGCGACAATGTACAGACACTGACTGTGACTCTGGCGGATACAGCTTCGAACATCAGAGTCAGGCTGTATTACGGTGTGTTTGAAGATCTGGATATCATCACGCGCGCCGCTGAGATCGTCAATGCCGGTGAAGGGACAGTCTGGCTCCGTAAGGCGGCGTCCGTATGTCTTGAGCTGCCGTTCGGCAAATGGGACATGATCCATTTCCACGGACGGCACTGCATGGAGCGTCAGCCGGAGAGGGTGCCGCTTTTCCACGGCATCCACACGATTTCGTCAGGACGCGGGATGTCGAGCCATCAGCATAATCCGTTTATCATCCTGTGCGACAGAGGCGCGTCTGAAGACAGCGGACCTTGCTACGGGATGATGATGGTGTATTCAGGCAACCATAAGACAGAAGTCGAGCTCGACCAGTTTGACGGTGTCAGAGCTGTTATGGGGCTGAATGATGAGAGATTCCGCTGGGAACTGATGCCGGGAACATCTTTCTGCACGCCGGAGGTGATTCTTACCTATGCTGACGGTCTGACTCAGATGTCGCATAACTATCACAGGGTGATCCAGAACAATGTCGTCAGGGGCGAGTACAAGCTCGCGCACCGTCCGATCCTCGTCAACAACTGGGAAGCGACGTATTTTGATTTTACAGAAGAGAAACTCCTCGACATCGCAGAGAAGGCAAAAGATCTCGGCATCGATATGTTCGTGCTTGACGACGGCTGGTTCAGAAACAGGAACGACGATAATGCGGGCCTCGGAGACTGGACTCCTGACCGCCGCAAGCTTCCTGACGGACTGGACGGACTCGCAGACAAGATCACTGATATGGGCCTGAAGTTCGGCCTGTGGATCGAGCCTGAGATGGTAAGCGAGGACTCTGATCTGGACAGGGCGCATCCTGACTGGGCGCTGACAGCGCCGGGCCGCGCCCCGATGATGGCGCGCAATCAGCTGGTGCTGGATATGTCCCGCAGAGACGTCCGCGACTACCTGTTCGACGCAATTTCCTCGCTGCTTAAGAACCGCAATATCACATATATCAAATGGGACTTCAACAGACCTCTTTCGGACGTATATTCGAACGCGGTACCTGCAGAACGGCAGGGTGAAGTTCCGCACCGCTATTATCTCGGACTGTATGAGCTCTATGAGCGCCTGACAAGTGCTTTCCCGCATGTTCTGTTTGAGGGCTGCGCAGGTGGAGGCGGCCGTTTTGACGCAGGGATACTGTACTATTCTCCTCAGATCTGGTGTTCTGACAACACTGACCCGATATCGAGGCTCAGGATACAGTACGGCACTTCGTTCGGCTATCCGCAGACGACTGTTTCCGCGCATGTCAGCGCTTCTCCTAACCATCAGACAGGGAGGAAGACGCCGCTGTCTACGAGAGGCGTGGTCGCGATGACAGGAGCGTTCGGCTATGAGCTGGATCTGACAAGGCTGACAGAGGAAGAATGCGGCGAGATAAGAGAACAGATCCGGACATACAGGGACTTCGAATCTGTGATCCGCGAGGGCAGACATTATCGCCTCAGCGGTCTGGAGGACGGATCTCGTTACTTTTGCTGGGAATATGTGAGCAGGGACCGAGGCCGCTGCCTTCTCAGCATTGTCGTTACCGATCCGCTTGCCAATGGCCCGTCTATACATGTGAGGCTGAAGGGACTCATTCCTGAAGCTGTGTATTCTGTCGGCGGAGAGTTCGAGTGTACAGGCAGTGCTCTTATGGCAAACGGATATACATTCACACAGCTGACGGGGGATTATCCTGCGTTGCAGCTGGATATACGTAAGGTATAATAAAACAAGACAGTATGACAGGCTGACGCATTCGCGCAGATGCCTGAGTGAATCAACATTACATCAGAAATCAACAGAGGTCGATCAAATGATCAGCAAAGAACTGGCAAAAGCAAGAAAACTGGAACAGGAGCAAGAATCTTTCACAACAGAGGAAGACCGACCGGTCTATCACTTCACAGCCCGGACAGGATGGCTCAACGATCCTAACGGTCTCTCATTCTATAACGGGACATACCATATGTTCTACCAGTACAACCCGTACAGCACTTTCTGGGGACCGATGCACTGGGGACACGCCGTCAGCAGGGATCTTATAGCGTGGAAATACCTGCCGGCAGCTATGGCACCTGACACAGAATACGACAAGTCCGGATGTTTCTCCGGATCTGCGGTGACTCTGGATGACGGCAGGCATATGCTTATCTATACAAGCTGCGGGGACAGCTCAGGTGACCCGACCGGCAAGGGAAGATGGATCCAGACGCAGAGCCTTGCCATAATCGGCAGGGATGGAGAATACATCAAATACGAAGGCAATCCTGTCATTTCGGAACATGATCTGCCGGAAGATGCAGATCCATATGAGTTCAGAGATCCTTTTATTATGAAAGCACCGGACGGCTCTTACAGGGTGCTTGCAGCAAGCGGCAGAGCTGCGCAGGCAGCGGGCGAGGAGCCGGAAGGAGGTACTTACCTCATTATGTACAGGAGCAGCGACGGACTGCACTGGGGTGACGGCAAGGTTTTCTTCGAGGATGAGCGCAGGATAGGGGTCATGTGGGAGTGCCCGAATTTCATTCCTCTGGACAAGAAATACGTTCTCATAGCGAGCCCTATGGATATGAAAGCTGAGGAAGAAAAAGCCGTCGGATCGATCAGATTCCCGCAGGGCAACAATGTCTGCTTTATTACCGGAGATTTCGACTGGAAGAGCGAGACATTCACGCCGGATACAGACGATGCGGGATTTATCAACTAATAATAGTGGTTGATAATTTGAACCTGATTTTGGTTGCCATAATGTTTTTGTTGTTTTTGTTTGTGTAGATGTTATTTTC
>JAFRLN010000092.1 GCA_017431175.1 Mogibacterium sp.
AAAAGGAGGCTGAGATACTTCAGCTGTATCCGGATCCTGACAGCACCGTGCTTCGCAAGGCACTGGCGAAACGTTTCGAAGTTGATCCCGACATGATAATATGCAACAACGGATCCGACGAAACTCTGTATTTCGCTTTTCTCGCGTACTGCGACGGCGAGACTCCGGCGGTGTTCCCTAAGCTGTCATACGGATTCTATCCGGTGTTTGCCGACATCACGGGCATCAACTTCAGGGAGATACCTCTGAAGAGCGATTTCAGCATCGATCCGGAGGATTACTACGATGCGGAAGGTACGGTGTTCATCGCAAACCCGAATGCTCCAACCGGCGTTCCTCTCAGCCGGGATCAGATAGAGGGCATACTTCAGCACAATCCGGGCAATGTAGTAGTTGTAGATGAAGCCTATGTGGATTTTGGTACCGAGTCAGCCGTGCCTCTCACAAAAAAGTACGATAATCTGCTTGTGGTGCAGACCTTCTCGAAATCCAGATCAATGGCGGGCATGAGGCTCGGATACGGCATCGCGGCTCCTGAGATAATCTCAGACCTCAATGCTCTTCGTTATTCGACAAATCCGTATAATATCGACAGGATTGCTATCGCGGCGGGCGTTGCCTCACTTGAGAACGACGAGGTAAACAGAGAACACTGCCGCATGGTGATGGAGAACAGAGCGTATACGGTGGAACAGCTGAAGTCCCTTGGTTTCGAAATGACGGATTCGACGGCGAACTTCATATTTGTGAAGCATCCTCAGATCGGCGGAGATGTGCTGTTCCAGAAGCTAAGAGAACGGGGCGTGATAATCAGGCACTGGTTCAAGCCCGAGATAAATGATTACAACAGGATCACGATAGGCTCCCGCGAGCAGATGGATATTCTGCTCAGAGAAGTGAGAGACATATTTAAGGAGGCAGGCTTATGAGAACTTCAGATATAAGCAGGGTGACTGCAGAGACAGATATCAGGCTTTCACTCGATCTCGACGGAAGCGGTAAAAGCGATATAGACACCGGCGTAGGCTTCCTTGATCACATGCTGACACTTCTGGCGAGACACGCCAGGTTCGATCTGTACGTAAAGGCGAAGGGTGATGTTTATGTTGACGATCACCACACCGTAGAAGATGTCGGAATCGTTCTTGGACAGGCCTTCGCGGAAGCGGTCGGCGACAAGAAAGGTATCTGCCGCTACGGCGAGTGCGTACTGCCGATGGATGAGGCTCTCATTCTGTGCGCGCTGGACATCTCGGGAAGAGATTATCTGGGATATGCGCTCGAGATACCGACAGAGAAGGTGGGGACCTTCGATACTGAGCTTGCAGAGGAGTTCTGGCTGGGTTTCGTGAGGAATGCGCGGGTGACACTGCACTTTAACCAGCTTGCAGGCAGGAATTCGCACCACATAATAGAGGGTTCATTCAAGGCCGCTGCAAGAGCGCTGCGTCAGGCTGTCTCGATAGACAAGGCATATGCAGATGAGATTCCGTCAACAAAAGGACTGCTATAGGAGGACAATAAATGGTAGCGATCATCGATTACGGTGTCGGCAACCTCTTGTCGCTCAAGAGTTCCCTGAGGGAGATCGGAGCGGAAGCAGTTGTGACATCAGACGAAAAAGTGATAGCGGAAGCCGACAGGATAATACTTCCGGGTGTGGGAGCTTTTGAAGACGCTGCGCGCAAGCTCAGGGAATCCGGAATGGCTGAAGTCGTGAAGAGAGAAGCAGCTGCGGGCAAGCCGATGATGG
>JAFRLN010000093.1 GCA_017431175.1 Mogibacterium sp.
CAGGTTCTGCCCTGGCCACGCTCTCGAGTTCATCGACACCGATGCGATCCATGATAAGAGAGCTGCAGTAAGCGCAAAGTACAGAGATCTTATCGGAGAGGAGGCGTAGTGATGAAAAACGGATATGTAGGAACGATCATCCGCGTCAATCTTGAAAGCGGCAAGATCACCAAAGAACCTCTTAATGAAAAGAGTGCTCACGATTACGTAGGCGCAAGAGGTCTCGGAACCAAATATTTCTGCGATGAGTGCGATCCTAAGTGTGATGTATTCGGTCCAGGCAACAACCTCATCTTCATGACCGGTCCGCTTACAGGAACATTTGCTACATCGGGCGGACGTTACAATGTTATCTGCAAGTCCCCTCTCACAGGTACTATCGAAGCTTCTAACTCAGGCGGACATTTCGCTCCTGAGCTGAAGTATGCCGGATATGACGGTATCATCTTCGAAGGCATCTCGGAAAAACCAGTCTATCTCTATATCAACGATGACATCGTTGAACTGAGGGATGCTTCCGCGATCTGGGGTTCTGACGTATTTGAGGCTACAGACGCTCTTTACGCTGAATGCGGCGAAAACTTCAGAGTCGCTACGATTTCCAAGGCTGCTGAGGAAGGTGTCCTCTTCGCAGGCATCATGAATGACAAGCACCGCGCAGCTGGCCGCGGAGGCACAGGAGCGGTAATGGGCTCCAAGAAGCTCAAAGCTATCGCAGTCAAGGGCACACAGTCAGTCAAGGTCGCGCATCCGGACAAATTCTTCGAAGTGTGCGCCGCCGCAAGAGACCAGCTTGCAGCTCACCCTGTAACAGGCGCCGGTCTCGGACAGCTCGGAACTATGATTCTCGTCAACATCGTTAACGGAGTAGGCGGTCTTCCGGTCAACAACGGCCGTGACGGAGCACTCTTCCCGCAGGCAGACGATATCTCCGGCGAGACACTTGCCGCTAAGCACCTGATCCGCAACAAGGGCTGCTTTGGCTGCTCCATTGGCTGTGGCAGAATTGTAGATATAGCAGAAGGCGCCTTCAAGTCAAGAGGTGAAGGCCCTGAATATGAGGCTGGCTGGTCATTCGGATCCGACTGCGGAGTAGACGATCTCGGCGCTGTCTGCAAGGCTAACTTCCTCTGCAATCAGTACGGTCTCGACCCGATCACGATGGGCTGCACTATAGCATGCGCAATGGAACTCTTCGAGATGGGCTGCATCAAGGAAGAAGAGGTTGGTTTCCCGCTGAGATTTGGTGATGCGCAGGCAATGGTCGATGCAACAGAAATGACATGCAAGGGCGAAGGCTTCGGAAAGATCCTTGGTCTCGGTTCATACCGCATGGCTGAGAAATACGGACATCCTGAACTGTCCATGTCAGTCAAGAAGCAGGAGATGCCTGCTTATGACGGCCGCGCTATCCAGGGTATCGGTCTCAACTACGCTACCTCCAACAGAGGCGGCTGTCATGTAAGAGGATACATGATCTCTCCTGAGGTCCTCGGTATACCTGTAGCTATGGATCCGCTGGTAACTGAAGGCAAGGCATCACTGCTCAAGGTCTTTCAGGATCTGACAGCTCTGTGCGACTCTTCCGGAATCTGCCTGTTCACTACATTCGGACAGGGTCTTCCTGAGATCGCCGGCATGCTCAGAGAGGCATGCGGCTGGGACGATGAGTCTGATGAAGATATCCTGCTCAAGGGCGAGCGAATCTGGAACCTCGAGAAGAAGTTCAACATCGTGGCCGGTATCGAGAAGGATACTCTCCCGCCTCGTCTGCTCAGAGAAGAGCTCAAGACCGGACCTGCCAGGGGCAAGGTAAGCGAGCTCCACACGATGCTCAAAGAGTACTATGAGGTCCGCGGCTGGGATGCTGATGGTATCCCGACTCCTGAAAAGGATGCGGAGCTTGGTCTCAACTGACAGATCTGATATTATTTGATATATTCATTCTTAGATCCGGAGGCGGCGCATACCGCTTCCGGATCTGGTGCATTATCAAAGGAGGTCCGGCATGACAGTAAAATTTTTCGCATACTACCGTGATCCGGCATTTGCCGGATGCAAAGAGATGGAATGGCACGATTCTGCAGAGACAGTTATCGCTCTCTGCCGCCAGATCGCGGACAGATTCGGCGATAAATTCCGTGCCGAACTGCTCACTGCGGATGGTAACGGCATAAGTGACCGTTCCATTGTCATGGTCAACGGACGCCGAATAGATTTCATCGGAGGTCCGGATGCTCCCCTCAGGGACTCCGACACCATACTTATCTTCCCTGTTGTAGCAGGGGGCTAAACAGAAAGGCTGGTACGTAAAATTGCCTGTAGATACAGATAGAATACAAGAGATATTGCAGAGTTATCCGGCTGACCAGCACTACAGTCTGGCTATCATGCAGGACCTGCAGCATGAATTTCAGTATATCCCGAGGGAAGGTCTCGAGGCACTTGCTGATTATCTGAGTGTGCCTCTCTCCTCTCTCTATTCCATGGCGACCTTCTACAAAGCACTGTCCTTAAAACCTAAGGGCAAGCACATAATAAAGCTTTGCGACGGTACTGCCTGCCATATCCGCGGTTCCATGACTCTTGTTGAGGGAGTCACCCGTGTCCTGGGAATCGCTGACGGTGAGACGACAGAAGACGGTCTCTTCAGTCTTGAGCTCGTAAACTGTCTCGGTTCCTGTGCCCTTGCTCCTGTTATGGTCGTAGATGACACATACTACGG
>JAFRLN010000094.1 GCA_017431175.1 Mogibacterium sp.
ATCGACTGCCGGGATCGACTCTGTGCCGTGTGCCAGCGCGGCGATCGCCTGGGCACCGCCGGTCTTGAAGATGCGTATGCAGCCTTTTCCGGATACCGCTTCCTGCGCAACGACGGCCGCAGCGACAATGACCGGATTGATCTTCCCGTCAGGATCAGGCGGGGTCACCATTATGATCTCTCTGCAGCCGGCGATCAGTGCCGGGATCGAATCCATAAGTACGGTCGAAGGATAAGCAGCAGTTCCTCCCGGAACATACAGGCCGGCCCTCTCAAGCGGAACCACCTTCTGCCCGATGATAACTCCCGGTGTATCGTTGATGATAAAACTGCTGCGCACCTGCCGGCTGTGGAATTTCACGATATTGGCTGCCGACCTTCTGAGAACAGCAGTGAACCCCGGATCAGTCTCTTTCAGACTGCGGAGAGCTTCTTCCTTCTCGTCTTCACTGAGCTCCAGCTCAAAGCCGTCTGGGTCGATCCCGTCGAACTTCGCAGCATAGCGAACGATGGCTTCATCGCCATTCTCCCTGACATCCTCTATTATCCCGCTGACTATATCCGCGACATCAGCTGTCGGCTCAGATCTTGCGAAGATCTCATCAGCAGTCATTTCTGAATAATTCAGGATCCTTATCATCTCTTTACTCCTTTACGAGGCAGTACAGACACACGCTCCGCTGTCACACTTTGTGACGGCCGGGGCAGGCCCATCTGTCACATTATCCTATAGTCTCCCGAGCAGCTTGTTGATAGCCGCGCTCTTAAAATTGTAGCCTGACTTGTTGGCGATCAGTCTGGCACTTATATCCATTATCTCCTCATATACGACGAGGTTGTTTTCTTTCAGTGTTGTGCCGGTCTCGACCAGGTCCACGATCACATCCGAAAGCCCCAGTATAGGCGCGATCTCGATCGAACCGTTGAGTTTAATGATGTCGATATCTCTTCCGACCGACGCGTAGTGGTCCTGCGCTATATTTACGAATTTTGTCGCTACCCTCAGCGGATATTCTGAATCATCCGTGAAGTCCTTCGGTGACGCGACTACCATGCGGCACTTACCGATGCCGAGGTCTCTCAGCTCGTATACGTTAGGCGAGTACTCGAGCAGGATGTCTTTTCCGCAGGCACCGATATCCGCCGCGCCGCGCTCAACATAGATCGGAACGTCAGACGGCTTTACCCAGAAGTATCTTATCCCTGCGTCCCTGTTCTCAAAAACAAGTTTGCGTCCCTCGAAAATATCCGGACATCCGTATCCGGCCTCTTCGAACATTTTATATACTTTCTCTCCAAGCCTTCCCTTCGGAAGAGCAACATTGATCATAGTTCCCAATTTCTTTTCCTCTTATCAGCTGCTGAAGAATGATTCGATCGCCTGATCTCCGGCAGTCCTGCCGAGCATCCCCAGCGTGTCAAGATATACGGCAAATCCTATCGCGCGGGATTTCTTCTTCATCCTGTGCATCAGCTTGTCATATCTGCCTCCGACAAGCACACATTCAGGAATCCCGTCGATATATCCTTCGAATGCCATGCCGTTGTAGTAATTGATATCTCCGATGATCGAGAAATCCAGAATGATGCGGCTTGCCTGACCGCTGTCCCTGTCCTGATCGCGGAAGATATGGTCAAGCACATCCTGAAGCTCCGCGACTTCATCTTCCGCGGCTGTACCGCGGCAGATCTCCTTAAGCTGCTCCATTACCTCCTCCGGGTCTCCGTACAGTCCGAGGAGAGAAGTAAGAGTTCTGCACTTGTCCTCAGGAATTTCTGACGCCGCGCAGAGTCTTTCTATCTCATGGATGTTCTTCTCACCCGACAGTCTCAGAAGCTCGCTTCTCACGGACTTGCTGTCGGTCATATCCTCAAGGATGAATGTCAGCATGTCTATATCCGAGACGCGGAGTATATAATCATGCTCTTCGGCCACCAGCGCCAGGCTTTGTTCTGCCAGTCTGATGACCTCACCCGCCGCCTTATTGTCCGCGGCGCCGATGCACTCAAGTCCCATCTGGGTGATCTCGCGGAACGAGTTGGTCCTCTCTGATACCCTGTAGACGTTCTCGTCATAGAACAGCTTGAGCAGTTCGTCCGGCCTGTCCTTATAATTCTTGACTATAGAAAGGGTCACGTCCGGCTTGAGCGCCTTGAGCTTGCCGTTAGTATCTGTAAAAGTTATGACTCTGTCCGAAAGGAGGAAGTCTTTGTTCCTGCTGTACAGGTCATAATCTTCGAATTTTCTCATTCTGTAGGATCTGTATCCTGCTCTGCTGTAGAGAGTCCTGAGCGCGAACACTCTGCGCTCCGTCCTCGTCAGTACACTCTGATCATACTGCATCATAGTCCCCGATCTGTATTATATATATTTCCGGAAAGCTTCTATCCGGGTATAAAACCGCCTGTATTGTAGTTGCCATGTCACTTTACCACGCTAAACCGCTAAAGTCAACATCTCCCTTGTATTTATGAAAATGCTTGATCGCGATCCTGCGGAAACGCAGTGATTTCAGCGCTTTTCCGGCTGTGTTTTCTTCATTTTGCGCGCGTAGGCGAGCACCTGTTTCATTGCGGTTTCTTTGTCTGTCCCGGCAAGTCTCAGCTTGTGAGCGTACTCAAGAAGCTCCCCGAAATACACGCCCGGTTCCAGCCCGGCTCTGATCAGGTCTCTCCCCATGATATATGGTTTTGCCATAGTTTCGTGATACACATCCAGTCTCTCGAAGAGGAACTCGCTGTCACCTGTAAATTCTTCATCTCCGGAAACCACCGGATGATCCGCGGACGCAAAATATATCAGGTCTTCCGGCGCTGCCGCGGCGTCATACATCTTGTTGGTCGATTTCCTGGATGCCTTGGCATGAGCGGCGACATTCGGCCGCATATGGAGAGGCACCATCTTAAGGACATAAGCGCTCACAGCTTTCTCTCCGACCAGACGGTCCAGAAATTCCTCGATCAGCGGAAGGCCTTTTATCTCATGCTGGTACGCGTGTATGCGCCCTTTGATGAACTCAGTCGTTACGATCTTGCCCATATCGTGGGTGAGAGCCAGCAGCATGAAGGAATAAGGATCTGAAGTCTTCTCGCGGAACGCGGCAGCGCGGTCAACGACCTCCATGGTGTGGACCCACACATCGCCTTCCGGATGATAGACAGCGTCCTGTTCAAGGCCGATCATAGCCTTCAGCTCAGGGAACCATACATCCAGCTGGTCCATCTCGCGGAGAGCCTCGAAGAATATCGAAGGGCGGGCTGACTTGAGGAGAGCTTTCTTCATCTCCTCCTTCACACGCTCACGACTCAGGCCTGAAAGGTCCATACTGCGGCAGAGCTCTATCGTCTCAGGAGCTATATCAAAATCGAATCTGGCAGCAAACTGCGCGGCTCTGAGTACTCTCAGCGGGTCTTCAACAAATGTCTCGTCAGCGATATGTCTTATCGTCCCGCGGACGTCATCCTGAAGCCCGAGGTCTCTGATCCCTCCGAAATGATCTACGACCTCGCCCGTAAGAACATCCTCCATAAGAGCGTTGATGGTAAAATCTCTCCTGCGGGCGGCCTCGTATGTCCCTATGAAAGGATCCACTTCCACTTCGAAGTCCCTGTGACCGCGGGCAGCGCCATCAGCGCCGTTCCCCGGTCTTACAGCTCTCTCTCTGCGCGGCATCGCTATATCGATATCTTCACCTCTCAAAGCGTAGATACCAAAACTATGACCGAACACAAGTGGTTCGCCGATCTCATGCAGTATCTGCATCAGGTTTTCCGGAAGGATTCCGTGGATCTCTATATCCACATCTTTATTCTCTATTCCTATCAGCCGGTCGCGTACAAACCCTCCGACATAGAATGTTCTTCCGCCTGCTTCTCTGACCTTTTCCGCAATGCGTTCAGCTATTTCCATCTATCAAATATACCTTTCTATCACTATCCAGATACGTCCTTTTCTGGATTCTCCTCCTGTTTCGCGGAGAACCGCTTTGCCCTTGCCTCTCAGCACGATCGACGATCCCTCCTCGACACGGGCGTCAGGCTTCAGACACTCAATATGGTCGACGCTGACGATCCCCGCCCGGATGGCCTCAGCTGCTTTTGCGCGCGAAAGCCTGAAAGCAGAGGACACTAAAGTATCCAGCCTGCACGACGGCACGGTGTCTCTGATGATCTCGATATGCGTCTGAGGCACACAGAGCTCCTCAAGTGGAACGACTTCAGCACTGATATGTGTTCTTCCCGCCTGAGTGTATTCACTCACCAGAAAGTCAGCGATCTCCGGCACGATGATAATATCCGCTCCGTCAGAACGCACAAGGATGTCTCCGGTGACGCTCCTGTCTATTCCAAGGCCAAGGAGAGATCCGAGGTAATCACGGTGCGTGAGCTTTGCGGAGATAGCAGGCTTGGTGACCCGCAGCACCGCGAGGAGACCCTCTGCTGCCTCTTCTTCCGTCATCGGGATATCCGCGGGAAAGCACACCAGCATCCTGCGGTCAGCACCTTCATATCCTCCGTAGAGGAATGTCCTTACGTCGGAGGATCTTCTCATAATACTCCGCGCGAGTGCCTGCTCATGTGAATCAAGCAGTCCCGTTGCGGTCACATAATAACCGTCCCGGCACTGCCTTATCTTGTCTTCGATCCTGGAGAGGATCAGTTCGTCGCGGGTCATTTCCTCTCTGTAAACTTATTGATGACAAAAGCTACGATAAGTCCTATCATAGCCGCGATCAAAGCTCTGCTCATAATGATTCCTCCTCTGTACTCTAATGTATGCTAAAACGCGAAGTTCCCGTTCACGAATACCGGGATCTCTTCTCCGTCGTGGGTTATTCCTGTTATCTCCAGATCCGCAGATCCTATCATAAAGTCAACATGAGTCATTGAGAAGTTGACTCCTTTTGCCCGGAACTCTTCTTCCGTCATGTTTTCAGCTCCCCGGATGAGCGGATACGCTTCTCCGAAAGCAAAATGGCAGGACGCGTTCTCGTCGAACAGCGTGTTCAGGAACAGTATCCCGGAGCGGCTGATCGGCGAATCATACGGGACGAGAGCGACTTCTCCGAAATACGAAGCGCCTTCATCCACATTGATCGCATCGATCAGCACATCCTCATGCGTATCCGCGTGCGCTTCGATGATCCTGCCTTCTTTTACCTCAAACCTGATACCCTCTATCAGATGACCGTTGTGGCATAGCGGCTTTGTCGCGGCGAGCGTTCCGTTGACGCCGTCCCTCTTCGGAAGTGTAAACACTTCTTCTGTCGGTATATTGGCAGAGAACATCGTGCCATCAGCGCACTTCTCTTCGCCGCCTGCCCAGTAATGCCCTTCCGGAAGTTCTACGGTGACGTCGGTCCCCGCATCATTTCTGTATCTGAGACGCGCAAAATTGTATCCGTTCATTATCGCGACATGTTTCTGCAGCTCGTCAGAGTGAGCTTTCCATTCTGCCAGAGTGTCTCCGCCTGTCACTCTGCACGCAGCAAGGATCTCCTCCCAGAGTCTCTCCTGCGCGGCTTCCGGCTCCATGTCCGGGAACACTGCTGCCGCCCATGCCTCTGTAGGGACAGAGCAGACGCACCACGGGAACTCACTTCTCATCTCAAGCTCGCGGAATTTCTCAAGAGCTTTGCCCGAAGAGATCTGAGCTCTTCTGATACGGTCCGGATCGACCCCTTTGAGGCTTTCCGGATCTTCCGCGTATATGCTCAGCCAGCCGGCGCCCTCTTCCGCTATGATATCGCAGAAATCTTTCTCCCACAGATTCACGCTGTCGAAAACATCGTCCTCCGCATAGAGGTATTTCATGCGCGTCAGCTCATCATCCCGCCACCTGAGGAGTACCTCTCTGCAGCCGGCGTCATAAGCTTCGGCCGCGCACAGCCTTGCGAATTCCGCGCATTCCACGGGACAAGTGATGGCCAGCCTCTTTCCTTGCTGCAGGTTGATGCCGGATCTGATCAGGAGCCTTGCGTATTCTCTCTTAAGTGATTCCAGTCTGTCTTTTTCCATTGTGCCTTCTTTCTGCCGGCGTGAGCCCGGAGCCGCCGGTATATATCTGTCCGTTTGCTACGGCCGGCGTGATCCCGGAGCTTCCGGTATGCATCTCTGTTTTCACCCGCCTGCGGGGACGGCAGCATCGGCTCGTGCCGCAGCCGCACGGATGTCTTCTAAAATAATACCTTAATAATACCTTGTTACCGCGGTGAGTGGAATGGTTTTCTTCACACAGCGTGTTATAATTATCATGTTAATTGTACTGCTGAGCGTGCCCATTGCAAGCGCTGCGCAATCAGCATGTACCGCAAGAAGAATCCACGGAGCACTAGAAAAATGGCTTACAATTCCAATACACGCAGAATGACAGATACGATGGCTGCTTTTATCGGCTATACGGCAAAGCATCTCCCTGATGATGTCATTGATGCCCTTTCCCGTCTCAGAGCTGAGGAAGATGATCCTCTGGCTATGGAGATCTATGAGCTGATGTTCCGCAATCTGGAACTTGCCGCAGAGAAAGACCGACCGACTTGTCAGGACACAGGTGTACTGCAGTTCTGGATAAAATGCGGATCCGCTTTCCCGCTGATGGCAGATGTCGAGTCCATTCTCACTGATGCTGTTCTCACCGCAACCAGGAAAACACCCCTCCGCTGTAATGTCGTCGAAACTTTTGACGAATACAATACCGGCACCAATACGGGAACAGGGGCGCCGACTTTCTGGTGGGATATTATCCCGGGATGGGACGGCTGCGAGATATATACATATATGGCAGGCGGAGGATGCTCTCTTCCCGGGCACGCAATGGTGCTGATGCCGGGTCAGGGCTACGAAGAAGCCGTCCGCTTTGTAATGGACCGCATGACTTCCTACGGTCTCAACGCGTGCCCTCCTCTTTTCGTCGGAGTCGGCATCGGAACTTCCGTTGAGACAGCGGCACTGAACGCCAAGAAAGCCCTCTTGCGGCCCGTAGGATCACACAATGAAAACAAGCTGGCTGCCAGAATGGAAACTCTTCTCGAAGACGGCATCAACGCGATAGGATTCGGGCCTCAGGGAATGGGCGGAAAATACTCTGTTATCGGAGTCAATGTTGAGAATACCGCGCGCCATCCGGCAACGCTTGGTGTAGCCGTCACTGTCGGATGCTGGAGTCACCGCAGAGGACGTATTGTTTTCGACAGAGATCTGGGCTGGGAAGTCACGACCCATACGGGTTTCAGCTATACAAGCTGCGGAAATGAAGCATCCGGCGCAGCAGATGAAAGTGCAGGTGCAGCCAATGACTGAGATAAGAAATGGCAGAGCAGATGAAAGCGCAGGTGCGGCCGATGACTGAGATAAGAAATGGAAAAACCGTGATCAGCACTCCGGTATCCGCTGAGGATATCGCGGCGCTCCACGTCGGAGATGTCTTCTATCTTGACGGAGATCTTGTGACAGGACGCGACTCTGTGCACGGCAGGGTCGTATACGAAGAGCAGACCCTGCCTGTGGATATCAAAGATAAAGTCATAATGCACGCAGGTCCGATCGTAAATATTATCAACGGGGACGATCCGTCTCCCGGATATGAGATGATCTCGGTCGGTCCGACTACGTCGATGCGCATGGAGAGATTTGAATATGAGTTCATCGAGAAAACAGGTGTCAGGATCATCATCGGCAAGGGAGGCATGAAAGAAAAAACAGCAGCCGCCTGCAAAGCTTTCGGCGCGATCCACTGCGTTCTCCCTGCCGGAAACGCGGTCGTAGGCGCATCATGTGTAGAAGAGATCACAGCGGTCCACTGGCTCGACCTCGGCGCGCCCGAAGCAGTCTGGTGCTGCCGTGTGAAAGAATTCGGTCCTCTCATCGTAACGATCGATCAGACCGGGCGTAATTATTTCGAAGAGAAGCGGGCGGAATACGAGCGGCGCAAGGAAGAACAGGTCGAAGAGATCAGCAGGCAAGTCCACTTCATGAAATGATCGCGCCGCGCGTGAGTCCAGGCTGAGATATTTCACGCATATCTGCTGAAATGAACTATCGAGCGTGAGTCCATCGGCTTCTGGGTCACGCATTTTCATTCTATTATCTTACTACGCGTGAATTCATTAGGACTTCTCATCAAAAGTGTACATATTTCAAGAAAAATCATGATATATGTACACTAATCAGGATCATTGTTCTGTAAAGGACCATATTATTTGTCTCAACACTGACTTTTGTCCGTATAATAAGAACATGCGAGTGCAATACAGGGACTTTTCCCTGTTTCGCGCTCGCATATTACTTTTGGCGATATACAATCGATTTCAACGCTTAAACAGTGTACATATTTCTTAAAAAAAATCTTGAAAATGTACACCATCAGCGAAAACTCCTATAGGCGCCCGGTCAGATGCCCCCGCCGGTTATTATGATTGCTGTCAGAATCTGATTGGCAGGCAGCTGAGGCCTCCGCCGGTTATTATGATTACCGTCAGAATCTGATTGGCAGGCAGCAGAGATCTCCGCCGGGTTATTATGACTATTGTCAGAATCTGAGTGACAGGCAGCTGAGGCCTCCGTCGATCTTCCTGAATTCGGAGGTGTCGACGGTGATGACCGGATAGCCGGCGTCTTCTACTGCTTTCTTTACTGTTTCGTAGCCTTCAGGTACTATGACCGTGCCGTTCATCCAGATGCAGTTTGCTCCGTACGCTTCCTCTTCAGGAACGATGATCTTGTCATAGTCCGCAAAGTCAGGTTTGTCGATGAACTCGCCTGACACGAGCATCTTATTGTTCTCAAGATAGTTGACTCCGGTCTTGAGGTGCAGGACCTCAGTCAGCGGAACTGCGACAACTTTGTACCCGTGAGCGCCGAAGAAATCAGCGAACTGTTTTATGCCCTCTTCATTCGTCCTTGCGGAAAGGCCGACATAAAAGGTATCGCCGCACTTCATGACATCTCCGCCCTCAAGCGTACCCGGCTCCTTGATGAAACCAATCTGATCGTCGCTGTAGAACTTTTTGATCGCGTCGACGATGAACTCAGTCTCACCGTTTCTGGTGCCTGCTCCCGGATTCGTGATGATAGCGCATTTCTCTGACAGTACAGCTACATCCTCGACAAAACAGGAGTCCGGATACTCTTCAAGTGCCGGGAGCACCAGGACATCTACGCCTGTCGATTTCAGAGCTTCTATATACTTAGCGTGCTGCTCGAGAGCCTTTTCATAGATCGGCTGGCCCAGCTCAGGTGCAGAAGTGATACCATCACAGATTTTGGAACACGGGGTCCTTACGATTGTATGCTTGAACATTTAACTAGCTTCTCCTTATAAAACAATATGGTTCGATCTTAATAAGTCCGGAAAAGTCCGTCTGGCACGATTCCGGCCAGTACTTACTTGTCAGACTAAATCATAATTAATATATCGGGGGTTTCCGGAAGTCTCTATAATACTTTGGACAGGAAGTCCTGCAGCCTCGGGTTCTGCGGATTCTCGAAGAACTCTTTCGGCTCGTTTTCCTCAGCTATCAGTCCCTCATCCATAAAGAGCACTCTCGTGCCTACTTCCTTGGCAAATCCCATCTCGTGGGTGAACTTGCTTCCGTCTATCGTTGTGACGGAGAAATCAGGCATTTTGTCGCCCAGACCGGGGGCTTTGCTGTCCGCGAGAACAGCGGAAGAAGACGCGCACAGGAGCAC
>JAFRLN010000095.1 GCA_017431175.1 Mogibacterium sp.
ATTTCGGTGTTATCACAAAGACAAATGGTATCAGATGCCTTGCAGAAATCGATGGAGTTCCTGCAGCAGATAAGTATCTTGAGTGGAGAAAAGAGCTCACAAGAGAAGATGTGACAGGCGGCAACCTCCTCGTTACAACTATCACTTCGCCTCTCGGAATCAAGGACAGACTCGGTGACCTCATCGCCATCAGACATCCTATGAACGGAAATGACGACGGCTCATTCAATGTTGGAGCTAACCTCGCAGAGAAGACATGCGTAATAAGAATGGAAGCTACGGTTGACGAGCTGGTTTCGTCAGTAGGAGAGACTCTCGACAAGCTTCTGGCAGATCTGCCTTGCAAGCCTGCAGCTCTGCATCTCGTTCACTGCGGCGGCCGCCGTGCCGGCATCGACAGCAGGATCGGCGAAGTTGCTGAACTCGCAAAGGCAAAAGCGGGAGATATTCCATTCATCATGGAATTCACATTCGGTGAATATGGATTTGCCTCCGATTCTAATAACACGATCGGCGGACTGATGCTCTCGTTCACGGCTCTTTGCTGATACAGCAAAACTCAGAATAAAAGGAGAACATATATGAACGGATATTGGAAAAAACTGTGCAGAGTCGATCTGACCAATAAGACATGGAAAGAAGAGCCAATTGAAGAGGCGACCCTTGACCTGCTTATGGGCGGTACAGCACTCGGCGCAAAGATCCTCCTTGAGGAGACCGCTCCTAAGGTCGATCCGCTCTCGGCAGATAACAAGATCGTTTTTGCGATCGGATGTCTGCAGGCATGCCCTAATTTCCCGGGCAATGCAAAGTGGAGCGTTGTTACAAAGAGCCCGCTGACAGGGTCTGTTGCAGATTCTGCCGGAACCGGCGCATGGGCTCCTGCATTCAAGAAGTGCGGATACGATGCGCTCGTGATAGAGGGAAAAGCAGATAAGCCGGTATGGCTTTATATCACGGACAACAATGTAGAATTTCGTGACGCAGCAGAGCTGTGGGGGCTTGACAGCGTAGATACATCACTGAAGATCAAGGAGATCCTCGGGGACAAGAGAGTCAATGCTCTAAATATCGGTACTGCAGGCGAGATACTGAACCCTATCGCAAACATCACCTGCGACGGACATTCATTTGCAGGCCGCGGCGGCACGGGAGCTGTCATGGGCTCAAAGAACCTCAAAGCTATCGCAGCCTGGGGAACCCAGCAGTGTGAGATCGCCGATCTGGAAGGAGCAAAGGCATACGCTAAGGAAGTATTCGTAAATCTCCACGAGGCAACCAAGGACGCCGAAGGTACTCCTTCGGTAATGGTGGGAATGGAGGAAATCGGAGATTCGCCGATCCGTTACTGGAGAGGTGATGTATGGCACAAAGGAGCTGAGACCATCGGAACACCGAGGTATACCAGGTTCCTGAATGTAAAACCGATGCCTTGCCTTAACTGCCCTATTGGCTGCCACAGACATATCCATCTTGATCTGTCGGCCGGCGGAGAGCTGAACGGAAACGGTCCTGAGTATGAGACACTCGGAACCATGGGCTCAGGCCTCTGCATCGATGACCTGGAAGCCATATCACTTGCAAACGAGATGGCTAACAGAGCGGGTGTCGATACTATTTCGCTGGGATCTTATGTAGGATTCCTGATCGAGTGCTATGAAGCGACTCTGATCACCGCTGAAGAGATAGGCATCGTTCCTAAGTTTGGCGACAAAGATACACTCCTGTTCCTCTGCGATAAACTGATTAAGAATGAGGGTATCGGAGAGATCTTCAAAAAGGGTATACGCGGTGCGGCAGCACACATCGGCGGCGATGCACCTCTGCTGACGGTTGAGGTCAAGAATATGGACCTCCCTGCACACGACCCAAGAGCTGTATTTGCTAACTATCCGAACTACGCAACGACTCCTCGCGGAGCATGCCATGAGAGAGGCGATACACAGGCAATTGCTACAGGCCTGGTATACCCGGAAGTCGGTCTTGAGGAGACACCTGACAGATTCTCAGTAGACGAGGCTGCACCGTTAGCGGTAGTTTCACAGGACGGAGCTCTTATGTTCAACTGCCTGACCATCTGCAAATTTATGGTCAAGTTCGCGGGCATGACCATCTCTGAACTGATGCACGGACTCGAACTTATCCTCGGAAAAGAGATCGATCCGTATGAACTGTTCAGGGTAGGTGAGCGCTCACAGAACCTGCAGAGACTCCTTAATGTCCGTGACGGAATGGACCGCAAGGACGACACTGCTCCTGCAAAGCTGTTCATTCCTGCAGCAGTCGGAGGCCGCGCATTCCAGGCTCCTACACATGAGGAGTTTGACAAGATGCTTGATGACTACTACGCACTCAGAGGATGGGACAAAAACGGCATCCCTACAGCTGAGAAGCTGGAAGAAATCGGCCTCGGAGA
>JAFRLN010000096.1 GCA_017431175.1 Mogibacterium sp.
CTGTGTGGAAGCTTTGGCTCATGGCACTGAGGACAGATCGAAAGTCCGGTCATGCTCTTCTTCATGTTAGCAGCCTTTCTGCCGCTTGTCTTAGCCTGTGATGTTTTCCTCTTAGGTACTGCCACTGTCGACACCTCCTTAAATATGACTACGTATTATTGGTTCGTTCATTATGTGCCGTGAAAACTTCTCCACCGACGCACTCGATTATTATATTCATCAGCATTGACCTTGTCAACGCTTTTCTTGCGGTTTTCAGATTGTATTTGAAAAAACTTTAGCAAAAAAGACTTGCATTAGTTCGGATGATGCGTTATTTTATATATATCGCGCCGGGGTGTGGCTCAGCTTGGTAGAGCGCTTCGTTCGGGACGAAGAGGTCGCACGTTCGAATCGTGTCACCCCGACCATTCAGAACCGCTGATCTTATTGGTCAGCGGTTTTTCTGTGCCCTGATATGATCACAGGTCTCTGTCTGTGGTCACTGCAAAGCGCGATCTCCCTTCCGGCAGCCAGGCTGTAGATATCCGCGGCATGAACATCCAGCTTCAGGATCCTGCGGTTCCTTTCGTCAAGATATTCCGCTTCTTTGTTGATATTTGTCATTACCTTAGCCGCGGCTGACTCATTTTCTCTGATCTCAGCCAGCAGTCTGCGTCCACAGTCACTGAATCCCAGTACTCTTACATATCCCGGTCCCGGGATCTGCCCGCTGTTTATGTATCCTTCAGGATAGTACTCGGATCTTGTGATGCCGAGAAGCACCTGCATACACAGTCTGGACAGCCTTGTATAAGTATACCGTTTCGACTTAACGGACAGGATCAGTTCATCCAGGCTGCCTGCTTCCGGCGCAAACCGTCTCAGCAGATTACCAAGTCCTTCCCCGCCCGAAGGACAGTCGTCTATCCATTCCGGACTGCGGCTCATCACAGCATATCTGACAAGATCAAACAATCTGGCTTCACATGCTTCGCTCAGCGTTGACTGTCCTGCTCTGAGACCGGCAGCAGTGCATTCAGGCACCAGGCCGGAGATATCGCTGCCGTTTCTGATCATCTCTCTGATACCCGACGCGCTCTGGAATATCTCATCAGGGGAACATCTGTCGTGATAGCCTGCTCCGGCTCTCGGGACCGCCAGAGGCTTCGCGCGCTTTATTGCGGATATGTATTCAAGAGCCAGAATGTCATTCGGCGAATCGGGTATGATGCCGCCTGACGGGCCGCCGAGCTCTGCGTACGCTCTTGCCCTCGCTTTCGGATAGTTCAGCCCTTCCGCCATGCCGCTGATTATGAGATCCCGCATTGTTCCGGCATTCTCCTGGATAAAATCCGCAGCCGCGCTGATGGCATCCGTGTTTCCGGACTCGCTCCCGAAAGCGATATGGGTCACCGGACCGAGCGACTCAAGGATCTGCACCCCGGCACCCGCGTACTGACCGGCATTCCCGAGGCAGTACAGTACCGGGATCTCGACGACAAGATCCGCGCCGCACATAAGAGCCTGTCTTGCTCTCTCCCACTTATCAAAAACTGCCGGCATACCCCTCTGAACAAAATCGCCGCTCACAGCCACCACAACAGCATCGGCACCCGAAAAGTCCCGCGCTTTATTCATATGATATATGTGCCCGTTGTGTAGCGGATTGTATTCAGCGACTATCCCGACTGCTTTCATTTCCGGATCTCTTTTCAAAAAACGGGACCGAATGAAGATCCGGTCCCATTGATTATCCTGTTATTGACTTGCGGATTACTCAGCAGGTGTCTCAGGTGCAGGCTCTGCAGGAGGCTCGCCAAGCTGTACTCTCTCAGCAAGAGTCTTCATTTCCTGTCTGTTCTGGTTGACTCTGGTATTGATATTGCTGAGCATTTCTGCAAAGTACTCTGTCATAGGCTGGATGTATGTGTTGCCTACGTTAGCTATATCATTCTGCATGTCATACAGAAGCTGATCGATGTACTCATAGGATCTGTATTTCATGTAGTTGGCGTGATTCTCTGCCTCTTTGATAATCGCGTCAGCTCTCTTCTGAGCATCCTTGTAGATGCTGTTGTTGTTGACGAGATATTCTACCTGATCCTTTGCCTCATTGATCATACGGTTGTACTCTCTCTTGGCATCGTTGATGATCCTGTCTTTCTCCTGTCCGAGCCATTTTGCCTGCTGGATATCTCTAGGAAGATTGAGTCTCATATCCTCAATGATCTTCTCAGCTACATCGAGATCGATAATACCCTTTTCGGAGAAAGGCATTTTGCCGGAAGATTTGATCAGCTCTTCCAGTTCGTCAAGCAGTGACATGATTTTGATGCTGTCATCGTTCATAATTTATTCCTCCTGCAATTTAGATCTGATCCTCGAAACAACATATTCAGGTACAAGTCCGTCAATACTGCCTCCGAAAGACGCGACTTCTTTGACAAGGCTTGAGCTGATGAATGAATACTTAGGATCAGTCATAAGGAAGACCGTTTCCGTATCCCCCGTGAACAGCCTGGCATTCATCTGAGCCATATGCAGTTCGTTTTCAAAATCATTAGTAGATCTCAGTCCTCTGACATATACGTCGAAACCCTTTTCATTGATATAGTCTGCCAGAAGGCCGCTGAACGTATCAACTGTAACATTGGGAAGATATCCTGTAACCTCTTTGAGGATCTCAAGCCTTTCTTCAAGATCGAACATAGCTTTCTTGCCCGCATTGACGCCAACAACAACTGTCAGCGAATCAAAGATCCGGGCAGCTCTCTCGATGATATTGAGATGTCCGCAGGTCACCGGGTCAAAAGAGCCGGCATACAGGGCTTTTCTTTCCATAATTAATGATTCCTTACAGAGTTAAGTGTAACAAAGATAAGTTTTTTAATCAATAAGACTACTCAAAAATGTATACATCCACACCTATGGATCCGTATTTCTTTTCCTTGATCCTGACTAACCGCCCGTATGTATCAGATAAAGGATTATCGTAAAGATGCTCTGCTATGACCACACTGCCCTCATCGAGGAGTTCTCTTTCCTGCAGAAGCTCCAATGCCTGGCCGTAGTAGCCGGTCTCTTCATACGGAGGATCCAGTATGACAACATCGAGCTTATCAGTGATCCGCGCGATCGCTGCTCTGAAGTCAGAATTGAGCGCGACAGTTCTCTCCCCGGCCTTGCAGTTG
The DNA here is from genome assembly GCA_017431175.1 of Mogibacterium sp. Classification (GTDB taxonomy): domain Bacteria; phylum Bacillota; class Clostridia; order Peptostreptococcales; family Anaerovoracaceae; genus Crickella. Next base: position 3,174 of record JAFRLN010000096.1, read on the forward strand.
GCAATATTTCCGAGCAAAACTCTGAAATTCTGCCTGCTCAGCTCCGCGAACCAGCATTTGTCAGCGCCCCGTGAAAGCGCCTCAAGTCCCATCGCACCGCTTCCGGCGAAAAGATCACACACGCACGCTCCCGGTATCCAGTCTCTGATCATGCTGAAAACGGCCTCACGGACTTTCTCGGTCGTAGGTCTTATGCCCTTCGGTACTTCAATATTCCTGTATTTGAACTCTCCTGATGTAATCTTCATTTCAGTGTCTCTCCTGCTGCTGTAATTACAGAATATCTGAATTGTCAGTTTCCGCGCCGGATTTCATATATTCTCTGACATGTCTGAGGTCCGTACCTTCCGGAGAATTCATGATCCGGTCGGCGTCAGTCATTGCTGCTTCAAGTATATCTGTATATCTGCACAGCGCAAGTATGTCGCGCCTGTAATTTCCTGACTGCATGGTCCCCATTATGTCTCCGGGACCTCTCATGCGGTAGTCCGCTTCGCTTATCTCAAAGCCATCACCGGTCTCTACCATTACTCTGGCTCTCTCTATAGCTGATTCTGATCTGCTGTAATTGATCAGGCAGCAGTAAGACTGCTTGTCACTTCTCCCGACACGGCCTCTCAGCTGGTGCAGCTGAGCGAGTCCGAACCTTTCCGAGTTTTCTATGACCATAACAGTGGCATCCGGAACATCGATCCCGACTTCAATAACGACAGTCGCTACCAGAATATTGACCCTGTGTGCGTGGAAGTCAGCCATAATGGCTTCTTTCTCTTCCTTGCTGAGTCTGCCGTGAAGAAGCGCAGGCCTCTCGCCCGGGAATCTTTCCCTGATCTCGTTATATAGCTGCATCACAGAAGACATATCGTCATCCTCGCTGTCGATACTCGGAGCGATGATATACGCAAGGTTACCTGCCGCAAGCTCGTCTCTGACAGTCCGGTAGGCTCTCTCGCGGCTGCTCTTGTCGAGCGCTCTTGTAATGATCTCTCTCCTGCCTTCCGGTCTCGAGCGAATAATGCTGAAATCCATATCACCGAAAACAGTCGCCGCAAGAGTTCTCGGGATAGGTGTCGCTGACATTACGAGAACATTGACTCCGCGGCCCTTACGCGCGAGAGTTTTACGCTGGTTGACACCGAACCGGTGCTGTTCATCGGTTATGACAAGCGCAAGATCAGAAAACTCCACATCTTCCTGGATGATCGCGTGAGTGCCGACAGTTACATCCGTCCTGCCTGACGCGATATCTGAAAGGACCTCCCGTCTGTCCGCTGCTTTCATTCCGCTTATGAGCAAAGAAACACGGATCCCGAAAGGCTCAAGGTCATTCTTAAGTCTCTCGTAATGCTGCCTGGCGAGGATCTCGGTCGGAGCCATCATCGCAGACTGCATTCCGCTCACAGCGCATTTATATATCGCAGTCTCCGCGACAACTGTCTTTCCGCATCCGACATCCCCCTGTATAAGGCGGTTCATCGGCCGCGGGGAGACCAGATCCTGCTCGATATCGCGGATGCAGCTTATCTGCCCTTCGGTCAGAGTGAACGGAAGAGCGCTGATAAAAGGACCGGTATCCTTATCCGGTACAGACGCGTCGTCGGCCGACGATTCTATATCCTGCCTGCTCATTCTTATCGCAAGCTGATACGTCAGAAGCTGCTCGTAGATCAGCCTGTATCGAGCAGCCTTGTAATGCTGCTCGCTTTCCGGAAAATGAATATTGGAATAAGCGAATTTCCTCCCGCAGAGCCTTCTTTCTGAAGAAATACTGCTGCCGATCCAGTCAGCGGACAGGTCCGTGCAATCGAGAGCAGTCCTGATCCATTTCGTGAGATTGGCGGTGCTGATCCCCGGTGATGTCCTGTAGACCGGTATAATGCCCCTCGCATCGCGCTCGCTTCCGAGAGGAGCCATCTCCGGATTGGTCCAGACTCTCATGCCGTTACGTATCTTCATCCTGCCGAACATGACATATTTCATACCGGTATGAAGATTCTTCTTAAGGTAAGGCATGTTGAAGAAAACCGCGCTGAAAACTGCGCTCTCGTCTCTCATGACACATTCAGTGATCGTCCTGTGCCCGGAGAGCGGTCTCAGCTGTATTCTGATAAGTTCCCCGCATATCAAAGAATCCCGGTCCTCTGAGGCCCGGGCAGCTGGAATAAGGGTCCTTCTGTCTCTGTAACGTACAGGAAAATATGACAGGAGATCTTCGACCGTGCGTATCCCCATCGAACCGAGGATCTGCTTCTTCCTGCCTCCTATACCCTTTATTCCGGTCACTTCATCATACAGAGATAATGTGTCAGACATTTCTTCTCACTACTTCTATATTCCTCTTGATCAGCTGATCAGACATGACTCCCCGTATGTTGACAGATATGAACCCGGGTCTGCTGAGATGAAGCAGTGCGTAATCATTCTCAACACGCTCAAAGATCTGCTCCGCGATATCCGAAATGCTGCTTCCGAGCCTGGTGATCAGGAACACCTTGATGCGGACCACACCCTTCTTCTCAGTCAGCTCGATCGCGTCCAGATAGTCCGGATCCATAAACCTTGAAGGCTTCTCACCGATCGGCTTGCCTTTCTTGCTGCACAGGATGATATCATCTCCCAGGCTCAGGATATCTTCTATTATCATGCGCTCGATAACGCCTTTATTGACGGCTACAGCACCGTGCTCGTTTCTGAGTATTACAGACATATGATACCTCTTGTCAGTCAGCAGCTGTTTTAGAGAATTCTATCATTCTCAGAGCAAAACAAAAAGCCTTAAGCGTATATGCTTAAGACTTCCGGTTCGTTATGCTATCAGACGGCACGGTTGACCTTGCCCGATCTGAGGCAGCTTGTGCATACGGATGCTTTTCTTACTCTGCCGTTGTCGTTGATCCTTACAGTCTGGATATTAGCATTCCATTTTCTTCTTGTATGGATATTAGAGTGAGAAACCGCATTGCCAGAAGTCTGACCTTTGCCGCATACTTCACATTTTCTGGACATTTGCCGCACCTCCTTCATTGTTGATTTTGATATGTGTTTTTTTCACACGCTCGAATACTATACCACAACGCATTACACGATTGCAAGGACTTTTTTGTTCTTTAACTCATCACATTTGAAGAGTATAATATCCGAGTAAATTTCAGTGAAAGGAATACCCATGATTAGTTTTCTGAAGAAGAACTGGATCATTTTTGCAGTTTTTATACTGATTGTAGCAGTTTCTGCGGGGTTCTCCATATACAGATCTTCCGTTACCAGCCTGCTCAGCAAGTCTGAGTATACTGAACTGTACGATACCATTAAGGATAATGCAGAGAGCGGCGCTTATTCAACGCAGGCTTCTCTCTCTTCTTATATTACCAGATGGGCAGATAATGCCGGAGTATCTTACGAAAAAGATGCTTACGGCAATATTATTTTCGCCAGAGAGGCTTCGGGGCGCAAGAAGAATCTCCCCCCTGTTCTGATATGTGTCAGCTACAACTATGAGACCGTCAAAGAGAACGCGAACCTCATCGCCGGAGCTGCAATGATCGCAAAATCCGATATCGCGTCCGGCAGCAGGACTGTTATTTTTTTCAATGACGAGCAGAACAACGGCACCGGATATCAGAGTATTGACAGCAGCTATCTTACAGGTGATCAGAAGATCATCTATCTTGACTACGGCAGTTCTTCTTATATCTCCACTTCATCCTTCGGGAAGGAATACTCCTCTGTCAGGATCAAAGCCGGAAGGTACGAGCCTGAATGCGATTCTGCAGTCAGGGTCAGGATCTCCGGTATCACTTCAGGTGTGATCGGTACAGGAATCTCAAAACATCCTGACCCGGTTTCCGCGCTCAGCACCCTGTTCACAAGGCTCAAGAGCAAGTCGGTGTCTTTCCAGCTTGCTGATTTTAAAGTGGGACAGAATGGCAGCATGTATCCTGTATCCGCGGAGGCTACGATAATGCTCAATTCATATGCCCTCCCTTCATTTACGAAATATATAGATAAGCGCATCAAGGCCTGGGAGAAGGCATATGGAAAGGACTATGAAGATCTGTCCTACACTTATGAAGTCATAGACGATCCTGAAAAGCTCCCGACTGAATCTTATTCGCGCAAGGCAACAGCCAGGCTGACCAATTCTCTGTATACCATACAGAGCGGCATATATAAATATGAAGAGGGAGACAACATACCTGAGGGCCGCGCGGCCGGCGATGTCTGCGGGATCAACGCGATCACAGGGATGCATGCAGAGGATGGCTATATATGTATAGATCTTATGACTCAGGCTTACAGCGATGACTATATGGACCGTATCATGGGCGACAATACTGCTGCAGCTGAGCTGTTTGACGGAACACTCAAAAAGACCTCATCCATCTCCAGATTCCTGAATTCAAAGGATTCTCTCCGCAGGACAATGATATCCACCTATTATAAAGTCAACAACAGTTCTGCAGGCGGAGGATCGCTTAAATCAGACACGGACAACTATTTTACACCATGTTCATACATAGCTGAAAGGAACCCGAAGGCAGATATTATCCATCTGCGCTTCAATTCAGACAATGCTTCCGCGATGATCAACACGCTCCTGTGCTACATTGCGTTCAGAGGCAACAACTTTATTCTGTAGAGCGTCTGTTCTCTTGAGGCAGCCGATGATTATGTGGTAAAATTATTCATAATATGTCCATTTTGTATTATACCGGGAGGCATAGTATATGAGATCAGACAGAGACAAAAGAACTGACAGTGAGCGTGAGATCGACGACTTTCTTGCTCAGTTTGAGACTCCTGTTGATGAATTGTCGGCGGATATAAGTTCGTATCTCGATACATCGGATACGACAAAGGCAACCGCCGCAAAGACCTTCTTCGGAATACCTTTAGGTGATGCAGTGGCCGGAAGCGAAGAGGCTTCCGGTGTTTCTGATGCTGCAGAAGAAATCCCTTCTGACAACACTGCCCCATCCGTTTCAGATGAGGAGCTTGTCCGTCCGGTGTATGCCGAGACCCCTTCAGCTGACACCGGTAAGAACGAGCCTGCGCCATCAGTCTCCCCTGAACCACAAAAGAAAAAGAAAAGAAAGAAAAGTAAAAAGCATACCGCTGACAGTAAGGCCAAAGCTGAGATCAAAGCAGCCGGAGCGAAGGTATCTGAAGGTGCCGGCAAAGTCGCAAAAAAAGTCAGGAGTATTGACAGGCAGGATCTGAAACGCGAGCTGTTCTTCAAGAAGAACAGGAAATTCGATCCGGGCAGACCGGTATCCGGCAAGAATAAGCCTTATGTCTTCAGCATATTCAAGCTCTTCCGCGATTTCGTACTGCTCGGCGTCGCTATGGTCCTCTGTTTCATGATCTATGCGCTCGGATGTATAACACTGGCTCCTCATATCGATCCGAAAGACATCTATGCTTCGGTGGATACTTCATCAATGATCTTCGATGATGAAGGACAGGAGATCGACAGCGTTTTCTATACACAGAACAGAACCGTAGTCAAGTATGACGAGATGCCGGATGATCTGATCAATTCCTTTATCGCTATCGAGGACAAGACGTTCTGGAAGCACCACGGTTTTAACTGGACACGTATGTTCGGAGCTATTCTGTCATCATTCGGCGGAGGCGGCCGGATCAGCGGTACATCCACGATCACACAGCAGCTCGCGCGTAACGTATATCTTTCGGATATCAAGAGTGTGCGAAGCATCAGGCGGAAAATAGTTGAGATGTATTACGCCAGCAAGATCGAACGCGCATTGAGCAAAGAAGAGATCATCGAGGCATATCTCAACTCCATTTATCTGGGTTACGGATGCTACGGAGTGGATGCGGCTGCCCGCACCTATTTCTCCAAGGAGGTCAAGGATCTTGATCTTGTCGAATGTGCTGCGCTAGCCGCACTTCCGCAGGCGCCTGAGGACTATGCGCTGCTCAAATATGTCGGCGACGGTTATCAGCCGGGCGAAGACGCCAAGATCGTACAGAAGGATCCGGATACTATCGTCACCAACGATACAGCAAGAGCCCGCCGTGATCTTACTCTCGGTCTGATGAAGGCGCAGGGATATATTGATGATGCTCAGTATAACGAAGCGGCAGATAAGTCTCTCAATGACTTCATCAACCCTACGATCACATCCGGCAACGGCAATTACTCATACTTCCACGAGTATATTGTAGATACAGTCATCAATGATCTCGCAGATCAGTATGGCATGGAATATGCTGACGCAGAACGTATGGTATACACTAAGGGTCTCAAGATCTATTCCACAATGGACAGCACGGCCCAGAACGTCATAGCTGAAGAGTTCAAGGATTCGTCTAACTTCCCTACTGTATCAGCCATAAACTATACTGACGAAAACGGCAATATGCTCAATAATGATGGTCAGATTGCCCTGTATAATTATGAATATTACTTTGATGAGAATGGCAATTTCACCCTTGGTCCTGATGCTGTCACGATCGGGAGTGACGGATCAGCAACCATCATCAAAGATCATGATCTGCATATATATGAAACTCAGGTCGACGGCGGTGTCGATTACAGTCTCGAGTTCAAGAATTTCTATGTTGTTGAAAATGATCAGCTGTATTCAATTCAGGGCGGTTATATCAACGTGCCTTCGATATACAAGTCTCTTGACGCGGACGGCAACCTGGTCATCTCGGCTGACTATTTCAACGATTACGCCGGAGATATGCTCAAGGAAGGCGATTCTCTTGTGATCACGCCAAGCGCGTACTCGCTGGCAACCAAAACCATGCAGCCTCAGGCAGCGATGACGATCGTCGGCGTCGGTACCGGTGAAGTCAAAGCCATGGTCGGCGGCAGATCATTCAGAGGACAGAAGCTTCTCAACAGATCTCTGAACGCGCGTCAGCCAGGTTCTTCCATCAAGCCGCTTACAGTATACGGATGCGCGCTTCAGAAGAGCTATGAGCTCGCTGCCAAAGGTCAGAAATGGACATACACTGATTTTGATATCGATCAGCAGGGAGTCAAGGGTTGGGGTGACTATGTTACAGTACACACTTCCATCTATGACGAGAGAACTCATATCGAAGGAAAAGACTGGCCTGAGAACGTAACAAAGTCCTACTCAGGAAGCAACACCTTCAAGACAGCGATACAGCAGTCGATCAATACATGCGCAGTCAAGCTCCTGCTTCAGATTGGTCCGGATTACGCGATGCAGCAGCTCAAGAAATTCGGTATCACGACTGCTGTCGATGATGAGTCTCAGTATGCTAACGATATGAACCCAGCCGCCCTCGGGCTCGGTGCTATGTGTCAGGGTGTAGAACCACTCGAGATGGCTCTCGCCTATGCTTCATTCCCGGGCAAAGGCAAACTCAACACCCCTATCTGCTATACCAAGGTCGTTGACCGGAACGGTGAAGTCATACTCGAAGGAAAGTCACAGCAGACAGAAGCTATCAACGAGGGAGTCGCGTTCATCATGACAGATGTCCTTCAGTCTGTAGTCAAAGCTAATAATTACGGCATCAGCGAAGTCTCCCACGGGGGCAAGACCGGAACGACCAATGACAAGTATGACATCTGGTTCGATGGCTTCACCCCGACCTACGCTGCGGCGCTCTGGATCGGAACTGATCAGAACGTTGAGATGTCTGACCGTTCATATGTAGCTGCCAGACTCTGGGGCAAGATCATGGGTCAGATACCTAAAGCCTGCACAGGTTCCTATCCTGAGCAGCCTGCTAATGTCATTCAGCAGTACGGCGAATACTTCACCAAGGGTACTGAGACCGGTCTGACCAGATACAAGAGTCCGGAAGAGATCGAGAGAGAAAGAGAAGAAAAAGAACAGGCAGAACAGCAAA
>JAFRLN010000097.1 GCA_017431175.1 Mogibacterium sp.
ACATGCGCTCGTAGCTCAGCTGGATAGAGTGTCTGACTACGAATCAGAAGGTCTAGGGTTCGAATCCCTACGGGCGCACCAATGCGAAATCCTCCCGGAGCACTGTTCCGGGAGGATTCTTTTATTCCTCGACGATCTCATATTGCAGGAACTCGCTTTTGAGCTTTGTTCCTTCATTGACTCCTTCAGGCAGGAGCGCCCTGGCAATAAAGACAGGTTCTTCCTCTATACCTGTATCTATTCTCTTAAGCCAGGCGTAGTCGCCGTCTATACTGGATACGACATAATACTTAGTTTCCATATGATTGTCTCCTCTTCTGCATCAATCCAGTGTTTCGCTGATGAAGTATGCCTCTACATGGCCTTTCGTTATCATTACTGACTCCTGATGGAAGAACGTGCAGAGGTCTTTGGCGATCTCGTCGAGTATTTTTCTTTCTGCATCGATCAGCGTCAGTACAAGAGTCGTTTCTCTCGTATAATCTCCATTCTCATGGATATACCCGCCTTCTTCCACGCCAAAGGAGAAAGGGGTTTTGTATGCGTAACAGACATTCCGCAGCAAGCTGATGTATTTCTCTGTTTCAAATAACTGTGTTTTCGTGACTGAATCGTTCAGTCCTATGTAAATCTTAGTCTCTACCATAGCTTCTGCTTTTCTCCTCTGCATCATCGGACAGAAACTTCACCGTTTTCAGTCATGCTGAAGATCTTCATCTCTCCGGCTCTTACCTTGCTGATAAAATCACTGACGCTGCTGACCTCGGTGTCACTGCACATTCCCGCCAGCTCAGGCCTGAATCCTTTTTCACGGAGTCTGGCAAACACATTCTGCCCATAGTGATTGTCAGAGCCTGCCGTTCTCAGCAGTCCGTATTTCTCTGCGTATAATTCGGCCATCTCATTCGACTGCCATGCCTGATATGAGTTGATAACTTCAACGCCGTGGACAACTCTCGGAAACAGACGTATATGATCGATATAATGCGCTTCTCTGTAAGGATGTGCCTGAATTACCAGCGCCCCCTCATCCATCATGAACGTGAGCTCTTCAGACTTCGTCATCTCAAGTATCTCCGGATGCTTCTGATACCATTCCTTCTCCAGCCCATAGATCAGAAAATCGGTGCCCTTGTATGAAAGTTCCACACCGGGGAAGACTTTCAGTCCGACGGAAGCTCCATATTCAGCAGCTCTTTCATAATCATAGAAATAATATCTGATCTGATTGCTGTAGGATAATTCACGGGCTCTGGAGTTGATATTACCGTCCAGGAAGTGATTGGTTATGAATATTCCGTCATATCCGAGCTGCCTGTAGAAGTCCACAGTCTCATCAACAGATGCTCTCGCGCATCTGCTGACCGGTGATGTATGGCAATGTGTCTCGTATCTGTACATGTTCGTGACCTCGTAATACCCCGGCGTTATGATAACAGGCAGGAGCAGCCTCTTCCAGCGAGCGGCTCCCCTGCCTGTGATCTCAGTGTATGTGCGGCACAATGTCTCGTGCTATCCCTATGGCGGAACTGCGCCGGCACGGAAAGTCTATTGCTTCTCGATGACTTTGACTGCGGTCCCGTACGCCAGAACCTCCGCAGCGCCGTCCATTACCTGCGATGACCCGTATCTCAGACCAATCACAGCATCAGCGCCAAGCGATTCTGCTTCATCCACCATGCGTTTTGTCGCAAGCTGGCGAGCCTCGATCAGCATTTCGGTATACCCTTTTATCTCTCCGCCGACAAGCGTCTTCATGCCTGCCATAAAATCTCTGCCTATGTTTTTGCTCTGAACGATCGTCCCCTTAACGACTCCGAGCACTTCTATATCAGCACCCGGGATATAATCAATACTTAGAAGCTTCATCGATCTCTCCTTTCTTAACCTCGTCAAGTCTCTGCTTCAGTGCTATGACGACCCCGACTATTATTCCGCCGAAAATGATCAGCAGCAATGCGATCACTCCGCGCGGCGCAGGATCTTCGCTGTCAGCCCACAGAATGGCTGCGATCAGAAGCGACACAAGCGCTATGACGGCAAGCGCCGCAAGTATGGACCCCGTCCTGCGTTTATTTACATCTGACATCCTGATATTCATGAACCTGACGCCTCCTTTCTCGAGTTCTTTCATTTTGTCGAGATAAACGGAAGCATTGATCTCTGAGATATCGTCCACTTCATCTGAGAGCAGTCTGCACATAGCCTTCATGTGACCGATATTCTCCCCTTCCTGATCGAGTCTGGCCATATGCTCTTCCATGCACCGGTCAAACTCAAGCTCTCCACTCTGCAGCATGCGGATATTATCACATGAGATCCCGAGCTGTCTCAGAAGTTTTATACGGCTCAGCTGCTCAGCATCCTCCAGAGTGTAGTCCCTGTAGCCGTTCTGCGGATCGCGGCCGGGTCTGATCAGCCCCTGATCCTCATAGAACCGTATGTTCTTGCTTGTTATTCCTACCAGCTCTGCAACCTGATTGATCTTCATCTGACTGACCTCAATGAATTCTACGAGCGGCTGCCCGATCCCGGTAACATATCCGGACATATCCGGGGAACGCTTCCTCATCTCTGCCCCGAGCATAAGGCTTCCACCTTGTGGAAGGTCAAGTGTTTTTCGAAAAAAAACAGGAAAAACTTATCTCCGGTGTATCCGGAGCATTTCAGAACACCGGTTATCCGATCAGACTATAACGTATCCGGCCTCAGCCAGCACCTCGATCGCATGTTCGAAATTGCTTTCCTTCACGAAGATATAATCTGTATTGTATGTGGATACAGCAAAAATACCTATGCCTGCTTCCGCGAGTATCCTCGACAGTTCAGACAGAATTCCGATAAATGAGAAGTCCAGTATCCCCTCAATGCGGAAACCTTTCCACCCGTCATCTCTTTCAGTCGTTCTCGCAGGGGTATCTTCCGTCCTGCACACAACAGAAATCTCTTCGTCAGTCTTTCCTATGAAAAACATTTCCGCATTCAGGTCTATGTCTTCAATTCTATCGACCTTGCATACGGTCATGTCATATGCCAGCTTCTTCAGTGTCATACAATCAACCCTCCATCAGATCCTGTTACGCATTCCGCCATTCACTGTCAGTCCCATGAATCAGGCATGAACCGGCGGTTAGTCATAGCCTCAGCATATTGTCTGTACGCGTCTGTGTCTGCTATTTTCACACCATACTTAAGTGCTGCTTCAAGAACTGTTTTCTTGGCAGGATCATATCTGTCTCCCATCCGCCACTGATAAGTATGCGGATAGGCATCATCCTTATCCAGTACGTTAGGATTCCTGTAACACATCTTCTCATATTCCGCGTAGAGCTTATCCATATCAGCTCTGGCGTCTTGCTCAGGCGAACCGCTTTCAGCTTCAGGCACCTGTCTCGCGACAGTCTGTCCGAGCTTCTCTTCGCTCTCATTAGTGCCGAGATAATCTCCGTCCAGCACAATAGTGTATTCATATATCGTGTTGTTATCGTTGTTTTCCATCTTAAGCTACCCCTTGTGAAAAATGTATACCCTCAGTCTTCACGCTTTACCGTGCGCACGCTGTTGTCTCCCCTGACACGCCTTGCTTAAAGTGCTCTACTCAATTGTAGCATCAGGAAGCCCCCTCAAAGTGAACGCTTTGTATATTATATCATCTTCTGCCCAGCTTTCCACGAAATAAAAACCTTAAATACTGCACATAATCAAAAAGAGCCTGCGGATATACGCAGGCTCGGGTGATAAGCTGTCCGTCACATGAGCAGCCGCTATTCAGCTGTGGATGCAGATCCGGTCATAGCTGCACTTGTCTCTCCGGCAGTCCGGAGCTCCTGTTTCCTGTTCCATTTATCTGCCCAGATGTCCATTATCTGCGGGTAGTATTCAGGTCTGATCAGCCGGAGTGCCCAGAAAGCCGCAAATGCTCCGGCAGCAATAGTGATCCAGTCACCTATTCCCATTCCCGTCATAATGCCGCCGCTTGCAGACAAGTCTGCGCGGATCAGTTCCATAAAGTCCACACTCGTGTGACCGATTATCGTCGGCCACAGACTTCCGGTGCGAAGATAAACAGCACAGAACAGCATCCCTACACCGGCAGCGTAGATTGCCTGAACTACACAGGAGAAAACATCACCGCCGGCAAGAATATTGGCAAGATGGGTAGCGCCGAAGACTATCGAAGACAGCCAGAAAATGACCTTGATCTGATTCTCCGACCTGATCGTGCGCATATAATTGGCAACGCCCATACCGCGGAACGCGACCTCCTCCCCAAAACCCGGTGCGAACGACCTGAGGAACGCGGCCAGAACCCCGCCGATCCCGAAGGTGAACCAGCTGACTATACTCCCGCAATAGTGAATAATAAGGAACGGAAGGAGCATAAGAAGTCCTGTCTTCAGTCCTCTGACCTTAAGGCATCCTTTATAATCCGGTCTGAACCACAGCCAGAACAGTCCGAGCACAGCAAGTGATGCAACTGCAGTTCCCAGTCCGCTCGCTGTAGTATAGGTGCCGCCGGCAGAAGCCGTTTCCATCGCATAGCCCGGAACAATATTGCTGATTCTTGTGTCAATAGGGTCACCAAGAGAAGAAAAGATCATACCCAGAAGAGTCAGGAGAAAATATCCTAATACCGGGTGATCAAGTATTCTGTGCGATCTCTTTTTCATGTTTTCATTGTCTCCGTTATCTGAATTGCACCGGTGCAGTGACTGACGATATCAATTAAGCGTCATCAGTCATCGCCTTCTTCAATGCTTTTCTCCAGGATCTCGCCGGTGAAAGCGTCAAGAGTATAGTCATATTCTGTTCTGTCCTTATAAAACTCTATCTCGTATTCTGTGCGGCCGTCATCATAGTCAAGTCCACATCTGGTGACATTGACATCAGACTCAGACAGACCGGCATCCTCAAGCGCGATGCCGAGAGCCGCTTCTTCACCGATCTCTGTTGCCTCGCCCGAGGCAGCATCCTGCATATTTTCAGCAGTTTGTCCTGCTTCGTTTACTTCCTCAGTCACCTCTTCCCTGACTTCATTTGCCTCTTCCTGGACCTCCTCTTTTACTTCCTGTGCCACAGGAGAACCGCAGCCTGCCATCAGGCCGAGCAACATCAACAGTACGCATAGTATACTGACTGTTTTCCTGAACTTATTCATTTTTCTCTCCTCCAATGTAAAGATTATTATTATTCCTCTACTATAAGTTTCAGTACATCCGGCCGCGCGTAGTGACCTACCGCGTCATGCTCCATTTTACACGATGCCGGCAGTTCCATGTCTAGATCCGCATAGATCACTGTCTCCTCGTCCCACACTGGTTCCGTCACAAAGTGTCCGAACGGATCTATTATGCAGCTTCCGCCGCGGCATACTATCTCCGGAAGCGCTTCGATCTCAGCCGCGCCATTGAGGTCGCACGGGTATGAGCTTTTGCGGATTATCATATCCGAGTTGACAAAATAGCACTTTCCCTCGATCGCGATGTGCTGTATCGTTGCCTGCCACTCCGGGTTATCGTTGGTGTTCGGTGAGATGTAGATCGTAATCCCTTTCTGGTACAGAGCGACCCTCGCGAGCGGCATGTAGCTCTCCCAGCAGATCAGGCTTCCTATCGGACCCCAAGGAGTCTCAGTGACCGGGAAATAGCCCTTATTCGCGTCGCCCCAGACCAGACGCTCGGAACCGGTCGGTTTAAGCTTGCGGTGTACTTTGTATGAACCGTCAGGTTCGAATATCGCATTGCTGTTGTAGAGTGTCCCGCCTACAGCGTCTCTCTCGGAAAAGCCAATACTGATATAAGCCCCGGCCCTCTTCGCCGCCTCTGCAAGCCGGGTGAACTCCTCAGCGCCTGCTACGACAGAAGCATCATAATAACGCTTCCAGTCTCTGCGGCCGGGTTCAGACCTTTTGCCGACACTGAATCCGAAATTCATCCCGACCGGATATCCCGGGATAAACAGTTCAGGGAAAACGATCAGTTCGGCACCTTCCTTCTCCGCCTCGCCAATGTATTCCAGAGCCTTTTCGAGACTCGCTTTCTTATCGAACATCACCGGCTCGGCCTGCACCAGAGCGATACGGCATTTTGTCTTGTCAAGATCTCTCATGACTGAACACTCCTGAAATATTATCTTAAACGATGCGTTTACGCCGGATCAGCGCGTCACTCTATCTGAGCAGATCCTCGCCCGGACCCATCATTGGAATATCGACTGCGGTCGCATCCTCAAGGTGGAACATCATCAGCTTGTGACCGGTCTCGTCGTTATATATGTTCCTGAGCATAGGAAGCGCTTCAAGATTGGCCTCAGCGTATTTCGGATCGTCTTCGAAAACGGCTTTGCCTGTATAGCGGAGCCAGTGACCATCAGGTTTCGCGCAAGCGATCTCTACCTTAGGATTCGCAAGGAGCTGTTTATATACGTCCTTGAAATCGCCGACACCGAAGAGGACTTTGTCGTCCATCTCCAGGTGTGCGCCCAGCGGTCTTACTTTAGGCTGGTCACCGTCAACTGTTGCAAGATAGAAAACACCTGCTTCTGTCAGAAAATCATTTACTTTACTCATCTCGATCCTCCTTTTATTGCCGATCATTGATTATTATCCTTAAGCACCACCGATCATGGTGATCATGAGCTTCGTGTCCGCTTATTCAAGCGATCAGTTCCCGTACCAGTCCAGATGGTCGTAAATATATTCACTTACTTCCTCATCTGTTCCGCTTTCGATCATATCATCCGGCACGTAAAAGAACACCAGCTCGTCAATGAGCTGCGCGTCGCGGGAAGTGTAATTGCCCTCAGCATCCCTGACCGCAGAGCCAAGTGACTCGCCAGAGATCTTAACAGTGACCTCATATTCTTCAAGCCTCAGTTCCCTGATCGGGTAACTGACGCCGTTTATCTCCAGATAATCTATCAAACTGCACTTATTATCCATCTCATCTGAACTTGTTATCTCATACCCATTAT
>JAFRLN010000098.1 GCA_017431175.1 Mogibacterium sp.
AGCTCAAGTTTTGCCCTTAAACTACACCCGCATCTGTTCTGTTTTCTGTTCGCGCATTGGTATTGTAACACATCCGGAGGTGAATCTCTACTGATAAACTCAAATCATTATGTCTTTTTTGATTGACAAAGGCCCTCGCTGGTGATATATAAATGATATCATAATGATATCATATTCCAAACAAGGAGGTTTTTCATATGGCAGATAATCTGAATGTAGAATTTGATAATGCGCGCGATGAGGTCAGCAGTGTAAGATCTGTACCTGTAGAACAGAAAATCATCAACCCGCCGAACGGAGTTGTTGTTCTCATCATACTGTTGTTCCTGTGTCTGATGGTGCCTGTACTGTTCATAAGCGGTGCGACATCATGGCACGGCGGCGGATTACGGATACTTCTGTCCCTGCTGCTTTGCTGCGTCCTGCCGTTCATGTTTGCAGGGCTCAGGAGCGTCAGACCTAACGAAGCTCTGGTCCTGACTCTCTTCGGCAAATACTACGGGACAATCGTCAAGCCGGGATATTTCTTCGTCAATCCTTTTGCGAGATATAACAATCCTGCGTATGACGCGCAGAATATATCTGAAGTTACGGAATCAGTAGACAGCAGCAAGCTGATGACCGCCCGCAAGGGAAGGACCGGTACCAGCAAGGTCAAGAAGACAGTCTCGCTGAAACGTTCCACGCTCGACAACGGCACTCAGAAAGTCAATGATGCTCTCGGCAACCCGATCATCATCGGCGCTGTAGTTCTGTGGCATGTAGAAGACCCGACGAAAGCCGTATTCAATGTTGAGAATTACACAGAGTTCCTGTCGATCCAGACAGATTCAACGATCAGAAACCTTGCCCGCCTGTATCCTTATGACGTGTTCGATGACGGTCTTGATGATGATACCTCCGCTAAAACAGAACAGACTCTGCGCGGCAGTTCTCAGGAGATCGCCGAGAAGATGCAGGTCGAGCTCGCCGAGAAGGTTGCTTTCGCAGGTCTCGTTATAGAGGAAGTCCGCATCACTCACCTGGCTTATGCCGAGGAGATCGCGGCGGCAATGCTCCAGAGACAGCAGGCATCAGCTATCATAGCTGCCCGTGCCAAAATCGTCGACGGCGCGGTCAGCATGGTCAAGATGGCGATCGACAAACTGAATGATGACGATATAGTGTCTCTCGATGAAGAACGCAAGGCGCAGATGGTATCCAACCTGCTCGTAGTCCTCTGCGGCAACAAAGACGCTCAGCCGATCGTCAACAGCGGATCAATATACTGATAGAAGAGGCCAATCATGTCTGAGACCAACCCCGCACCTGAAAACCATATCACAGACGAACGCGAAGAATCTCTGAAGCAACGCATGGAGAGACTCGATGCGCTTGAAGCAGAGATCAACGCCCGCGAGAAGGCTCTGAAGGCAAAAGAAGAAAGACGCAAACAGGTACTGCTGCGTCTTCCGGAATCCCTGTGGGCTGATATAGCCAGGTGGGCTGAAGATGACTTCCGTTCTATCAACGGTCAGATCGAATATCTGCTGACCAGATGTGTTAATGAGCGCAGAAAATGATCCGGTTCATCTGATCATCATCATCAGCTGGCTGTTGGCAAATGCCAGCGGATTAGACTGGATGAAGAATATGATACCGTCTTCCGGCGCAGTGATGTCAGCGACAAGCTCGCCGGAACCGGTGTCCAGTATCCCGGCTATCTTCTTACCCTTTCTGACGAACTCCCCTACTCTCACATAGCAGTCAAAGAAACCTGCTTCCGCGGACTTAATGACAATGATATCTTCATCTGTGATCACAGATGAGATATATCCTCTGTGATGATCGAACTCAACGATCCCGTTGGTATTCATGAAATTGAGAATAGCGTTAACAACTCTGTCTGACACATCTCTGTCTACCTGTTTATCGTCTCCTCCGTAAAGCGAATAGGCTCTGGTGTTCCATATCTGCCAGTTGTAATTCAGTGTAGTGGTATCGTAATGTGACGGTCTGCGGTAACGTATGTACGCAAGACCGAATGCTTTGGCGCTCTCCGTATAGTCCCGTCCTGTATTCTGTATCGACACATGCGGAACGAACTTCCCGGAAATATAATGGCTTGTCAGATGTATTCCGTATTTAAACCCGTCCAGCACCTCGAAAAGCGAAGCCGCTACACGCTGCGTTGTCTCGCCGAGATCGTATCCCGGGAACATTCTGTTGATATCTGTATTGTCTGAAGGCCAGAATCTCTTCTCTGAATTGATGGAGTAAGGATTGACCGCAGGTATCACGAGAATGGTCTTGCCTTCCCTGACGCAGCCCTGTGCCTCGAGCAGTCTGAGCCTTCTCACCAGCTGAGAAGCTTCGTATACCTGTGTGTACTCGTTGCCGCGCATTCCGCTGACGACAGCGATAGTCTTTTCCCCTTCTTCGAGACTTTCAGCGCCGAACAGATAACCGTATACCTTCATATTCTCTCTGTACAGAGAATCTTTGGAGAAAAGCAGTATCTTTTTCATGCCTCCTCACCTCCTCTGTATCTTGCGAGGTCAAGGCTGGATACTCTGCGCGCTCCACGGCTCCTGTATATCTCAAGGACATCAGGCTCGATCGCTTCTTCTCTCAGTATCCTGCCGACAAGAGAACCCTCGTCGACCATCGGAAAGTCACGAAGTGTAAAAATAACGCCGGAGCACTTCGATGTGACTGCACACAGGCTCTCCCCGCGGAGCGGATCCACGATCTCCCCGATCACTTCTCCCTGTCTAACGAAGGAATTGTGCTCCATATGCTGTATGAATACTCCCGAGACAGGCGCGTTCAGGAATTCTACATCATCATTGTCATCAGAAATGAGCGGTTTTCTCGGAGCGATGCTCTCGCCCTCCCAGATACCCATATATTTCATCAGTGAGAAAATGCCGGCAGTCAGCTGCTTTGTGTATGCCTGCGTGAGTCTGAGGCCGATGCCCATTTCGACAACAAGAGTAGGTGTGTTTCTCTGGTTGAGCGAATGCGCCAGTGTGGATTCGAGCACGGTCGAAGCGCTGTGCACCCAGATAAAATCGATATTGAGTTGCTTTGCGTAAGGTATCAGCTCCTCCGCGAACACTTCACTGATCCTGGCCTGCGGTATCTCTGTAAGGTACAGATTCGAAGCGTGGATATCTATGACCATGTCGGAACCTGTCAGGTCCTCAAGAATGCACGCCGCGGCATGTTCCGCCATAGATCCGTTCCGGCTGCCCGGAAATATCCGGTTCATATCCAGGTCAAAACCCGGGATCCCTCTCTCAATGGAATCGATGCCCAGCGGGTTGAGCGCCGGGTAGATATCTACGATACCGTTAAGCTTATCCGTATTCTCCTGAAGGATCCTTGACACTTCATAGCAGACATACTGACCTTCGAGTTCATCGCCGTGAGTCCCTGTCACGACACTGAATCTCTTCAGTCCGGACAGATCGTTCTTCTCTGTATAGCCGGCGGGAAGAATGCGCTGTTTCCTGATGCATAGTTTTTCCTCGACCGGGAAATTCAATGATACAACGGTTTCTATCATGTAATGTTTTTCCTCTGTGATATAAATTATTGCTGAGGCGCTGCCTCCTGATCTTCAGGTACTACGCTCACAGCGATCCCCATAGTCTGTATCGCCCGGGGATTTCTGAATATGCCTCTGGATACCATGCAGTCCTCATAGTCCCTGCCGTGGGAGAACTTGATGTAACTGTCATCGACCAGCAGATTGTTGGTCGGATCAATACCGTACCAGTATCCGCTGCAGTTCGCTTCTACCCACGCGTGACTTTCTCCCTCTCCCCTCATGAGTCCGGCAGCGTAGCGCGCCGGTATTCCTGCCAGCCGGAGCAGAGTGATGAGTACATGCGCATAGTCCTGGCACACACCTTTTCTCAGTCTCAGAGCTTCCTCAGCGGTCGTGTGGACATCTGTTGTCCCCGGCAGATACTCCATAGTATCCCTGACATATCTGGCATAATGGATCAGTCTGCCGTAGTCATCAGCAGGCGCTGTCTCAGCCAGCATAGTGTACGCCGACAGAAGCTCCGGGCCGGGCTGTGTATAGCCGGACGGCGCGGTATATCTGAACAGCTCAACAGCAGACGGATCTTCGTGCTCTTCATACAGAGATCCGGTCGTTTCGACCGTACCGGAAACTGTGAGAAGGAAGCTGGTGTGTTTCTCCCGTATCAGGCCGTACAGCATACTGTTGCCGAGTCCGTCTGTGTCACTGCGGACAGCAGTATCCGGTTCAACTTCAGTACTCAGCTCTGTAAGTTTCTGCCTGTCTGTGTCGCGCGGGATACACCGCATCACAAAATACTGGTCCTCCACAGGATCAGAGAATTCCAGAGCCATTCTGTATCTGAAATCCAGAAGCATACGCTGTCCCCTTTTCTAGAGGAATGGCGGAACGATATCCCAGACCATCTTCTTGATATCTTCGTAGTCCGAACTGTCGTCTTCTACCATAGCTGCCGCGTAGAGCAGTGCCTTCCTGTTGTACGGAAGGCAGGTAGTGTCGATCCTCGCGACAAGTCTGCTGACCTCACGCTGCAGATCTTCTCTGTCTGCGTCCCTTCTGAGAAGGATGTCCAGCCTCTCTACCCTTTTGCCTATCTTGACCGTATTACGGACACTCTCATTGTCTACCTTGTCGTCGAGGCATCCCCAGAACGCGAAAATCAGGTCTTCTACATTCTGCAGTTCCATCAGAGGCGCTTCACTCTTCTTGCCTCTCTTGATCTCCGCGAGAGCAAGATGAACATACGCGAGAGTCTCCGACGAGATCTCATCTCTCATGACCATCGCGTTATCGTAAGCACGGTACAGGTTAGAGATGATCGAAAGCGGATTATCTGTATCGAAGGCGATCTTCCACGCAAAATCCTGTGCAGAGGTGAAGTTGTCCGGAATACCCATTTTCTCACATTCACCCTTATACAGTTCAGCGTCCTGGTCGATCAGTCTGTCATAAGTGCTTTTATACATATTGATGGACTGATATACTCTCTCGATATACCGTCCGAGCCAGTACAGGCTGTCGAGTTTTCCTAGTGTTGCAGTACCCATGTATCCTTGAAACCTCCCCCCTGAGATGAATTGACGATGAACGAGTCCGGATTCCTTGAGAATCTCGTGAGTCCGCTCTTCCATACTCTGACATCCTCCCCGGTCAGAACGTATGCACGGAGATCCGCTTTGCGAGGAATCAATGTGACTCCGTCCTCATCGAGTATGTCGAGATCAACAAAGTCTATGACTTCCTGAGCTATGAAACGTCTCGGCTCAGTCTTGATCAGCTCGATGAAGTCCGCTTTCTTTTCTTTTGTCAGTGTGTTTCCGAATACAACGCCGTATCCTCCGGCTTCGGCAACGTCCTTGATGACAAGATCATCAAAATGATCAAGTACATATTTCTTATCTTCTTCGTAGTAAGGCAGATAGGTCGGAGCGTTATTTGTTTTGCATTCCTCGCCAAGATAATATTCGACCATCTTAGGAACGAAATAGTAGATACCCTTATCATCAGCGACTCCGTTGCCCGGAGCGTTCAGTATCGCGACATTGCCCTTACGCATTGCCTGGAATAGTCCCGGTACTCCGATGAGAGATTCCGGATTGAACGCAAGAGGATCCAGATACTCATCAGAAGTTCTCCTGTAAATGGCACCGACACGCTGATTGCCTGCAGCAGTCTTGAGATAGACCTTGTCATCCTCCACCGTAAGATCGGTATTGTAAACGAGGACAGCCCCGGTTTTCTCAGCGAAATAGGAGTGCTCGAAGAACGCTGCGTTATATCTGCCCGGTGTCAGTATGACGTTGAGCCCTCCGGTGCTGACATAGTCCATCGTGTCACGGAGCATCTTCGGATAATCGCGGTTATCCGCAACGTGAGTCCCGGCAAAAGTACCCGGGCTTGCTGTCCTGCACAGATCACGGGCGATCAGAGGATAGGACGCGCCTGAAGGAATACGCAGATTATCCTCAAGAATATACCACTTGCCGTCTTTGCCCTGGACAAGATCTATACCCGAAATGTGAGAAGCGATGCCTTTTGGCGTCTTCAGTCCCTCACACGCGGTCAGATAGCCTGAAGACGAGAAAATGAATTCAGGCGGTATCACTCCATCTTTAACGATCTTCTTCTCACCGTAGATATCGCTCAGGAAGAGATTCAGCGCTGTTACCCTCTGGATCAGACCGGCCTCTATCTCATCCCATTCTTCCTTTCCTATCACTCTGGGAATAGGATCAAAAGGAAACAGCTGCTCTTTGAACACACCATCTTTGTAGATGCCGAAGCGCACGCCATAGCGCTCAAGCAGATGGTTGATCGACTTGACATGTTTGTTTAGTTCCTGCATCGTAACCCCCCTTTGCTGCCTCTTCACTTCTCATTCAGTCCTGTTGATAGAAAGATTCTACCATATAATCACCCTGTATTATCACTGTACTGTTCAATTTTTCCCCATCGTCCAGCCTGCAGCAGCGGTAAACGCGCCTACTCTGATAAATTCCTCTGCTGTCTCAGGGCTGTAGGCGAGGCACATCACGTAAGATCCCTGTCCGCCGTATACGCTGCCGGGAAGTCTTCCGGATATGAGCGGGAGCACATTGGATCTGAGCCCGTCCGCGGGACGAAGTCCGTCCTCACCAAGCATCTCCGCTGCGTCTTCCGCCCGGATATCTGTGAGAAATGCGATCTTCTTGCTGAGATCCACTGTGTTCAGGACTCTGCAGATCTCTCCAAGGATCTCTGCCGGCGATGTGCACAGCTCAGATGCACACGCAGCCACGTCAAAAATAACAGTCAGATGTTCCTGATTACGCAGAAGTTTCTGTATCCTGTAACCGATATCGGACAGATCTGCGCCACCCTCTGTTTCTGTTACTGAAAAACACTCGACTGATCTTCCGAGGTCTTCAGCGATCAGGTCATATACCGCGTCATGAGCCGAGGAAACAAGAACTCTGTCACAAGGGCAAGAGTAATTGGAAATAACAAGTCTGGCAGCCTCTGTCCTGCCGGGAGTGCAGATGATCTCCGAAAAGCTCTTCGGCTTACTGCTGCCGAAAAGCGATCCCGACACTGCTGCCTTGCCTTTCTCATCCGGAACCGCAGCAGCTTTCATACTGTCTGACAGCTCCGGTATATTCCTGCCGTTGAAAGCGGCGATAGATGTGTTCATATTATCTGAGTCCTCTCTGTCGTTTCTTCCGATAACTACCCTCTTGATCTTCTCACCGAGGCCGCTGAATTTCGCCTCATATTCTGTCTCTATATTGAACGCAGCCCTCTCTTCTGGATCCTCAATGGACATTACCTCAGCGTGAAGGTCTCTTGTGATCTCTATCACTTTCAGGTCAGCTGCCATGATCTCCAGGAGTGACCATTCAAACAGACCGGTGTTATCCGTCTTGAAGGTAACTGTCCCGTCTTCTGCCAGCACCCTGAAATATGACAGGAGTCTGCTTCTGTATGTCAGACGGCGCCTGTACCAGTAGTTCTTGGGAAGTGGATCGCTGAAGTTCAGGTATATTCCCTGTACCTCAGCATATTCAAACCAGTCCGAGAGATCCTCTGCGAATTCAGGAGCGAAGACGACATTCGTCAGTCCTTTCTCCCGGATCTTCTCCATCGCTCTGAGCATTACACTCATATTGCCTTCGATCGCAACGAAAAAATGATCGGACTCTCTGGCCGCAAGCTCACTGATGAATTTGCCTTTGCCGCATCCGATCTCAACATAGACAGGGCGTCCGAGCGATCTTTCCCGCCATCTGCCCTTCATGGCAGCCGGATCCCTGATCAGAATGTCTTCGTATTCTTCATATTTCGCTTCAAGGTTCTTGACCCTTCGCTGTCTCATCAGAACTCCCTTCCGGTGTGGTGCGACACCCAGGCTGCTTCGCTGGTTGTGACGCCCGGGACGTTTCGTTTTGTCACACCCGCCCTTAGTGTGACAAAA
>JAFRLN010000099.1 GCA_017431175.1 Mogibacterium sp.
ATGCGACCTGATAGAGGAGCTGCACAGAAGCCAGCGCAAAGTGGACTGCATGGATCACCTGATCAGAGCAGCAGAAAACGATCTTAGATAAATATCAGAGCACTGAAAGGAGAGACGAAATGATAAAGAAAGAAGAACTAAGGCTTGTACAGGAATGGGACAAGACTTGTGCAAACAGCGAAAAGGTGGATCACAGCAAGGTAACATTCGTGAACCGCTACGGCATCACTCTGGCGGCAGACATGTATGTGCCAAAGGATGCAGAAGGAAAGCTCCCGGCGATCGCAGTAAGCGGACCGTTCGGCGCGGTAAAGGAGCAGTGCTCCGGACTCTACGCTCAGACGATGGCAGAGAGAGGATTCCTGACTATCGCATTTGATCCGTCCTTTACCGGTGAGAGCGGCGGACAGCCGAGATTCATGGCATCGCCTGACATCAATACAGAGGATTTCATGGCAGCTGTTGATTTTCTGTCACTCAATGACAAAGTCGACGCTGAACGCATTGGCATCATTGGAATCTGCGGATGGGGCGGCATGGCCATAAACACGGCGGCTCTGGATACAAGGGTAAAGGCAACTGTCGCTTCCACGATGTACGACATGACAAGAGTCAACGCCAACGGCTACTTTGATTCTGAGGACAGCGAAGAGCAGCGCTATGAGAAGAGGGCTGCGATGTGCGCGCAGAGACTTGCTGATCTGAAAGCAGGTGAATACGCGCTCGGCGGCGGAGTCGTTGATCCTCTGCCGGAGGACGCACCTTTCTTCGTAGCAGACTATTATGACTATTACAAGACAGACCGCGGATATCACGCTAGATCCCTTAATTCCAACGGCGGCTGGAACGTGATCGGATGTGAGTCATTCATGAATCAGCCGATCCTGAAGTACTCGAACGAGATCAGGAGCGCAGTTATGGTCATGCACGGAGACAAGGCTCATTCATTCTACTTCGGCAAGGATGCCTATGATAATATGGTCAATGGAAACAAGTACTCTGACAACAAGGAGCTGCTCGTTATCGAGGGGGCATCACACACCGATCTTTATGACGGCGGCGAGAACGAGGCTATCCCGTTTGACAGGCTGCAGGCCTTCTTTGAGAAATATCTGTAATGGGAGGATCCGATGAAAAAGCTCTTCATCATAATGCTGGCCGCTGCACTCGTCGTACTGGCATCCGGGTGCGCAGGCAGCAAAGAGCCTCAGGTGCAGGGCGCTCCGGAAGAAACACAGCTGACTGATAATAATGAAGAGGAGAGTGGAAAGACAGAAATGACTCTGAAGATAAATGATGAGGAAGTCACTGTGAAGTGGGAAGACAATGGATCAGTAAGAGCGCTGGCTGATCTTGCAGCAGAAGGACCGGTCACCGTCGAAACATCACTGTATGGCGGCTTCGAGCAGGTGGGCGGACTCGGCACCGCACTGCCGAGCAATGATGTCGATACAGCAGCGGTGTCCGGGGATATCATGCTCTACTCGGGCAATAAAATAGTAGTGTTCTTCGGGACCAACTCCTGGGCATATACCCGGCTCGGTCATATAGAGGGCAGAAGCGAGGATGAGCTCAGAAATATGCTCGGGGGCGGGAACGCCGTGCTGACAATAACTTCAGAACTCTGAGAGATAATATCTCAGGGTTCTTTATTTGCGGCGGATGCAGGCTTCATTTGTGCATATTATGTGGTATTATGAAAGCATTAACAATACCGTGCCCGAAGGAGTCGACAATCAATACATGTAAAAGGGCACATCCGGGGATAAAGTGCCTGCTGAGATCAAGGAAAGAGATGGACATATGGAACTGAAAAGGATCGAAGACAAGCTGACCGTATGCAAGGTCGGTAATCTGTCAGATATAGACATGACAGCAGAGTTATTCTTCATCGGCAAAACAGATGAAGAGCTTTCGCTTGTCTGCAGGACAGAAGATACTCCGGCTGAGACAACAGAGCGCGACGACGGGTGGAGGGGCTTCCGCATACAGGGAGTCCTCGACTTCTCGCTGATCGGGATATTATCAAAGATATCCGGTATACTTGCAGAGAACAGTATCGGGATATTTGCTGTCTCAACATACAATACAGATTACATCCTGGTCAAAGAGGAAAACTTCGAAAGGGCGCTGGATGTGCTGGCGGCCGAAGGATACAGGATAATATAAAATCAGAAAGGTGTATTTATGGAAACAAGATTCAGGAAGAGATCGCAGATACTTGATGTCGGTATCACTGCGGTGGCTGCTGTGCTCTCGGTGGGCATCATGCTTTACGGAGTCAGCCATTTCGGACTTGGCGAGGCGTGGCCTGAGCTGGTGCTCAATCTGCTCTACATCGCATGTCTTGTGATGATGGCCATGTATTTTTTCAACCGGCTCGACAGCCGGCGCTTCAACTACTGGTGCTCCATATGCATAGGCATTGCCGTGCTGCTGCGCGACATCCTCTTTCCGCCTCCGCTTGCGAATTACCCGCTGCATCTGGTCTGCCTTACGCTCTCGGTGCTGCTTCTGCTCATGCTCACCTATTTTTACGCGCGCAGGGACTGGAAGAGCTACACCAAGCGCAACCTGTGGCTTCTGTTCATCATAGATATGGTGATAGCCGGACTTTACAACTATGTTATTTACAAGAATCCTGTCAATGATTACACCAGCTACCTGCTCGTGGAGATCTGGATCCGTCCGACGATCATCTACGGACTTGTGGCCTGTTTCGTATCTGAAACAGAAGACACAGAGATAAACTGACCCGCGCTCCTGAACGGTCAGTTGTGCTATAATCTGTGCATCAGGCACAGACGATCCGCGTTTATGTGACCGTTTGCAATAATACTACAGAGAGGCTGTTACTATCATGATGAACAAACTTGAAGAAGCAATAATCTACGCTACGATACTGCACCAGGGGAAGATACGCAAGCTTGACGGAACCCCGTATATCCTGCACCCGATCGAAGTGTCCCAGATACTGTCCACCATGTCGCATGATGAAGAGCTCATCACTGCAGGCATACTGCACGATATCGTTGAGGATACTGACGGAACTCTGGCTGAGATCGAAAAGAGATTCGGTGAAAGAGTGGCGGAACTGGTGGACTCGGATTCTGAAGGAAAGAAGACCGAGGGGCACAAGGCCGGATCCTGGAAGAGACGCAAGGAGGATTCCCTGCGCGTTCTTAAAAATACCAAGGACCTCGGTATAAAGATGCTTTGGCTCGCTGACAAGCTCGCGAATATCCGCTCGCTGGCCGGACTGTATTCCGAAAAAGGCGAGGCGGTATGGCAGGAACTGAATGAAGCGGATCCGGATGAGCAGCGCTGGTATTACAGCAGCATCGCGGAGACTCTCGAGCTTGAGCTCAACAAGACCGCCGCTTTCAAGGAGCTCATCAAGCATATCAATTTCATATGGCCGGGAACATTCGATTCCGACAAGGCCAGATACAAAAAATACAAAGAGGTATCCGTGGAGGGCTGCAAGCTGCTCGCGAGCGGAGCCAAGGGCGAGGTCTACCGCTATGATGATGAGCTCATCATAAAGCTATACAACAATAAAAACACTTACCGTGATGTGGAGCAGGAGATAGGACTGAGCCGCAAGGCGTTCGTCATGGGCATACCGACTGCGATCTC
>JAFRLN010000100.1 GCA_017431175.1 Mogibacterium sp.
TGGCCGGCAGTCGTCTCTCCAGAATCCGTGGTTAAAAACCATGGTAATGCTATCAGATTACGCAATAGAGTACAACGAAGAAAAGCAAATTTTTAATAAAGAGCAATGAAGATCCGCTGTGTCCGGTCTGTGGAAGCAGGCTGGAAAAGAAAGACTGGGTGAAGCGGATCAACAGGAAGATAGGCGGCGAGAACAAATGGCTGCTGATCGAGAGAAGAAAATGCACTAACAAGAGCTGCCGCAAGACCCACAGACTGCTGCCGGACATCAGTCTCCCATACAAACATTATGATGCAGGAGTTATCGAGGATGTCATCGATGGAACGATCGATGAAGAAGCCTTGAGCGAGGAATACAACCCGAGCGAATCGACTCTGCAGCGATGGAGAAAATGGGCAGAAAGACTGATGAAGGACCTGGAAGGACACATGCGGTCAGCGGCATACCGCATCCTGGGAATGACAGAAGAGTTCCTGAATACCAGGGTGTCATTGCTCGAAGGACTCAGGGAACGACTAAATTACGGATGGCTGAGCGCAGCCATGCGGATATACATAAACACAGGGTAAGGACCGCCAATAGTCCTCATGAGGACTATCCCCCTACTTTGCAATGATGACACAGCATAAGTCTGCTAGTATGGCCTCAAAAACAAAGGAGGACAAGCAGATGGGAAGCAAAGAGGTCAGAAACTGGCGCAGTGAAGAAGCCCTGGAGCGGTACAGGATGATCATGCCGCTGTTGGATCCGGAGATCGACAATGCGAAGCGCTGCATGCTCAGAGAACAGATCGCAAAGCGAGAAGAACTCTCCGTAAGGACGATCTATCGCTACGAGAAGCAGTACAAGGAAGACCAGTTCGAAGGACTGCTGCCGAAGCACAGAGAGAAGCGGCGGTCACAGAAGCTGCCGGATAACTGGGAAGAGATCGTTGCGGAAGCAGTGCAGCTGAGGAAAGAAGTGCCGACGAGGAGCGTGAGGCAGCTGATCCTGATCCTTGAAAGCGAGGAATGGGCGGCACCGGGAGAGATCAAGGCATCGACACTCCAGCGTTACCTGCAGGAAGCAGGAATGAGCAAAAAAGCACTGAAAAGATACACTGAGGACAGGAAGCCGAGTTCGAAGAAATTCTGCAGAGATCACAGACTGGAGCTGTACCAGGGAGACATAAAGTACGGGCCGGTGATCATAGACAGAGACGGCAACAAGATACAGACATATCTTTCATCCGTGATCGATGACCACTCCAGGCTGATCCTGCAGTCGGAATGGTACGACAACCAGAGAGAAGAGATCGTAGAAGACACCGTGCACAAGGCAGTACTGAAGTACGGGGTGTTCGACAGATTCTATGTAGATAACGGGAAACAGTACATCTCCAGGCAGCTGCATCATAGCTGTGCAAGATTGGGGATAAGGGTGCTGCATGCGCCGCCGTATTCAGGAAAGTCCAAGGGTAAAGTGGAAAGGTTCCACCAGACTGTGGACAGATTCATAGCAGAACTTGCAGTGCTGCCTGTGCGCAGCGTTGCTGAGATGAATGAAAAATGGAAGATCTTCCTTGAGGAAGATTACCAGAAGAAGCCGCATGAAGGGATAGCAAAATATTACAGATCCAAGGGTATTGAGGTGCCAAAGGGCGGGATCACGCCGATCCAGGAATGGAACAGAGATACCAGAAAACTCAAGTACCTTGACTCGGGGACAGTAGCCGAGGCATTCACAAGAGTAGAGACAAGAGAGATCGACAAGACCGGATGCTTCGAATTCAAAGGCATAACATACGAGGCCAGCGTCGCATACTCCGGGCTGAAGGTAGAGATCGCATATGACCCATTGAATATACAGACGATCGAAGTGCGTCACGGAAAACTTGATGTGGTCCATGCGCATCCGGTGCAGATAGGACCGCATGCGAGCAAGACTCCTGTGCTTCCTGCAGGGATGGCGGAGAAGAAACCGGAGACATCGAGATTTCTGGATGCACTCGAGAAGAAATACAGAGAAGATCACAAGATGATGGCGAATGCCCTGTCTTTCGGAGATTACGGAAAGGCAGGTGAGTGATCATGTATGAGAATTTCTTTGAGATGAGAAACACTCCATTCGTGAGGAATGTGCCAACAGACAGGCTGTACCGGTCGCCACAGATAGAAGATGCGATGGGAAGACTTAGATACGCAGCCGACCACAAGAAGTTCGCAACAGTCATGGCAGAACCGGGCTGCGGGAAGTCGACGCTGATTCGAATGTTCGTGAATTCACTCCCGAGAGATAAGTACCTGGCGCTGTATCTTTCAGACTCGAAGCTGACGCCGCGCTGGCTGTATTCAGGACTTCTGAACCAGCTTGGACTGGAACCTAGATTCTACAGAGGAGACTCGAAGACAGACCTTAACAAGGAACTTGAAACGATCTGGGCAGTACAGGGCCGGAAGGTGGTGTGCATACTCGATGAGGCGCATCTCCTTGAAAAGGAGACTCTGGAAGAATTCCGATTCCTGCTCAACACGGAATATGACTCTGAAAGCAATCTGTCACTGATCCTGGTCGGACAGAAGGAGCTGTGGGAAAAGAAGCTGAGGCTGCAGGCATATGCGGCAATACGGCAGAGAATAGACATAAGCATCATCCTCGGAAGACTCGACAGATCTGAGGTGAGCAAATATATACGATCGCATCTGGATTATGCAGGCTACACCGGTGAATTGTTCACCAGCGATGCCGAAGATGAGATATTCAGGGTGTCCGGAGGGATACCGAGAATGGTCAACCGCATTTGTGAGAAAGCGCTGATGTATGCATACCAGCAGCAGAAAAGGATGATCGACGGACATATGGTCACGTATGTAGCAGACCATGAAATGCTGCAGACAGAGGCGGGAAGCATGTAAGTTAGTCATGTGGGCGAGTCGCCGAAGGTGTCTCGCCCGTAACAAGAATATGAGCAATGTTGTGACAGGGTTACAGAGCAATCCTGTGACAGCTCATGAAATTAATAACA
>JAFRLN010000101.1 GCA_017431175.1 Mogibacterium sp.
ACTTGAGGGTTCGTATAGGTTACCCCGGTGCATATGGCGGAGGACATCGGACTCGAACCCACGGGACTGTTACGCCTTACCTGATTTCCAATCAGGCTCCTTAGCCACTCGGTCAATCCTCCACGGCAAGTATTATTCAATACTATTCTGTTGTATTGCAGGGAAGTTCTCCTGCTCAGCTCGATTAGTTTAACATATAACATTGTCAATTGCAACATCCAAAATAAAGTACCTGCCTCATCTGAATATTCATGCGCTGCGGTAACGCTGCCCCCGATGCGTAATCGCCTGGGTAATCAAATTACATAGCATGCATTATATAGTTTTACAGCTGCGGATGTGTTATTATTTATTAGTAAGTTAATTATTGTTAACTAACTGAATAATAAACAAAGGCGGCTATTTTTATGACTCTCAGAGAACTTGGTATAGGTGAATCAGCTGTAATACTGTCTGTTGGCGGAGAAGGCGCTCTCAGGCAGCATTTTCTTGATATGGGCATGATACCGGGTGCTGAGGTCACGGTTATCAAATACGCTCCTCTCGGAGACCCGGTCGAGCTCAAGATTCATGGGTATGAACTGACGCTCAGACTGGATGACGCTTCAAGGATAGAAATTGAGAAGATCAGTCAGGCAGAGGCTGAAGAGTTCGAAAGCAATGAGCGCAAAGCGCTTTATGAACACCCCGGTCTCGGTGAAGGAGGCAAATTCCATCCTAAGGGTACCGGTGCTCCTCTCCCGGAAGGAACAATTCTGAAATTTGCCCTTGTTGGAAATCAGAACAGCGGGAAGACCACCCTTTTCAACCAGCTAACGGGATCCAACCAGCACGTGGGGAATTTTCCGGGTGTAACCGTAGACCGCAAGGATGGTCCCATCAAAGGACATCCGGATACTATAGTAACTGATCTTCCGGGCATATATTCTATGTCTCCTTACAGCAGTGAGGAGATCGTTTCACGTAATTTTGTTCTTATAGATAAACCGCACGCTATCATCAACATAGTTGATGCTACTAATATCGAGAGGAACATGTACCTGACAATGCAGCTCCTCGAGATGGATGTTCCGGTTGTCGTCGCCCTCAACATGATGGATGAGCTCAGTGCCAACGGAGGCACGATCGACGTCAATGCAATGGAGAGCATTCTGGGCACACCTGTCGTTCCTATTTCAGCCGCAAAGAATCAGGGTATTGACGAGTTAGTCGATCACGCGATACATATCGCGAAATACCAGGAAAAGCCTGCGAGACAGGATTTCTGCGGCCCGGATGACCACGGCGGCGCAGTGCACAGATGTATACACGCTGCTTCACATCTTATCGAGGATCATGCTGTCAGAGAAAGCCTTCCGCTCAGATTCTGTGCTACTAAAGTGATCGAAGGCGACTCTCAGATAATCCGTCAGCTCGGTCTTGACGGCAATGAGCAGGAAACCATCGAGCATATTGTGCTTCAGATGGAAGAAGAGCGCGGACTTGACCGCAGCGCCGCAATCGCGGACATGCGCTTCTCCTTCATACAGAAAGTATGCGGTGAGACTGTCAGAAAACCTCGCCAGAGCAAAGAACGGATCAGGAGTGAGAAGATCGACAGATTCCTCACAGGAACATATACTGCTATACCGGCATTTATCTGTATAATGGGTATCGTTTTCTACCTGACTTTCAATGTAATCGGTGCCTGGCTTCAGGGACTGCTTGAGACCGGTGTAAATGCTTTCGCAGGTGCTGTTGACAATATTCTGACAACAGGAAATGTCAGTCCCGCTGTCCATGGTCTGATCTCCGACGGTATCATAGCAGGTGTAGGAAGTGTTCTCAGCTTTCTGCCGATCATCGTGACACTGTTCTTCTTCCTGTCTCTGCTGGAAGACTCAGGTTATATTGCAAGAGTCGCGTTCGTCATGGACAGGCTGCTTCGTAAGATCGGCCTTTCTGGCCGCAGTATCGTTCCTATGCTGATTGGTTTTGGCTGCACTGTTCCTGCCGTAATGGCTACAAGAACACTGCCAAGTGAGAGAGACAGAAAGATGACTATCCTGCTCACCCCATTCATGAGCTGCTCTGCCAAAGTGCCTATTTACGCATTTTTCGTCAGTGCTTTCTTCCCCGGCCACGGCGGACTTATCATGACAGGATTGTACGTGCTCGGCATCATTACTGCTATACTGATAGCCATGCTCTACAGAAACGTCCTGTTCCGCGGTGAGGCTGTGCCGTTCGTGATGGAGCTGCCTAATTACAGGCTCCCGGGAGCGCGCAATGTCATGCAGCTCCTGTGGGACAAGGCGAAGGACTTCCTGCAGAGAGCTTTCTCTGTCATACTGATCGCGACAGTAGTCATCTGGCTTCTCCAGAGTTTCGACTTCACATTCAGTCTCGTTGCTGATCAGAAAGACAGCATACTGGCTGCCGTTGCCGGTGTCATCGCTCCGCTTATGAAGCCTGTCGGTCTCGGTGACTGGCGTATCTGTACTGCGCTGATATCTGGATTCATGGCAAAAGAAAGCGTGGTGTCAACTCTTGGCATACTGTTCGGCCAGAATGTCACCACGATGATCTCCTCTGCAAGCGCGGCTTCCCTGCTTGTGTTCTCATTGCTTTACACTCCATGTGTCGCAGCAATAGCGTCAATACGCAGAGAGATGGGCCCGAAATGGGCGATCCTGGTTGTCATATGGCAGTGTGTAATTGCCTGGATCTTCGCCCTTGCGGTTTATTTCATTGCTATGCGCTGATCAGTTTTCTTCGATCTCTTCAAACATCGCTCTGACTGTCGGAGCGTTTTTTGTCAGTTTTTTGATCGATAGATCCTGAGCCTTGTCATTGGCAAGGCGGAGATTTCTCTCTGACGAGGTCAGCGCGTCCTTTACTTTCTCGAGCTGTCTTATAGACTTGTCTATTTCGTTTATTGCATCCTCAAACTTGCGGCTTGCAAGTTCATAGTTCTTGCCGAATGCTTTCTTGAATGCATCCATATTTTCCTCGAAATGCATGATATCCAGCTGCTGATTCTTTACGATTGCCAGTTCTCTCTGGTATTTCAGAGAGTTGAGAGCAGCATTCCTGAGGAGTGTGATGATCGGTATGAAAAACTGCGGACGCACTACGTACATTTTCTCATATCTGTAGGAAACATCGACGATTCCGTTGTTATAGTATTCATTATCTGCTTCGAGCAGCGATACGAGAACAGCATACTCACAGCCCTTTTCACGGCGGTCCTTGTCCAGTTCCTTAAAGAAGTCCTCATTTTTGTGTTTTGTGGCGGTTGTATCCATTTCATTCTTCATCTCAAACATGATCGAAATGAACTCTGTACCGCCTTCATCGGATTCTCTGAAAATGAAGTCGCCCTTGCTGCCAGACCTTGCGTTATTGTCTTTCTCGAAGTACGCGTCAGGAAATGCTGTCATCCTGAGCATGTTGAATTCGTTCATACAGTGCTGCTCCAGACTCTCGCCCACCATTTTGGTCGACTGCTTAGCTTTGAAGTCTTTGAGCCGCTCGATTTCTTCGTCACGAAGCTTCAGTTCACCCTTATGCTGCTCTGCGATGCGGGCCTCGCTCAGTTTGTTCTCCCTTGCCTGCAGCTCAAGTTCACCCTGCAGTCTGGTAACCTCTGCATTAGCATCTGAGAGTTCCTTATCCTTAACCTGAACGGCTTTGGTTACTGCAAGTTCCCTCTCTGTATCGCTTTTGTCGATCTCTGCTTTCAGTTTGCCAAGTTCAGCAGTCAGTTCAGATCTGAGTCTTTCTATCTCATGATCCTTTTCCGCTCTCAGCTTATCTATCTCTCTGTCCTTTTCAGACCTGAGCACCTCAAGCTCGCTCTTCTTCTCTGTCCTGAGTCTCTCCAGCTCACTTGTCTTCGCTGCAAGTTCCGCATCCTTGTCTGATACAGTCGCCTTCAGGATCTGTTCCTGCTCCATCCTGAGCAGCTTAAGATCGCTGTCTTTTTTCTCAGCCAGCTCTGCTTCGCGGCGTTCGATCTCCTTCTCGAATTCCTTATCTCTGATCTGCTGTACGATCTGGGCATATCCGGTCTCATCGACCTGGAACACCTGCCCGCAATTAGGGCATTTAATCTCCTGCATATAACTGCCTCCTGCTTCTCAGCTATGATCTGTTTATCTTGCCATGGTCAAAGGTCAGAACCATCCGTCCTTCTGTACTCAAGTTAATAAAAGTCCGGGCTTCATACTGCCGCCGTTCACTCCCCGGACAGTTTCTGAGTGTTGTAAAGTGTCGCATACTCTCCTCCTCTGGAGAGCAGCTCCTCATGAGTTCCCGACTCTGTTATCCTTCCGTCCTCGATCACGATGATCCTGTCCGCGTCTCTGACCGTAGCCAGTCTGTGCGCGATCACCAGTGATGTCCTGCCAAGCGCCAGCTGGTCAAAGCTCTTCTGTATCTTCTGTTCCGTTACGGTGTCGAGAGCCGATGTCGCCTCATCGAGTATCAGGATCTTAGGATCCTTGAGGAAGATACGGGCGATCGACAGACGCTGCTTCTGTCCTCCTGAAAGCTTAGTGCCGCGTTCTCCGACATATGTCTCGAAATGATCCGGCATGTCCATTATATCATCATAGATCTCAGCGCGCTTAGCTGCTTCCACCACCTCGTCATAAGTGGCTCCGGGTCTGCCGTATCTGATATTCTCCAGTATCGTGTCAGCGAAGATAAATACATCCTGCTGCACTATACCGATATTCTCCCTGATCGATGTCTTGGTCACACTGCGAATATCCTGACCGTCGATAAGTATACTTCCCTCTGTCACATCATAAAACCTCGGGATCAGCTGGCACAGAGTGCTTTTGCCCCCTCCTGAAGGTCCGACTACAGCCACTTTCTCGCCGGCAGCTATATGAAGGTCAAGATGCTCTATGACTTCAGTATTCTCATCATATGAAAAAGATATATCGTTGACGTCAATATCCCCTCTCGTGACCTGTATAGGCTTTGCGTCCGGAGCCTCAACGACAACAGGCTGCATCTCCATGATCTCATTGAATCTGCGGAGACCGGCCATTCCGTTGGTGAAGATCTCAGCGAACTGCGCCAGTTTTCTGACAGGTGATACGAAAGTATTGACGAACAGAGTGAATGTTATGAGGTCTATATAGTTAAGCGATCCTCTCATTATGAGATATCCGCCGAATGCGATGACTACTACAGGCATGATACACATGAAAAACTCCTGTGTCGCGAAAAAAGTGCCCATAGTCTTGAAATACACCCTTCTTGCCTCAATGTATGAGTCGTTGGAATGAGTGAACCGGTCCTGCTCTACCTCTTCATTGGCAAACGCCTTTGACGTCTTCATTCCGCTCAGGCTCGATTCTATGTCCGCGTTGATGCCTGCCAGCTTTCTCTTGACCTCAGCGGAGGCAGCTGACATGCTCCTCCTCCTGTTCATGACAACTATCACGAATATCGGTATCAGAACCGCGACAATCAGGGCCAGCCTCCATTCCATCCAGAACATGAAACAAAGAGAGCCTATAATTGTCAGAGTGGAGATCAGCAGATCTTCCGGTCCATGATGCGCCAGCTCTGTTATCTCGAACAAGTCTCCTGTAAGACGGCTCATCAGCTTGCCTGTGCGGTTCTTGTCATAGAACTCAAAGTCAAGTTCCTGCAGATGACGGAAGAGAGCCGCCCTGATATCCGCCTCAACATACACCCCGAAGAGATGTCCGACGTAAGTCATTATGTACTGCCCAAACGACCGGATAATGTAGAAACACACAGCGCAGATCATAAGCGCGAAAAAAGGCCCGTACGCTTTGTCAGGCAGCATATCGTACATCGCGTATCTTGAGGCAAGAGGAAAAGCGAGATCGATCGCTGCCACCATCACAGCACAGATCATATCCAGTATGAACAGCTTTTTATGTGGTTTGAAGAATTGAGCCAGTGTTCCCAGAATCAAGTCATATCTCCTTAGAAAATGTGCGGATAACCAATACGTCATCCGCACTTTTTTACTTTATCCTTCCGGCATATGCAGACCATGCCGGACGCTTTCTTCTCTATTCGTTGACTACTCGTATGTCTCCCACTTGCCTGTTTCAAGTGCTCTGAGCGCACCCTCCGCAAGTGCTTTCATCTCTTCTTCGCCAGGGAATCTCAGGATAGGAGCGATCTTGCTGACGTAGGAGCTGATCTCTTCACAGAATCTCTCTGAATATGCCATACCACCGGTGAATATGATCGCATCTACGTTGAATCTGAGGACTGCAGACATAGCGCCGATGTCCTTGGCAAGCTGGTAGGCGATCGCCTTGAATGCCATGAGCATTTTCTCATCGCCGTCATCGAACGCTGCGTTCTCAACGACTCTGAAGTCCTTGGTTCCGGTATATGAGTAGATTCCTGCTTCCTGCCCGATTATCCTCTTGACATCAGCTTTGGTCATGCCTTCCTTGAAGCACAGGTTGACAAGCGCATTCGCAGGGAGTGCTCCTCCTCTGTCCATACCCATAGCGCCGTCATCCTTGACGTTGTTGACGTCGACTACCTTGCCCTTTTTGTGAGCAGCAACTGATACGCCTCCGCCGAGATGGCAGATAACAAGGTTCAGCTCCTCGTATGCCTTGCCAAGCTGTTTCGCTGCCTTGCGCGCGACAGACTTGTGGTTAAGAGGATGGAAGAAAGACTGCCTTTCGAAGCCTTCAAGGCCAAGTCCTGAATATCTTGCAAGAGGTTCCATCTCGTCTACACAGACTGGGTCTACGAAGAAAGACGGGATCCCTACGCTGTCAGCGAGCTCCTTGGATATATATGCGCCGAGGTTCGCGGCATGCTCACCGTAAGGCGGATTCTTGATATCACGGATCACAGCGTCATTGACTCTGTATGTCCCTGACGGGATATGTTTGAAGAGTCCGCCGCGTCCGCAGATCGCGTCAAAATCTTCGAGGCTGTAGCCTTTTTCTGCGATAGTCTCAAGGATCGCTTCTTTTCTGAACGGAGCCTGATCGACGACATGAGGATATTTTGCTATTTCAGCAGCATCATGGTCGATGCCGACACGCATCACTTCTTCAGCGTCCTCAAACACGCAGATCTTGGTCGAAGTTGCACCCGGGTTGATGACAAGGATCTTCTTCATGAGATAATCTCTCCTTTCGATTTTACCTGTTACGGTTGTTGAATTTGCGGCGCTCAAGCTCTGTGAGCAGCTTCTTGCGCAGCCTTATGTCCGCAGGAGTCACTTCTACGAGTTCATCGTCAGCGATGAACTCAAGTGCCTCTTCAAGCGAGAAAACTCTCGGCGGTGTCAGTTTGATAGTATCGTCACTGCCGGCTGCTCTCATGTTGGTCGCCTTTTTTGCTCTGCACGGATTGACTACCAAATCATCGGATCTGGCATTCATACCCACGATCTGCCCCTCATAGACATGATCCTGAGGTTTTACGAACATCTGGACTCTCTCCTGGATCGTAAAGATGGCATATGCTGTACAGTGTCCTTCTTCCTGTGCTACAGCCACACCATTCACCCTGTCAGGGATCTCGCCTTTCCATGGTTCGAAGCCTTCAAATCTCCTGACCATAGTGCCTTCTCCATGCGTATCGTTAATAAACTCCGTCCTGTATCCCATAAGCCCCCTGGTAGGAGCTGAATAAACTATTCTTGAATATCCGTTGCCCTCGGAAAACATCTGCTTCATCAGGCCTTTTCTTAAATTGAGTTTGCTGATTACCGGTCCGGTGTATTCATCAGGAACGCTGACAACGACCTCTTCAACCGGCTCGAGTTTTTCGCCATTCTCTCCCCTCTTTACGACTACTTCCGGCTTGGATACTGCCAGCTCATAGCCCTCTCTTCTCATATTCTCGATGAGTATTGACAGATGCAGCTCTCCTCTTCCGGATACTTTAAAGCAGTCCGTACTGTCAGTCGGTTCCACCAGCAGTCCGACGTTGACCTCGAGTTCCTTCTCAAGTCTCTCTTTGATGTGTCTGGATGTCACGTATTTACCTGCCTTGCCGGCAAAAGGAGAAGAGTTGACCATGAAGTTCATCGAAAGGGTAGGCTCTTCGATCAGGATTGTTCCAAGTGACTCAGGGTTATCCGGGTCGCATATCGTCTCCCCGATAGAGATATCAGAGATTCCCGAAACCACCACGATATCTCCGCTGCACGCCTCACTTACTGCAACTCTGCTGAGTCCTTTGTATACGAAGACCTGATTGATCTTGCTCCTGCTCACACTGCCGTCCTCCTTCGTGACAGCCACCATCTGAGCTTCCTTGATCGTACCCCTTGTTATCCTTCCGATTCCCAGCCTTCCGATATAGTCGTCATACGCAAGTGTCGACACCTGCATCTGAAGAGGTTCGCTGTCACGGGCAGCATATGGGTCGCAGTGATTGACCATGCACTCGAGCAGCGGCTCGATATTGAATCCGCCGTAGCCTTTCGGTGACTTTTTGATTTTGGACTGACCATCCCCGATAGTGATGCCCTCAACCTCTGACGGATCATTGACAGCAATACCCTGTCTCGCGATTCCATAGAGTATAGGGAAATCTAGCTGATCGTCGTTAGCTTCAAGATCCATGAACAGCTCATAAGTTTCATCCACTACCTCGTCTATCCTTGCATCCTTCTTGTCGATCTTGTTGATAAACAGTATAGGATTGATCCCTTGCTGAAGTGACTTGTTGAGTACGAACCTCGTCTGAGGCATCGGTCCTTCGCTTGAATCCACCAGCAGGATAACTGTGTCAACAGTCTTCATGATACGTTCTACTTCGGAACTGAAATCTGCGTGTCCCGGGGTATCGACGATGTTGATCTTATAGTCCTTATACATTATTGAGCAGTTCTTGGAGTAGATCGTGATCCCGCGCTCCCTCTCGATAGCGTCCGAATCCATGACGCAGTCCACGACCTGCTCATTGTCACGGAATACCTGTGACTGGGCAAGAAGCGCGTCTACGAGTGTGGATTTGCCTGCATCAACGTGAGCTATGACTGCTATATTGATTATTTTCTGATTGTCTGCCATTTTGATAAGTGCTTTCTGTTATATGCTGTATATGTTATTATCTGCCGCTCCTGAATTCACTCAGCGGATGCGCCTGCGCCTCTGCATCTCTTCATAAGCGCCTTCGACGGTTCTTACGAATGATCTTATATCCCTTGCGTAATCTACGGTTGTCGATTCCTCTCTGAGATTCGAGAACGCTTGTCCTTCGGTATCATCTGAATACCACGCAGGCTCCGGCACATCCAGAGTCAGGAACGAGATGGCCCAGGACTCTTCCGCGCCGAAAGTAAGAGCGTACAGAAGCATGTCGTAATAGTATTCCGGATCAGCAAGGTAGTTTTCCAGGAGTTCCTTAGGGGTCGGATGATAGATGAATTTCCGGAGTTCTCTGAACTTCATCATCAGTATCGCATTGCCTTTTCCTCTTGCTCTCATGATGACTACCAGGAAGACTGAAACTCCTGCGAGGATCAGTACGATCACCCCGCCGATAATATGACCAGTATCCCTGATGATATCTGCTGACATATAGATGATCACTGCGGAGAGAGCAATTCCGGCAATAAACTCCATCGTCTTACCGATCTCTCCTGAGGACGATTCTCTCCTGTCCACCGCGGGACACAACGTGGCTGCCAGTATAGCTGCTGCACATCCGAACAATATGGATTCCACGTAATTGATGCTGATGTACTGGTAGCTGTATTTGAGTCCGTTTGCTACGGCAATACCGACACCGAAGAGGGCCAGTCCGGCTATGCGGAACGCTCTCGAAAGCGGCGTGTATGCCTGCATTTCTGTAGATGCGAATCCTGCCGCTACATCATCTCTGATAGTGTTCTCGATGCGCTGGAGTCTTTCACCGAGATCGTCCATATCCAGGGCTCTGTTCCTGTAGATGTTCTCGAACAGAACACTGTACGCGTTCCTTATCAGCTTTTCTTCGCCTTCAGGGTCCTTAAGTCTGTAGAGTCTGTACCGTTTCGGCTCATACTCGCTTATCCTCAGATATCCTTTCATTCCGAAATAAATGATCAGTCTGACAAGATCCCTGACACTGAAATCTTCGTTGAATGCATAGCCAAGCTCGAC
The DNA here is from genome assembly GCA_017431175.1 of Mogibacterium sp. GTDB lineage: Bacteria > Bacillota > Clostridia > Peptostreptococcales > Anaerovoracaceae > Crickella. The sequence goes on from JAFRLN010000101.1 coordinate 10,107, forward strand.
CGGGGAGATTCCTTCAACAGGTCTGGTCTGCCTGATTTTCCTGATCCTCGGGTCCCTCCCACCTATGATCCACATGACGAGCAGGACAAGGACCAATGAGCCCATGACAAGAATCATGGCAAAAACAGCCCAGATGCCGTTGAGAGCACCCTCCCAGTAACCGTCCGGCAGCTCCGCTTTGAGAGTTACACCATAGTTTTCCGGAATATGCTCACCCTCGATGATCACAGTATGAGCTGCTTCGTCCGGAGAGAACGATACCCTGTTGTCAGAATCCTTCACTCCGAACTGTCCGGAATAAAACATAAGATCGTCCCATGGGAAATCCTCCGGGAATGCCACATTTGCCGTCATGGACGCGATAGGCTGTTTCCACTGAGGAAGGAGGACATTATAGTAGAGTACATCCCTTGAGTCGCTTCTGTCTTCAAACTCCAGTATCTTATATCTGATCTTGTATTCGTGGATACCAACGGTAAGAGCCTGAGGATCTTCGATCACTATATAGCTTCCTTCCGATGAAGTTCTGAGCGTGCTTGTTACGTCCCTGACCTCAACTCCTCTCAGCCTGAAAGAACCGCTCGGGATAGCGAACTCGATCTTCCTGAGAGCGTCAGGTATATTGACCGTGACGTTCAGCTCTACATCATAGGAATGGTCCTTGCCGACGGTCGTGTTCATGTTATAGTTCGTTACTTCATAAGCTCCTCCGGCAACTCCGCCCGAAGACGGGTTCGATGCCAGAGCGGATGATGGTAAAGAAAAGCCCACTACCATCAGCAACGCAATAAGAATTGCTGTGACAGCGGCCGCCTTCCTTATAATTGTTATGCTTTCTCTGTATATTTCTGTCATTTTCACGGTAATTATTTTATGTATATTGTTTACGGATTCATTATCCATATCCGCATAGATACGCATTATAGACTAAGACAATATATTTTACATCAAAACAGACCTGTATTCAAGAATCAAGAACGCAGAGACTTGCAACGATTGCCTTATCAGTTGTAAAATCGCAGTGAACACACAGCACTTATCAGCAGAAAGATGGTATACCGGGATGAAAAGACAAGACTATATTTCATGGGATGAATACTTTATGGGTGTTGCCCTTCTCGCTGCCAAGAGGAGCAAGGATCCGAATACTCAGGTCGGAGCCTGTATCGTAGACAGCAACAATGTTATCCTTACTACTGGCTACAACGGATTCCCTAAAGGCTGCTCAGATGATGAATTTCCGTGGAACCGTGACGGAGAGATCAACAAGTATCCTTTTGTAGTACACGCTGAACTGAATGCAATTCTGAATGCCTCGGGGAAATCACTGCGCGGCTCCAAGCTGTACGTTGCCCTTTTCCCTTGTAATGAATGCGCAAAAGCGATCATCCAGGCAGGCGTCAGTGAAGTAATATATCTTTCTGACAAGTACGCAGATACCCCTGCGACCAAGGCGTCCAAAATGATGCTTCTGGCAGCAGGTGTCAGGCTCAGACAGTTCAGACCGGAGATCACAGAAATAACCCTCGACTTCCGCGTCGAAAAGATCTGACATGTGACAGATGGGACGTTTCGTTTTGTCACATGTGACAGATGGGACGTTTCGTTTTGTCACTTTACCAGAAAAAACTGTTCCTTATATTGCTCATCAGAGGAGAACTTGCATGAAACTGATAATAACTGCCCCGAGAGGCAAAATGGCCAGTCTTATCGTCGCAGATGCAGCGAAGAGAGACGATGTTGAAATAGTTGCAGGCATCGGTCCTGCCGGCAGAGACTATATCGGAAAAGATATCGGTGAGGTTGCGATGACCGGATCCATTACAGGCGCCCCTGTAGTAGATGATCTGGAGTCTGTTATCGATCAGGCGGATGTAGTATGCGACTTCTCAACAGTAGAGCTTGGCATGGAAGTCCTCGATGTCTGTGTCAGACACAAGAAAGCTCTCGTCGTCGGGACTACAGGATTCAGCGCAGAGCAGAAGGCCAGACTCGAGGCGGCAGCATCAGAGATCCCGATCATGATCGCGGCCAATACGGACAGGATGGTCAACGTCATGAGAAAGCTTCTCATGGATGCCGCAAGAGAACTATATGATGAGACTGATATAGAGATCATCGATATGCACGACAACACGAAGCTGGACGCGCCGAGCGGTACTGCAAGAGAGCTGATCGAGAGCATGGGTGAAGCAATCGGGAAAGACCTGGTAAGCGATGCTGTATACGGCCGCCCTCTCGGCAGGCATCCGCGGGAGGAAGGCAAAGTCACCTTCCACGCAGTACGCGGCGGAGATACACCTTCAAGCCATACTGTTTTTTTCTTCGGTGAAGGCGAGCGGCTCGAGATCACTCACCATTGCCTTAACTGGAAAGGCTGCGCGAAAGGCGCAGTCAACGCCTGCATCTGGATGGCTTCCCAGCCAGCAGGGCTGTACGGTATACGCGAGTCCATGGGACTGTAATTCAGGACAATATTACATGGTCAGATACAGATATAATGAGATCAGAACGGAAACAGACTTCCCTATGGACAGTCTCCCATCCCTGATCGCCCGGAAACTCGGGATCAGAGAGAGCGATATCTCGTGGTGGGAAATAAGACGCAAGTCCACTGATTCAAGAAAAAAACCTCATATACAATATGTCTATACAGTAGATTTCACTACGGACCGTAAGATCAGAAACGTTGCAAAGATACGCGGGCTTGATATCGTCGATCCTGAAAAAGAACGTGTCCTGCCTCCTGAGTGCGGTACAGAAAAGCTTACAGGAAGACCGGTCGTAGTCGGCCTCGGACCGGCAGGTCTTTTTGCCGGACTCGAGCTTGCGCGGCGCGGATACAGACCAATCGTCATCGAACGGGGTCCTTCTATGGACCAACGCATCAATGCTGTTGAGAGATTCAGAAAAGACCGTATCCTCGAACCGGAGGCCAACATGCTCTTCGGTGAAGGCGGCGCGGGGACCTTTTCAGACGGCAAGCTCGGTACGGGTATCAAAGACGGGCTGATCAGACAGGTCCTCTCTGAATTCAGAGATGCCGGCGCCGGCGAAGATATCATGTATCTCGCCAAGCCTCATATTGGTACGGACGTGCTCCGCGAGGTCATCGTCAATATGCGCAGGAAGATAACTGAAGCCGGCGGGGAGGTCGTATTCGGGACAAAACTTGAAGCCCTTCAGATAAGTGACGGCGGACTGGAGCGAATCGTAATCAGAACAGGAAAAATCGGCGGCTGGCTTGAAACGAACGCGCTGATACTTGCAGTCGGGCACAGCGCGAGAGACACATTCGCAATGATCAATGACGCCGGGCTCGAGATGCAGCAGAAACCTTTCTCGATCGGCGTCAGGATAGAACATCCGCAGTATATCATTGACGCTGCGCAGTACGGTGAAGAGAACGCCGGGAGATTTGCCGGCAACTCAGCAGCCGCAGAGCAAGAACCCGGAATGCTCGCTCCTGCTGATTATAAAATCAATTACAAAGCCTCTAACGGCAGAGGCGTATACTCGTTCTGCATGTGTCCCGGCGGCGAAGTCGTTGTATGCAGCACAGCCGAAGGCGAGCTCTGCGTCAACGGCATGAGCCGCCGTATGAGAGACAGCGGAACAGCCAACAGCGGGATACTGTGTGATGTCAGGACGGATGATTTCAGTTCGGATGACGTCCTTGCAGGAGTCAGGTTCCAGGAGAAATATGAAAGGCTGGCGTTCATCAATGGCGGCGGAGATTTCACTCCTCCCCGCTGCAGCATGAAAGAGCTGCTCGAGGAATCGCCCGGATCACGGCCTGTCACAGAATCTCTCCCGGACTTTGCGGTGGAAGCCATCCGGGAAGCGGTACCTGATTTTGCCCGCAGGATCCGGGGATATGACGATCCGGATGCGGTCATCACTGCGGTCGAGACCAGAAGCTCATCACCTGTCAGAGTATTGAGAAATGAGCGCGGAGAGAGCAGTGTCAGAGGCATATACCCGGCCGGTGAAGGCGCAGGATACGCGGGAGGAATCACTTCAGCAGCATGTGACGGCATAAGAGCCGCGTGGCATATTATTGAGAGATTCGCCCCTCCTTGCGGATAGGGGGAATATCAGCCAGTCCGGGCAGACGGACGCAGCATGAAAGGAGAACATAATGGCAACAGTAGAAGAACTCGTAAGGCAGTATGAAACAGATGAAGCCCTTCAGAAGGAAGTAGCAGACATCCTTGCAGACGGCAAGGTAACCATGACAGAATTCCTGACTTTCGTCAGAAAGCACGATGTCGACATCTCTCTGGCAGATCTTCCTAAATACATGGAAGAAGCTAAGAAGCTCGGATTCCTCAAGTAGATCAGCCTGAATAAGACACAAGAAAATGCATGGGCAAAGCTCATGCATTTTTGATTGATCCATATTATGCGCTGTGTCACTCTGCTTTCTGAAGTATCGAATGTGCGGCCGCGAGTCCTGTGATCCAGGCATTGCTCAGGTTGAATCCTCCGCACCGGAAGTCTCTGTCCGCAAGCTCGCCGGTGATATACAGGCCGTCAAGGATACGCGATCCGGAAGTCTCAGGATCAATTTCTTCCATACTGACTCCGCCGGATGAAGCCTGCGCTTCCTTCCATCCTCTGAGCTTCTCAGGGTGGAACACCATGCAGTGAACTGCGTTTCCGACAGTTTCGATATCACCGTCGGTAAGGTCTGAAACCAGCTTGTCCGCAGCCTGTATGCCCGCAGCCGATACCGTTCTCATGACATACTCCGCGATATTGTCCTTGAGGACTGTGCGCAGAACACCTGCTGCTTTCTCTCCGGGAAAAGCATTCTCTCTCCGCTCCCGCAGGAAAGACTTTATATCGCCGTCCGGGTACAGATCCGCTGTGACCGTGAAGTCGGAAAGGCTCTCGCCTATGCTCCTGTCATAGCGCATGTGGCGTGTCATGTTGAAGACACAGATGCCCGAAAGACCGAATCTCGTAAACTGGATCTCCCCTGCCTCTTCGAAGATCTCAGTGCCGTGTCCGGAGCCGCCAGCCGGACATTTGCAGAGCGTAACCACTCCTCTGGTCCTCGTTCCGGCAAGGCTTACTGCACACGGTCTGTGGTGCGGGTCCCATTCTGTGCACTCAACAGGAGTAAGCACCGGAACCGGTGTGACTATGGAATGTCCCAGTTCCCTCGCCATCCGGTATCCGTCGCCCGTCGTCCCGAACATCGGACCGGCTTTTCCGCCGCAGGCAAGAATCACGAATTCTGATCTGATCCTTCCGCCGGCATATTCTGTTTCAAAGCGTACATTACCCGGACCTGACGCAGGTCTTACATGCGTAACTTCTGCATCCGTGATAATACAGGCTCCCAGTTCCTGTGCTCTTGCCGTCAGCAGATCCGCAACATCAGCAGCAGACTCGGAGTATGGATATACAAGTCCATTCCCGTATGCTCTTGTAACAAGACCTATGCGGGTGAAGAATTTCATGATATCAATATACCCTTCGGCTGCAGTATTTGTTATATTACAGCGTCCGCTTCCAGTAGCCCTGATTTTCCTGGCAGGCGCCGGATTCTTTTCGATAATAACAACTCCGATTCCCGGATCAGACATTCGCAATTCAACAGCAGCGGCAAGAGCAGAGGCTCCGCCGCCGACTATCACTACATCTGTATATCTGCAGTTATCCTGAATTTTCAGTGGTTCTTTCTTCATTTCTGTCTGTCAGTACTTCCGAAGCCTCCGGATCTTGCAGCTCCGTTCTCAGCACCTTCGGGGATGTCATAGCTGACGACTATGCCCTGGCAGAATGCCTTGCCCTCGTCGAGCATCACGTCCGTACCTGACGGATTATGCATGCTGATGATGATGTGCCCCTCATTGTCTGAATCACAGTAATCAGCGTCTATGACACCTACAGTATTGGACAGTCTGATCCCGTACCTGAAACCGAGTCCGCTCCTTGGAAAAATCAGCAGCACTTTTCCCCTGTCATTCTCTCCGTCAGTGACCCAGCGGATGCCTGTTGCTACCCTGAACGTACTCCCTGATTCGAAGTTCAGATTGAAAGGCATGAAAAAGTCGCAGCCTGCTGAAGAGGCAGTTGCCTGCCGCGGCAGTCTGACCGCGTCATACCATTCCTTCAGTTCCTGATCAGGCAGTCCTTTGATCCCGCAGTCTGCCTTCCACTGTTCAAAAGTTACTTTTTCAAAATGAGACATATTGCTAATCGCGCACTTCTGCTGCGGCTTTTCTGAGTTCTTCGGTCATATCAGTCTTTTCCCACAGGACGTCCAGATCCGTCCTGCCCATATGTCCGTATGCGGCAAGCTGTCTGTACTGCGGCCTGTCGAGTTTCAGTTTCCGAATGATTGCGGCCGGTCTCATATCGAAATGCTCCCGGATCAGTTTTGCTATCTGTTCCCTGCCGAGAATACCTGTACCGAATGTATCTACTCTTACCGAGACCGGCTCTGCTACTCCGATGGCATAAGCGAGCTGTACCTCGCATTCATCTGCAATACCAGCAGCCACTATATTCTTCGCAATATAGCGTGCCATGTAAGCAGCTGATCTGTCTACTTTGGTAGGATCCTTTCCTGAAAAAGCACCGCCGCCGTGAGCAGAGTGACCGCCGTAAGTATCTACTATGATCTTACGCCCTGTGAGGCCGGAATCACCCTTAGGTCCGCCGATAACGAATCTTCCTGTAGGATTGACGAATATCTTGGTATCAGCATCGATGAGCCCTTCAGGGATTATCGGTACCACAACATATTCCATCATATCTTTTCTGACCTGATCAAGGCTGACATCAGCGCTGTGCTGTGTCGATACTACGACTGCATCTATCCTGCTGACGACTCCGTTGTCATATTCAACTGTCACCTGCGTCTTACCGTCCGGGCGGAGATAAGGAAGTGTACCGTTCTTTCTGACTTCTGAAAGTCTCCTGGCCAGTTTATGAGCGAGCTGAAGTGAGATAGGCATCAGCTCCGGAGTCTCTCTGCATGCATACCCGAACATCATTCCCTGATCTCCGGCACCAATCATTGCTTCTTCGTCGGAAAGACCTGCTTTTGACTCATAAGACTGATTGACTCCCATAGCGATATCCGCTGACTGCTCTTCCATATGCACGATGATCCTGCAGGTGTTGCCGTTGAAGCATGCATCGTCATTGTCATAGCCTATCTCGCAGATAGTCTTTCGCGCGATTGCTTCATAATCGACATCAAAATTGCCTGATGCTTCGCCGAAGATCATAAGGAATCCCGTCTTGGCAGCGCATTCACATGCTACATGCGCCTTAGGATCCTGCGCGAGGATCGCGTCGAGCACTGCATCCGAAACCTGATCGCACAGCTTGTCAGGATGACCTTCAGTAACTGATTCTGATGTAAAAAGTGTTCTCATGTATTTATTTCTCCTGAATGGTAGTAGTAAGCCATAAAAAAAATCCCTCTGCCGCGCGCAGAGAGATAACCTCGTCCTCATCTGCCGGAGGATGGCTGACCTCCGTGGGAATTGGCACCTTCACCCCCGGGTGAGGTTGCCGCGAGATCATAGGGCCCATTCCCTCCCTCGCTCTTAATAAGGCTGTAATTATTATATCTATTCGTAACCGCTTGTCAATCAAAAGGATCAAAAGTCATTTATTTATCAGAACTCCGACACGAAAAAAACACATCCTCCGCCGGATCAGTTCCGCACGTCAAAGGATGTGTCTTTTACTTCTATCTGATTGATTCACCCGGGAGCAAGGCTCCAACAAGTGCCGCTGCAGAGGTTGGGGACATCCGGCGACTGTTATTCTCCCAGGTATGCCTGCTGTACTCTTGGGTCATTCAGAAGCGCCTTGCCCGGCCCCGCCATTGTGATGACTCCTGTCTCCATTACATATGCGTAGTCGGAGATCTCGAGAGCAGCTTTTGCATTCTGTTCGATGAGAAGGATGTTGACTCCTTCTTCCTTGATTTTCTGGATGATAGCGAAAATATCCTTGATGACAAGAGGAGCAAGTCCCAGTGAAGGTTCGTCAAGCATCAGGAGTTTTGGCTTGGACATCAGAGCCCTCGCTACAGCCAGCATCTGCTGTTCTCCTCCTGAAAGCGTCGCTCCGAGCTGCCACGTCCTCTCTGCGATCCTCGGGAACAGGTTGTATACCCATTCTCTGTCTCTTGCTATTCCATCCTTGTCCTTACGGAGGTAAGCGCCTGCCGCGATATTCTCGTCTACTGTCAGATCGGGAAAAATACGTCTGCCTTCAGGACAGAGAATGATCCCCTCTCCTACGATATCCTTTGTCTTGAGCGAAGTGATCTCCACATCATCCCAGTAAACATGCCCGTCACTCTTGGGAACAAGGCCCATTACTGACTTGAGTGTGGTGGACTTTCCTGCTCCGTTCGCGCCGATGAGCGAGATGATCTTCCCGTCCGGCACATCAATATCGATGCCTCTGAGTGCGTGGATTCCGCCGTAATGTACGTTGAGATTTCTGATTGCCAGCATTATTCATCGCCTCCCAGATAAGCTTCTATAACAGCAGGGTTAGCCTGGATCTCCGCAGGAGTTCCGTCAGCAATCTGTCCGCCGTAGTTCAGTACATAGATGTGCTCGCAGATACCCATGATTACCTGCATATGGTGCTCGATCATGAGTATCGAAAGATCGAACTCATCCCGTATGCGTCCGATGAATCTCATAAGATCATCAGATTCCTGCGGATTCATGCCTGCAGCAGGTTCGTCGAGCAGCAGGATAGACGGATGAGTCGCAAGCGCACGCGCGATCTCAAGGTGTCTCTGCTTGCCGTAAGGAAGTGAAGTAGCGAGATCATCTCTGTTTTCATAGAGATCTACTTTCTTCAGAAGCTCGAGAGCTTCCTCTTTCATCGCTTTTTCTTCCATGCGGGCCTTCTTGCTTCTGAATGTCGCGCCGAATACACTTTCTGTCTGATTCATGTGCATAGCGACCATAACGTTCTCCAGTACCGACATGCCTTTGAACAGTCTGATGTTCTGGAACGTACGCGCTACTCCGAGTTTTGTGACTTTGTCAGGGAGCATGGTGATCGCCTTGGTATACTTACCGTTATTGCGTCCCTTGTATGCGTCTTTCATCTTGCCCTGAGGATGGTTCTCGATAACGACTTTGCCGTTGATCTCAACCGCCCCGTTAGTAGGCTCATATACACCTGTGATACAGTTGAACGCGGTAGTCTTTCCCGCGCCGTTAGGTCCTATAAGACCTACGATCTCATTTTTGTGGACCTCGAGATTGAGATTATCTACCGCAACGACACCGCCGAACTGCATCGTAATATCGGAGAGCCTGAGTACTACTTCTCTGTTGTCCATCATTTGCCCTCCTTCTCGAATACTATAACATGATCAGACATAGGAAGCGGTGTAAACAGAGCCTTCCCCGAAGCTTTTCTGGCTTCATTGTCTGCTTTCGCTTCTTTTGCCTTGGCCTTGGCGGCAGCCTTTACCGCTCTGGCTTCTTTCCTTGCTTCGCTCTTAGCGCGATGCCTCTCAGGCCACGCTTTCAGATTGGATGGAAGTCTCTTCCACCATGTCAGGAATCTGTCCCAGCTGAACTCTTTGCTTCCCATGATACCCTGTGCGTAGAACAGTACTATGAGCATGATAAGTACAGCGAAAACGACCTTACGGAATCCCGGTCTCATCAGGCTTGATGAGATGCCCAGCCATCTTCCGGAGTCGAGCCCTCTGAGCCACCACTCTGACGCGGCCGTGAAGAGGAATGCGCCGATGACAGATCCTGTGATAGAGCCTATACCGCCAATAACGACTATGAGGAGTATCTCGTATGTCATTACAGTATTGAACGGCGTGGCGTTGATCGTTGTCTGGAACATTGCCAGCAGAGCTCCGCTTATCCCTGCGAAGAACGAAGATATCACGAAAGAGATCTCCTTATGCTTGAACAGATTGATCCCCATAGCTTCAGCCGCGATCTCATCATCACGTATCGCTTTGAAAGCCCTGCCGTAAGTTGAATTGATCAGAAGCAGTATCAGTGCAATAGATATTCCTCCGATCAGCACAGGGAAAACGGCATTGCCGTAAGTCGTGTATTTACGAAGTACGTTGGAGCCGTTGGTGACAGGTCCGAGAGTGTTCCACTGGAAGAACGCGCGTATGATCTCGGCAAAACCAAGTGTGGCTATCGCGAGGTAATCGGACTTGAGTCTCAGTACAGGTATTCCGATAAGATATGCTATCACAGCAACGAAAAGGCCTGCTCCGAGCATAGGAATGAACATACCGATATAGTGACCCAGAATACCGATCTTGCCCTCAAGGATCTCAACCAGCGACCACTTGATGATACCGCCGTCGAAATACTGATACACCTTCTCGTGACTTCCTGCCGGTATCGTGAAGATAGCATAGGAATAGGCGCCGATCAGCATGAAGCCGGCCTGGCCGAGGGAGAAAAGCCCGGTAAAACCATTGAGCAGGTTCATCGAGGCTGCGACAAGCGCATAGATAGAGCCCTTCTCAATGACAGTGATGAGCATTTTCCATGTGGATCCTGCAGGTATGAACTTGTCCCCCAGAAATACGAATATAAGGAAAAGGGCTACGGCAATCGCCGAAAGTGCAGCCTTGGTCTTGTTGTTAAGTCTTACTTCCATGGCCCCCTCCTATACCTTATCTATATTCTTCTCACCGAAGATACCCGTAGGCTTGACCATCAGTATGATGATAAGCAGAACGAAAGTGAAAGCATCCGAGAATGTTGTCCATCCGGCACCTTTGATGAGGTTCTCGCATACGCCTATAACAAATGCACCTACTACTGCTCCCGGAACGGAACCTATACCGCCGAATACAGCCGCAACGAATGCTTTGAGTCCCGGCATAGCTCCTGACATCGGATTGATACCGGTGTAGTTGGAGAAGTAGAGTACAGACCCTATCGCAGCGAGCGCGCATCCGATGACAAATGTCACAGTAATGACCCGGTTTATATCTATTCCCATAAGGGACGATGTCTCAAAGTCACGTGATACAGCACGCATCGCCATTCCGATCTTAGTATATTTTATGAGCATTACCAGCAGAACGACCAGTATGATAGTAAGCACAGGTGTGATCAGCGTTACCATTTTAGTCGTAGCCGAACCGATCGTCACTGTCTTCTGAAGCCAGTTGATAGAAGGATATGTCTTGGTAAGACCGCCTGTTATGTACAGCGCGAAATTCTGCAGCAGATATGATACTCCGATAGCAGAAATCATGATCGACATTCTCGGCGCTGATCTGAGCGGCCTGTATGCGACCTTTTCTATCGTAGTACCCAGCACAATGGCAAATATTATGACCAGAATGATCGAAAGCCACAGCGGGAGCACCGTGATCATGTAGACCATAATAAGGCCTGACCACATGAATACATCTCCGTGCGCAAAGTTGATTAGTCGAAGAATACCATACACCATCGTATAACCGATCGCTATGAGGGCGTATTGCCCGCCGACCGCGATGCCGGCAAGGATATATGGCAGCCATGTATGTAAAAATCCCATATTACTCTCTCTTACTTATAATAATTGCGGGAAGCCGCGAGGGCTTCCCGCTTAAAGAAGCAAATTGTTTACTGAATCAGTATACGAGTATTACTGAGCACTCTGCTTTGTGAGGAACTCCCACTCGCCTGTCTCAGTGTTGCACTTCTTGACGAATGCTTCTGTCTTGTTGGCATCACCTGTCTTGTTGAACGAAACATCGCCGCAGACAAGTCCGCTTACCTGTAGTGATGGCAGGGCTGCAAGGATATCTGCAGGATCTGTTGATCCGGCTGCCTTCATAGCTTCCAGTGCTACGAAGTATGCGTCATATCCCATCGCTGTAACAGCAGCGAGGTCAGTGTTGCCGCCGTTGTTAGTCATAGCGCTTGAATCCTCTTCGAACCAAGCCTTGATGCCTTCGTCGAAATCAGGGTTGCCGCCTTCCTGATAGAAGGTTGTAACAACGATCTCAACGTCTTTGCCCTTAGCAGCTCCTGTGATGACGTTGGAATCCCATGTATCTCCGGCAAGGAGCGGCATTCCGAGTGCCTGTGCCTCAGCCTGGTCGATGATCAGTGCGGCAGCCTCTGTCGATACAGGGCTGAAGAATACATCGCATCCTGCCTTCTTTGCATTCGCTACATATGATGTGAAGTCTGAGTTCTTGTCCGGGAACTGCTCCTCAACGACCTCTCCGCCGAGGGCCTTGAATGCTTCAACGAAGTAGTTGACAAGACCGACAGAGTAGTCATCACCGAGTTTGGAGAGGCAGTATGCCTTTCTCATTCCGTTCTCATATGCATAGTTAGCAAGTACTGTTCCCTGGAATGGGTCAAGGAAGCAGATCCTGAAGTACTGCTCGCAGTCTGCTGTAACCTGTGGGTTAGTGCATGTTACACCGATAGCAGGAATGTTGGCTTCTGCGAATACGTCAGCCGCAGCGATGGATACGCCGGAACCATAGGAACCGAGAACGATCGATACGTTCTGCGATACCAGGTTCTGTGCTGCTGTAACAGCCTTTGAATTGTCAGACTCATTGTCTATTATTACGAGTTCAACATTATATTCCTTGTCGCCGATCGTTACTGTAGGCTGCATTTTGTTAGCATACTGGATACCGAGTGTTTCCTGTTTTCCGCCGGCGCCGTTGTCACCGGATGCAGGTTCAAATACACCGATCTTGATTGTGTCTCCGCCTGAACCGGAACCACCGCCGCCACCGCAGCCGACACAGAATGTAAGCACCATGAGCAGTGTCAGTGTCAGAGCAAGAAATTTCTTCATAGTATAGTCCTCCATAAAAAACAACTATTGAAATTGCCTATACGCAGATTGTACACAAATCGCGTACATATTCCAAGTTAATCTGGGTGTTTTTGTGCAAAAATAACGTAAAAAGAGGCGGAGTGTCCGCCTCTCAAGGACAGTGTATAATAATTGTCTTCTCTATTCGGACACCGTCTCTATATCTGAAAGAAGGTCTTTGTCCTTTCCTCCCTTGATATATGCTTCGATGATATCGACGGCTCCTTCAACACCCGCGCGGCTTGTATTGATGAGCAGATCATATACATCACGTCCGCCCCATTTATTATCTGTATAGAATTCATAATATCTGCGGCGCTGCTTGTCGATCTGCTTGACTTTCTTCTCCATGCCGTATTCATCGAGGTTCTCATCAGGAAATCTGGTCTTGGCTACAGCGAGATTTCTCCTGATCCTGTCCTCTATCGGGGCAAATATGAATATGCTTACATGTCTCTCATCGCTGAGAATATAATCAGCTGCGCGCCCCATGATCACGCAGCTCTCTTTCGCTGCGATCTCCTTGATGATCCTGAACTCTTCTTCCTGGATCTTGGTGTATGGAGATGACTGGAACATGTCCACGCCGGTGAAGAATGAGGAGACCGAATAATCAGGAGCTTTTTCGTCATTCTCCTTGATATATTCCTCATGATATCCGGTATTGGCCGCCGCCCTTGATATCAGTTCCTCATCATAAAAGCTGATGCCGAATCTCTCTGCAAGCCGCCTTCCTACTTCGTGGCCGCCGCTCCCGAACTCTCTGTCGATCGTTACGATGATCTTTTCGCTGCTGTCAAACTTGTCTGCCATTAATATTCCTCCGGTCTAAGGGACATTCCGATCCTGTCATTTTTTCGTATATATTATTTTACCATTTCTTCCAGTGCGTTGGCAAAGCTCTTCATATCTTTCAGCTCACTGAAGAGCGCTCTCGCGTTGTCATCTCTTCCGCCGCCGCGTCCGTGATACGCCGCAGCGTTTTCTTTGACCAGCTTTCCGCACCTGGCATCACCGGACGAGAACAGAAGACATGTATTTGCCGCTGTCTGCATGAACACAAGCAGCATTCCGCTCGTTTCCGCGGATACCGCAAAACCGAGTTTGAGAAGTTCATCTGTGCTGAGAATATCAGTAGAGTACACATATACCCCTGCTTTTGAGGCGGCGATCTCCTCAAGAATAAGAGCCTTTTCTTTTTCACTCACATATGACGCAAGAGCAGCAAGTCTGCCTTTGAGGCTGCTTATGTTCTCCGCCTCACTGTCGAGTCTCGAAGGAAGGTCTGCGGTTTTGCATGAATACCTTTTTGCTATGCCGGAGAGTTCCTTTGAATCCGCGCTGAGATGCTCAAGCGCGCGTTTTCCGCAGTCGAAGAAAACACGGTTCATTCCTTTGTTCGGATCGCATTTGTATATAGCGACCAGCCCTACCTGTCCGCTCGTTGAAGGATGAGTGCCGCAGCAAGCTATGCAGTCGTAAGGATCCGGAAGATCGCCTACCATTACTACAGATACTCTTCCCTCATGCGGGACCTGTTTGCGTACAGGCATAACGAGAGACGATTCATAGTCATCGAACCAGTTTACAGTAACAGGAAGGTCTGCCCATACTGCCTCGTTGACCTCCCTCTCCGCAAGATCGAGTTCCTCTTCAGTAAGCATCCTGCCGCCCAGATCGATATCTATAGTGATATAATCCTCTCCCATATGGAAGCCTTTATTGACTCCGCCGAACAGCGTATGGAATGCTCCGCTCAGCATGTGTTCACCGAGATGACGCTGCATATTGATGAACCTCTGATCCCAGTCTATGGCAAGAGTCACTTCATCACCCGGAGAAAAAGTCCCTGCCGGCGCGTCTGTATAATGCCAGACCGGACCTTCCAGGCTTTCATCATATGCCGATATCACCTCAAAGATTCTGTCGCCGAGCGAGACTGTTCCGGTGTCAGAAGGCTGTCCTCCTCCCTCCGGATAGAAGACTGAGGCGCTGCATACGATGGCATCGCAGCCTTTTATTTCTTTCACATTGACGATTTCTGACACACACTCCGATGCGTACTGATCTGTTCTGTAAATTCTTTCTGTAGTCATGAAATGCCTGCTTTCTGCATGTTTCACGGAGTTTTGAGAACGTTTCACAAAATCGAACAAAACTGCCGGAAACCGGAAAATAAAATCTGTGGATAAATCCTGTTGACATGTGGACAGAGACCGTTTCAACGTTGAAATTTCAACGTTTTATGAGTTGAAGTTTTCCACATGTCGAAGTGGATAAAAATGTATACGATTTTTAAAAACCATGTGGAAAATCCGCACAATGTTGCAATTTGAATGGTTTCAGTCGTGTTGATAATATCGCCTTCAAAAAAGAACAAATCGTGTATCTGAGTAAGCACAATTTCTCTTTTTTACTTACCACATGTTAATTATCGTCTTTTTCAATGTACCGGTTCTATCAGATCACTGAACAACGCTCCGTGTGTATGACAGAGTGTATGAAAGATCGGCGTTTCAATAAGATATCTGCCTGTTACCTTCATATACGGAGCATAGATCGACATCATCGCCGCATTATCGATCATCGTGATCCTGTCCATCTCGTTGCTCATCAATACCAGTTCTCCGCCGGTATTGAGGAGAGCATATCCGTAGACATCATCCCCCAGCCTGTATTCTGTCTTATTGACATAGGAGTTGTCTTTTTTATAGATAGTGTAAAGCCATCCGTTCGGGACCATCACCGGGTCTACTCCCGCAAGAGGCGCGATATACCTTCCGTCAAAGCCGTCGATGATATCATCCGGACACTGAATGACTGTCAGGTATTCCTTGCGGGCAACCTGAACGGCAGATTCATACTCTGACAGTTTTACAAGAGATCCTATCTCTGTCTGAGTGACCTTGGTATCTTTCATTCTGTAGTCGCCGTCAAGATAGATCACGAAGGTCGCGTGATAATACCCTCTCCGCCCCAATGTAGTGATCCTGCATCTGTATGGAAAAGATGTTCCGTCTGCAGGCGGATCTGTTTCAGTATCACTTTTCCTGATACTGCTCTTGATAAGAGTCTGTATACCCGGTTCAGCCAGTTCATTTCTTTCGAGCTCTTCTCTGCTGACAGTCGAGAGCAGCGCGGCAGCGTCAAAGTCCCTGTCTATGACCCTCATAATGAAGTAATTGATCGTTGCGCAGGCACCGAGTCTTTTTTCACATACCATACGCATCGCATCCTCAAGGCTGCAAAGCGCTGCTGTGACTCCATCCTCCGCCAGCCTGCCCTTCATAAGTTCAAGCCTCATGACCGCATACTCTCTGAATATCTCATTCTGATAGTCATCATATTCACGGTCTATGCCTTTGTCTGCCAGCGGAAGAGCACTGTCAATCAGCCGCAGCATAGCTGAAGGAGGAATATTGACTACCTGCCCGCCCATGACGCTTGTGAAATGATCCCAGTGGTAGGTCATTTCTTCCTTATTCTGCTTGTATTTGTCTGTTCCCGGAATGCACTCAAACTCAAGATACTCATCTATCCCGTACTCGGAATAGTCAAGATGTATCACCTGATAGTATCTCTCCCGGGATTTCTCTCTGCCTCTCCAGGTCACCTTGAGAGCTACCACACCCATCAGTCTGGTCTCGGTAGCCTGGCATGACATAAAATCATATTCCGCGAAATGATTATACCGGTCTGACAGCCTGCCTTCTACGATACTGAATCCCATAACTATATCCTTTTAAGATATTCTACTTCCGCTGGGCTCAGTTTGCGGCACTGGCCCGGTGCCAGCCTTCCGATCGTAAGATTGCCAAGACCTATTCTTGACAGCTCAAGCACAGGATGCCCTATCGCCTTGAACATGCGGCGCACCTGGCGGTTTTTGCCCTCATGAATGGTGATCTCGGCCAGAGTCGAATTGCGGTCGTGTCTGATGAGCTCGACCTCTGCAGGAGAAGTGACAAAACCTCCTATGTCTATCCCGTCGCGCAGATGCTGCGCTTCTTTGAGTGTGACGATCCCTGCCGCCCTGACAAGGTACTTTTTGTCAAATCCATGAGACGGATGCATCAGCTTGTTCGAGAGGTCTCCGTCATTGGTCAGGATCAGGAGCCCCGTCGTATTGTAATCGAGTCTGCCTACCGGAAAAACTCTGATTCCGTCAGGCACGAGTTCTGTAACGACCGGACGGCCTTCCTTGTCTTCCGTCGAAGTGACATATCCTGCCGGCTTATTGAGAAGGTAGTAGACTTTCTTCTGCTCCGGAACAATGCGGACCCCGTCTACCTCAACCAGATCGCCTTCCTGCACATGATATCCTTGAGTCGTGAGAACAGCGCCGTTGACCCGCACTCTGCCCTCTTCTATCATTTCATCAGCTTTGCGTCTGCTTGTGATCCCGGCTGCTGCTATATACTGATTGATTCTCATTTATCTTCTCCTTCTCCTTCGAAATCTATCCTGAGCTGTCCGTAACCTGCCTCATCTTCCGGCTGTCGTCTCAATTCCTCATATTCAGGAACTTCCGGGAGGTCATCGAGCGATGTAAAGCCGAATTTTTTGAGAAATTCTCTTGTAGTAACGTATATAAGCGGTCTTCCGACTCCTTCTGATCTGCCGCTGATCTCTACCAGACCCTTGTCGATCAGTCCGTCGATCACCCTCTCGCTTTTGATGCCGCGTATGGAGTCGATCTCAGATCGCGTTACAGGCTGACGGTAGGCAATGATAGCGAGAACTTCGAGCGCTGCCTGTGAAAGCCTCTTGATCCTTACCGGAGTGCAAAGCTTCTTAATGAATATATCGTTCTCTATGTGGGTCACGAACCCGAACGCGTCATCGACTTCTCTGATCCTGATCCCTCTTCCTTCCTGTTCATATTCCGTCATGAGTTCTCTGAAGAGTTCACGTATCTCATTTCTGTCTGCGTCGAGCACAGAAGCAGCGTCCCTGACCTCCAGAGGTTCTCCCCACATGAACATCATCGTCTCAAGTGCTGATTTCATCGTTTTTCTGCTATACATCCGCCTGCTCCTTTCCGGCAACAGCTGTTTCTTTTCTCTTAACGATTATCTCTCCGAAATTCTCTTTCTGCTCAGCGTCATACCCCTGATTCCTGATCATAGACAGCAGGGACATGAACGAAAGAGCGACATCCATCCTGTCAGGAGTATCAGGAAGCAGCTCGGTGAAGACCACCTTTCCCTTTCCTTCTCTGAACTTCCGTTCCAGACGGTCTGTCATGAACTCTATCCGGGCTTCGATCGTTTCCTTTCTCCGCCTTACTTTCTGATATCTCCTGGAGACTTCATCGACCTTCTTCTTACGTGTCAGGAACATGATAAACGCACTGACCATCTGCTCATCAGAAACATGAAGTATCTCGTCCGGATTATCTGTGTACACTGAGATATCCTCTGCCGGCTTCTCGTGGACGGCCATGAAGTATTCTTCGCGCTCAGCAAGCATCTCTGCGATCTTCCTGGTGCGGACATACTCAAGAAGCCTGGTCCTGAGTTCGTCTCTCGGATCTTCCTCGAGCACCACCTCGCCGCTTTCCGTGACCCTCGGAAGCAGCATGTGTGATTTGAGTCTGATCAGGATAGCAGCAAGCACTATGAACTCTGTATCCACCTCAACATTCAGTTCATCCATCTCTTTGAGATAGTTTATATACTGTTCCGTGATCTCAGATACTCTGATATCATAGATGTCCATCCTGGCATTCTCCAGAAGGTATACCAGCAGATCAAAAGGTCCTTCAAATTTATCTATCCTTACTTTGTACACTTCTTACCCCTAAAAATAAATCTCCCTCAGATACAGCCCCTGCGGCGGAGCGGTGAATCCCGCTCTGCCCCGGTCTTTGCTCTGTATAATATCCGGGATCTCCTCTGCGTCTTTTCTTCCGATACCGACTTCAACGAGGGTTCCGACTATTATCCTGACCATGTTGTACAGGAATCCGTCGCCTGTGATCTCGATGATGATACTGTCATCATTCTCTGCGATATCAAGCGCTGATACAGTCCTCACAGTAGACTCTCTGGGAGTCCCTCCCGCAGTCTCAAAGCACTTGAAGTCATGGGTACCGACGATATGCCTCGCTGCCCGTCTCATGGCGTCTATGTCCAGATCCCTGGCATCCGGATACTGGAAAGCCTGTTTCCTGCGGAAGATATCTCCTGTCTTGTCGATGATATACCTGTATGTCTTGCCTCTGCATGAATATCTTGCATGAAAGTCATCGTCCATGACCTCAGCAGATAATATGCGGATGTCTCCGGGTGCTCCTGACCTGCCGGTTCCTCCTGCCCCGAATCTCCTGTTCATTACTTCAGGCAGTTTCTCCACCGGCATGTTGGAATTCCACTCAAAACTCGCGCACTGTCCCAGAGCGTGCACGCCCGCGTCAGTACGGCTTGTACCGTGTATCGGCACATCCTCCATCGCGATATACTTCAGAACATGTTCTATCTCCCCTTGAACAGTCCTTGCGTTCGGCTGCTTCTGCCAGCCTGAGAAGTTCGTGCCGTCGTATTCGATTCTGATCAGAACATTCTTACCCACAGGATTCCTTTCATACTCATATATACGGACTCATATGTTATGTATAGTGCAGTGTAAGGTTCCGGGAAAAAACGTCCTCGAAGCCGTGCATTGCATTCTCATTCGCTCGGCGCGTATGGGGAAACTGCAAGCTCCGCTCCGCTTCGTTATTGCAGTTTCCAGCCATCCCGCTCTCGCTCGTTCGGTGCACTGCAAGGGCTTCTGCGGAATGATTTTTTCCCGGAACCTTACACTGCACTATAGTATTCATTAAAGTGAAAAAACGATCTCTTCAATATTCCAGAGGAACAGGAAATATATCGTGACTGCAGCGCATGCAGCGGGCATCATGGCATTGCTGTCCCTGATCGAGCCTCTTCCCGAAGCAATCAGCACGACCGACTGCAGCGCGAACAGTATCGTTGTCAGTATGTATATGATAACTATTCCCTGTCTTCCGGCTATAAGCCCCATGCAAGTGAAGAATTTGATATCTGCCCCGCCAAGGGACCCGGTCCTGAACAGCAGCATCCCGAGGCCCAGAATGGCAAGAGATACAGCCAGTCCGAGCCCGGCTCCCGCAAAAGGTTCCCACCAGTTCTCATTATAACTGATAAACGCGATCGACATGACGGCCAGCATGAGACTGAACTGGTCAGGCACTACCTTATAGAGCTGATCGGATATGGCCATCTCAAGCACCACAAACAGCACGCACAGCACGGAAAACTCGAAAAGCGCACTCCCGCCCCTCACTGCGAGATACACTCCGCAAATCGCGAAATATCCCGTAAAAGCATACTTCCAGGGTGTGCTCGGAAGTCTCTGTCTGCCGGCATTGTCTGCTTCGACAAGGCGCGGCGGGAGTATCCTGCGCGGAGTGCCAATGATGTCCCCCGCGGGATCATTATCATCATAGTCTTCAAACCATTTTGGCTGAATATGATTGAATGCCACAACACTGCCGTTTCCGAAGATAACGGCGAGTATTATGGCAATCATTATTTTTATCGCTATATTCAGTGAATAGGTCATCTCAGTGCCTCCCGGCATAATAAGCACGTTACTTCTAATCTATTTCTCCAGACAGTAATCCAGGAACTCGAGCATATCTGCATACACAGTCGCTCTGTCTGTCTCATTAAGGATCTCGTGCCTGTCATCGTCATACAGTTTGATACTGACTTCGCATTCAGTGTTCTCAGAGTATACCATGAATGCTTTGCGGACACCCTCTCCCCAGGCTCCGACCGGGTCCTCGGCTCCCGAAGTGAACAGGATAGGAAGACCAGCTGGGAGATTCTTCATTCTATTGATGTCGTGGGCCTTCTGCATGCCCCTGAACATGTGATAATAACCGTTAGGTGTAAAGTGGAAAGTGCACCATGGCTGTGCTCTGTACCAGTCTACGATCTCATTATCCTTGGTCAGCCAGTCTGAGATCGTGCGCGGATTGTCTATCTTCTTGAGATAGTTACCGAACGACATAACATCGATCATTTTGGCTTTCCTTCCGACCTTGCGTACACCAAGCAGTCTTGCAACAGCCTTGCCGGCCGCGAGTACAGCTCCCGGTGTCCAGCCTGTACCCATCACTATGACTCCGCTGAGCCCCTCTGCGTATCTGCAGTCCTTCTCGGTGATGTACTGGCGTACAAGGAAAGACCCCATGCTGTGGCCAAGCATAAGATAAGGCAGCTCAGGGTATTCCCCGTGTATCATGAGTCTCAGCTGATGTATATCCGCAATTACCCATTCATTCCCGTCACGGCCGAAATATCCATGATATTCGTCTGACTGTACCGATTCTCCGTGACCGAGATGGTCCTCTCCGACTACAAGATATCCGTGCTCTGTCAGATATTCCGCGAAATCACTATATCTGTCTATGAACTCGATCATACCGTGGATGATCTGAAGTATTGCCTTAGGCTCGCCTTCCGGCTCCCATCTTATTGCGTGTATCTGAGTCTTTCCGTCAACTGACGGGTAATAGAAATCCTTCTTGACCATGTCCAACTCCTTACCCTTATCATACTAAGGCTCTGTACTTGCTAATTCTACTCTATAGTCCGGCAATTGTCTATTGCTGACATATAGTCCAGCACATGTTCTCTGTTCTGAAGCGCTGTTCCCGCTCCGACTGCAGTGCTGCAGATAGCACCGCACGCTGTTGCGAACTGCAGCGCGTCCCGGACAGGACTTCCGCGCAGTATCTCTGACGCAAAGCCTGCTATGAAATTATCTCCGGCACCTGTGGCATCTATCGCCGAGATCTTATATGCCGGTATCCTGAGAGTAATGTCAGGATTCTTAAGAAGACAGCCTCTGGCTCCGAGCTTGATGATCACATTGCGCGCGCCCGCGCTGAGGAACACATCTGCCATTTCCTCAGGATCCTCTCTGCCTGTGTAGTATCTTCCCTCATCTTCATTAGGCGTAATGTAATCTATCATCGGAAGAGAATCTGAGATGTCTTCAAGACTCAGCTTTCTGAAATTAGGGAGCTTGGTATCCGCAAACACCAGAGCCCCGTTATCGCTGGCTGCCTTCACGACAGATTTTATAACTTCCGGCTCATTGAACGGCGCCCTGAAAAGTGACCCCAGCATTATCGCGCGTGCATCTCTGAATGCGTCTGTATACTGCTCAGGATGGAAGTTATATCTGTGAGCGCTGTTGGTTATGGATCTGCGGTTGCCGTCTTCGGTTACGAAGATGGTAGTTATCGGAGTCGGATGCTCTTCCGATCTTATCATGATCCCTGTGTCGACCCCCCGCCTTTCAAGCTCTCCGGCGATGATATTTCCTGCCGGATCCTTTCCGATCGAACAGAGCAGCGCAGTTTTCATTCCGAGTTTTGTAAGGGCTATCGCTTCATTGGCGGCATCGCCGCCCACATTGATCGTGCCGCTCTCTGCCCTGAATCCGGTCGCGGAGACCGGCTCCGGATCAAAGCCCTTGATGATAGAATCCAATATTGCCAATCCGATGCATACTACGTCGTATCTGCTCATCTTACACCCCCCAGATCAGTCCGCATGATCTATCCGGTTCTGTGTTTCACGCGGAGGTCTCTTCCCGTGATACTGATAGAACTGTGTCTCGATCTGCCCGTTGTACAGTTTGCGTCTGCGGTCAGCTTTTCTGCCGGTGATCTTCTCGATCTCTTTTTCAATATCCTTATCGGAAGTGATCAGGAAAAACGACCAGGTCGGGTACTCTCTTATGAGATGCGCGTAATGCTTATACAGCTTCTGATTCGCTTCTCTGTCACCGATCCGCACTCCATAAGGCAGGTTTGAAATGACTACACCGTACTCGTCAGCGGATACTCCCTTAGGTATTCCTGCGCCGGGTTCCCATTTTGTCATATCCATGCATATCAGATCCAGGTCATCGATGACACCTGCCTCATCAGCATTCGCCTTTGCCGCGCCGACTGCCCGCCTGTCGATGTCCATGCCTGTTATGTTCAGATCCGTTTCAAAGTCTGCTGCTTCATAGGCATACCGCTTCTCTTCCTTCCAGAGGTCTTCACCGATCATGTCCCATTTCATCGAAACAAAATCTCTTGAGAGTCCCGGAGCTATATTGCGCGCTATCATGGCTGCTTCGATCGGAATCGTACCTGAACCGCAGCACGTGTCCACGAGAACTCTGTCCTTCCGGTAGAAACTCAGCTGCACAAGCGCGGCGGCAAGAGTCTCCTTGATCGGGGCCGCAACATCCGAGACCCTGTAGCCTCTTTTGTGCAGACCGGCTCCGCTCGTATCGATGAGGATCAGGAAGACATCCTTGTGCGCGATGAATCTGATCCTGTATTCCGCGCCTGTTTCAGGAAGTATATCCCTGCAGTAGAACTCAGACAGTCTTGACACTACCGCCTTCTTGATAATGCTCTGACAGGCCGGAACGCTGTGGAGCGAAGATTTGACAGAACCACCGACTACCGGGAAACTTCCGTCTTCCGGTATTATGTTTTCCCATGGTATACCCTTAACCTGCTGGAACAGCTCTTCGAATGTTACCGCCTTGAATTCACCCACACGAAGATATACTCTGTCGGCCGTCCTGAGCCACAGATTGGATCTTACGACAGCTCTCTCATCACCCATATAGGTGACTCTGCCGTCTTCTGTCTTCAGTACTTTATATCCGAGCGCCTCGATCTCACGCCTTACAACTGCTTCGAGACCGAAAGTCGCCGTCGCGACCAGTTCCAGTTTCATACGGTGTATCGTCTGACTCCTGAGAGATATGCTATATTATTATTTCAACATCAAAATCGGACTTGTACAGCACGATCTCTCCTGCTGCGCGTGTCTTGTTCATGTCGATGACTCTCTGATTCTCAGATCCTCTGTAAATGAGTGTCAGGTTACGCAGAGATTCGATATATCTGCCGTCAACCAGAATATCAAGAATCCCCAGAAGTTCGTCTGTTTGCGGATCGTTTCTGCTCCTGAGCTCCTCAAGAGTATAGCCTGAGTAACTCATCAGAGACAGTCCTGCTTCTTTGACAGCTCTTCCAAGCTCAAGCAGTGCCGGGACCTGACAGAAAGGCTCTCCTCCGGAGAAGGTAACTCCTCTGAGGTGCGGATTGGACATGATCTGATCAAACACTTCCTGAACTGTCATGTCCTGACCGCCGTCGAAATCATGGGACTCCGGATTGTGACATCCCGGGCATCTGTGCGGACAGCCCTGCACAAAAAGAACATAGCGGAATCCCGGACCGTCGACTATAGACTCAGGCTCGATCCCGCATACTCTGATAGTTTTATTCATTTCAATTTCTGCCATATGACCAATTACTCCGTCTTATTGCCTGTGAACTACTCACTGACTTCAATCGTAGAAACGATATCTTCCATGCTGTCAATCGTTATATCCGGCTGATCACTGATAAGTTCAACCACATATGTTTTCCCGGATATTTCGAACAATGCCATGACCTCAGAATACTCAGCACCGTTTTCCTCATAGACCAGCTCCAGAAAATAACTCTTTCCGAAGCCCTTATCTCTCTCCGTTATATCTGTTTTATAATAATCAGCATATGCTCCTGCAAGGTCCGGAGCACTTCTCCCTAATTCGCTGTTATAGTAATATGCAATTACTTCTCTTAATGAACCAACATTGCACATATACAAATGTGGATCCTGTCTTCCATCATCCCATTCGTGCGCAGCCTCATAATAATTCCCGGGAACTGTCAATGATATATCACCGCAATATACCGTCTGATCATCAAGAACAGCATTAAAATCGATGGATTCTATGAAAGCATTTATCTCATCATCTTCAAGTTCAGTGTTCAGAAATTCAATATTATAAAAAACGCCATTATTAAGACACTGGATATCTGTATTAGTAAAGCCGCTGATTTTCACGATGCCATATCTTCCGGAAACTGACCCGATCTGAAATTCATGAAATATTCCGATCTTATCAAGTGTTATCATATCCGCCGCTTCTTCAAACTCATCATTGCTGAAGGAAGCTGCCTGTGCAGCGGCCAGTAAGTATTTATTCCCCTGTCCGTTATACCACTGGAGCTCTATGAAATCTTCCGGCTTCAGCACACCTTCTCCCCTTTCACGGGCAGGAATATGTAACTTCTCGTAATTGCTGAACGCTGTCTTGCGGTCAGTTTCCTGAATATAGCTGTCATCAGGCAGAGTAAAATTCATCTCACAGATCGTACACCGGACGCCCTGAGAAGAAGTTGAATCCCCGTTGACTTTGTTAATGGCAACAATAATAAAAGCAATCAGTAACAGAATAAGAACGATTGGCAGAACCGGGATCTTCCTCCCCACAGATCTCTTTGAGGATGCTCTTCTTTTCTTCTTAGGCCGCGGCGGTACATCAGGAACTGTATTGCCTGTTCTGCATGCACTGACCCCTTCGATGTCAAAAAGAACTTTGTAAAATGACGAACTGCTATTATAGTCAGAAGTCCGGAGTCGCTCAGCAGCTGAAAGGCGCATCTGCAGACCTCTGGGGAACTCTGCATCTTCAGCGTATATCAATACTATCTCTTTGCCATTGTCACGCGCGTAACTGATCTCGTCTATACAGTTTGCGGAGCATGCATATTCCGCTGTCACATATGCAGTAAAACATCTGCAGTATTCTATGCGCTCAGCAATATAGTCATCCCATGAAACACCGGGATCCACGCCATCGTCGTACCAGACGCTGTGTCCTGCTTCGCGGAGACTGTCAATAACGGTCTTCGCTTCATCAGCATTCATGTGAGAGTAACTGAAGAATATGTAATTGTCATTATATCCTTTTGATCCGGCTTCCATTTTCCGCAACAGCCATACCCTGATCTTCAGCTACTTTTTTACTTTACCTGAAAAGACGCCGAACGCGACTGCAAGGAGAATGATAGCTATGATACTCCCAATAATCGAACTTCCTTCTGCCTTAGCCCCAACTATAGAAATTGCATATATTATTATTCCTGCTATCAGAGGCGGACGAAAGTCTTTCCCTTTCTTCATTCTGCTGTTCGACCATACGATCAGAATAATAGCTATCAAACAAAATCCAATTAACTCCAACATTTTTCCTGCAACCTCCTAATCTGTAAAAATAATAACTTGACTATATCGCTAATCCATGAAAAAAAATACTATAGTCATAATGGCCAGGGTTATAGCAAAAATCCAACCGACTATATTCAGAACACTTTTGACCACTGTTTTAGTATCATCGTACTCGACTACATAAGTCTTCTCTTTACCTTTGGCCTTTTTCCTGTAAGTGCCGCCGCACGCACGCACAGCCTCTGTCTGAAGGATCTTAGCATAGAGCCCATGAAGCTCCGGATATTTGCTCCTGTAGATCGCCTGCACCCTGTTGAGCCTCATCTGCATTCCCTTAGGCAGTTCTGTATCCTCACCATATATCATCAGCAGTTTTTTGCCTAGCTGGATTGCATAACTGAGTTCCTCGATGCATTTTTCGGAACTGACATATGCCTCCGACACATATGTCATAAAATAACTGCAGTTTTCTATACGCTCAATGACCGCACCTTCATCTGCAGTATTATCATACCACACATTGCATCCGGCTTCTCTCAAAGTAATCAGCAGCGGAGATATCTTATTTGCGTTTTTTTCTTCTCCGCTGAGATAAATATAGTTCTCTGTTCCGTTGTATGCATTTGATTCCATTGACTGCTCCTGCCATATCTGGATACTTACTGCGTATTTATAACGGAAAACCCCGAGAACCCGGAAAACCCTGAGAATCCGGAGAACCCTGAAAATCCGGAAGTCTCTGAAGATCTGAACCC